>JAFEAS010000075.1:0-14258 GCA_018266315.1 Chloroflexi bacterium SZAS-1 | reverse complement strand
CGCGTGGCGGGGATTAAACAGCAAATTGCGGCCCGGGTAGTTGGCCGTTCGCCCGATGGCCTCACGCCATCGGAGCAGCTAATTGCTATTCGGCGCGCAGTGGCCGAACTGGCAGCGCAGCAGCGGAATTGCTGGCTCGATGATATTCAGCCAAAGCTGCGGGCTGAGGGCGTGCATGTCCTCGATTACGAAGAGCTGGATGAACACCAGCGCGCCTTCTGTAAAGAATATTTTGAGCGCGAAGTGTTCCCGGTGCTTACGCCACTGGCGTTCGATCCCAGCCATCCCTTCCCGCAAATCTCAAACCTGAGCATCAACCTGGCGGTCGTCATCAGCGACCCAGAAGAGGGCGAACTATTTGCGCGGGTGAAAGTGCCAGCCGTATTGCCGCGCCTCATTCCTATCACCGGCGGCATCTGCGATACACCTGCGCATATTCCACCGAAGCGGCGGCAGGGCTTTGTGTGGCTCGACCAGGTGATTGCCCGGAATGTTGATGCACTCTTCCCCGGTATGGCCGTTACAGAAGTGTATGTTTTCCGTATCACGCGCAATGCCGACGTTGAGATTCAGGAAGAAGAAGCAGGCGACCTGCTGCGCACAATCGAGCAGGGCGTGCGGCAACGCCGTTTCGGTGCGGTGGTGCGGCTTACCATTCAGCACGATATGCCGCAACGGATCCGTGATCTGCTGCTAACGAACTTGAAACTGACACCGCATGACCTCTACGAGGTGCGCGGGCCGCTGGGGCTTTCGGATATTATGGCGCTGATCAAAATCGACCGGCCCGACCTGAAAGACCCACCATTTTACCCGAAGGTGCCCTCGCTACTGCGCCATGTACACACAAGCGCCGATATTTTTAGCGCGATCCGCCAGCAAGATATTTTGTTACACCACCCCTATGATTCATTTCAGCCGCTCGTTGAATTAATTGAGGCCGCAGCGGAAGACCCTGATGTGCTAGCAATTAAGCAGACTCTGTACCGGGTGGGTAGCAATTCGCCGATTGTGCGGGCTTTGATGCACGCGCGTGACCAGGATAAGCAGGTAACGGTGCTGGTGGAGCTTAAGGCGCGCTTTGACGAAGAGAATAATATTACCTGGGCGCGCGCGCTTGAGCGCGCTGGAGTACACGTAGTGTATGGCCTGGTGGGGCTGAAAACCCACGCGAAGATTGCGCTGATTGTGCGCCGTGAGCACGATGGGCTGCGCCGCTATGTGCACCTAGGAACCGGTAATTATAATGCTGGTACAGCGCGTGTCTATACCGATCTAGGGTTATTGACCTGCCGCCCCGATATTGGTGCCGATGCGTCGGATCTGTTCAACTTCCTCACCGGCTACTCGCGCCAGACGCGCTACCGTAAACTTTCGGTTGCCCCGGTAAGCCTGCGTGATCGCCTGACCTGGCTGATTGAGCGCGAGATTGCCCATGCCGTTAGTGGGCGCGGCGGCCTGTTAATTTTTAAGGTTAACGCAGTGGTCGATCCGGCGCTTATCAATTTGCTGTACGATGCTTCACGCGCGGGCGTAAAGGTTGAAATGATCGTGCGCGGTATTTGCTGCTTGCGGCCAGGCGTGCCAGGTTTGAGCGAAAATATTACCGTGCGCAGTGTGATTGGTCGGTTTCTCGAACACAGCCGGATTTATTATTTTGAAAATGCAGGCGCACCCGAAGTATACCTGGCAAGCGCCGATCTGATGCAACGTAATCTTGATCGCCGGGTTGAGACGATGTTCCCGATCGAGGACCCGGGGATGGTGCGCCATATTCGTAACGATCTGCTCGATGTGTACCTGTGCGATAACGCCCGGGCACACTTGCTCCAGCCTGATGGATCGTATGTGCGCGCGCATCCCCAGGAGGGCGAGCGCCCAATCGATAGCCAGGCTGCGTTTGCCGCCGGCCACGATATACCGCCCGAATAGCATAATGCTGGCTGAATGTGCATAATATATACGTGCTGGTTGTAGTATGGATATGTACCGCCTGTTTATTGCAATGCCGTTGCCGCAGCCAGTGAAAGCCGCGCTGGTGCAGGTGCAAGCCCGTTTACGCCGTAGCGGTGCGCCTGTGAAATGGGTTGCCCCTGAGCTTATGCACCTGACCTTGCACTTTCTGGGCGCAACCGAGCCGGAGCGCGTGCCGCAGATTGTAGCGGCTTTGCGCCAATGCTGCACGGGCCGTGATGCGATACGGCTGAGCCTGACCATCAGCGGTGCCTTTCCTAATCTGCGCAGGCCAACGGTGGTGTGGGCGGGGGTGGGCGGCGATCTACCTGCGCTTGGGCAGCTGGTTGCGCAGCTGCGCCAGTCGCTTACATTGCTTGGCTTGCCCCTGGAAGAACGACGATTTCGCCCACACCTGACGCTCGGGCGTACCCGCCGCGACGCAAGCCCATCCGCTCTTGAGCAGCTTGGCGATCTGATGCGGGCGCTACCACAGCTGCCGCCGGTGGAGTGGGTGAGTAATCAGGTAGTGCTGTTTCGCAGCGAGCTACTGAGTGCGGGGCCAGCCTATACCCGCATTGCCGATTGCCAGTTGTAAGGCGCTGGCATTTCATACGCTGTAACCGGTGGGGTAGAGGCTATGCTGGGTGGGCGCAAACAGCAAATTCTCGTATGGATGCTCATAGTTGCAGTGGCCGTGTATTTGCTCGAACGGCTCTTCTTTCTCACGGCCTTGTTTGGCACGCCACTGCTCTTATTTAGCCTGGCCTGGCTCGTCTCGCTCATTCTTAAGCCGCTGGTCGATTGGCTCACGTTACTGACGCTGCCGGTGCCGTTTGTAAGCCGCCGCGTAACGGGCGGTCATGTGGCGCCTACCTGGCGCTTACCACGCGGGCTGGCGGTGGCGCTGGTGTATGCGGCGATTATCGCCCTCATTGCCGTGCTCGTGATTTCGCTTGTGCCGATCGTCGAGCCACAGCTGGTGGGTATTGACGAAACATTACCGAGTGCAGTGAACCAGATTTCGCAGTGGATCAGCGGCCTGGAAGGCGAGCTGCGGCGGATCGGCTTTCGTGGCGACCTTAACCGAATTGCCCAGCCCGAGGCGCTGGCGCAGCAGGCCACCACTGTGGGCAGCACCCTTATTCAACAGTCGCTCGGTATTGCTAGCGGTATTGCTTCATTGCTCGTCAATCTGTTTCTGGTACTCATTCTGAGCTATTACATTACGCTCGATGGGCCGCGGATTGCTGCACGGGTGCTTGAAACTTTGCCGCAACATTGGCGCGCCGATACGCTGCGTTTCTTCACAATCGTGAACCAGACATTTGGTGGTTTTCTACGCGCGCAGCTGATTCAGGGGCTTATTTATGGCCTGGCTACGGCGCTGGTTATGACGGCGCTGGGGCTGAATTTTGTGGCCTCGGCAAGCATTATTTCGGCGATCATTGTGCTGGTGCCGATCGTCGGTGGGGTGTTGGGCGTGCTGCCGCCATTTGTGATCGCTATTCTCGATCGCCCGGGCAGCGTATGGCTCATGCTGATTTTGCTCGGGGTGGTGCAGCAAGTATTATTTAATATGGTTATGCCACGCCTGATGGGGCGGATCGTGGGTTTGCATCCACTGCTGGTGTTTGCGGCTATTCTGGTGGGGGCGACCGTTGCGGGTGGGTGGGGGATTTTGTTTGGTATTCCCCTCGCTGGAGTGATCGCGGCGGTGCTTCAGTTTATTTATGGCCGCGCGACCGTGTCGACTCCCGAGGGAGTGCCTGGCGAGGTGCGCGATGAGCAACGTATGGCGGCGGGCAAGCATCCCCTGGTGTAAGGGCGATTAAACCGGGCCGGGTTGGTATCTGGCGGTGTACCTTGCAGCTACGTGTTCCGCCGCGATTGGGTTGCTACGCGCTCGACAATCGATGCGGCCAGGTGCGCGACAGCGGCTGGTTCAATCACACCGGTAGTATTGCGCGCCGCCACAATGTCGCTGAGCCAGCGATAGATCGCGTCCTCCAGGGTAATAGTTACATCCCACTGGTTATTTGGCAGGCGCGCTACGCGCGCGCGTGGCTCGGCTCTGGCGGCTTCGGTGCTGACAGTGGCGAGCGGCTGGCTGACTATGTATGGGGCGGCTGCGGGCGCAGTTGGTGGTTCAGCCGCTGGGGGTGTGGCAAGCGTGTACTGGTACATCGCCTCGAATTCACGCAGCACACCAATTGCCAGGTGAAAGTAGTCAATCATCCCGAAATATTCGCCCCGCTTGACATCTTTGCGCATCGCCTCACTTACAAGTGTGTCGCGGCGCTGAACCAGCGTCTGCCAGCGGTCGAGCGCAGGTGAATCTTCCCCGAAAACCAGCCGTGCAACCCCCTGCACCGCAGTTTCCCAGGCTTGGAATTCGCTGTAGCGCATCATCACAGAAGAGGGAACATTATCTCGCCCTTTTTCGGCGCTGAGGTGTAACCGCCCAATCATGTCGCGGGCATCATCAATCAAAGGCTGGAACATCGAACCTCCTTACGCCCTACCCGTGCATCCCGTTGCAGCGCGGTGGGTATTCGTTGTGTATCGTAGCAGGTTGCCGTGCGATGTCAAGCATTATGCTTTACAGTTTTATCTGCGCCTCGCGCAATTTGACGCCCCTAAAGCTCTCACCTATAATACTTACGCTTATGGGCTGCTATAGAGAATCGTATTACCTCATTGCGTTTCTTTCAGTCCTAGAAAGTTATACGCTACCCAACTATGCCCCCAACTGAGCGTCGAAAACCAATGATTGCGGTGTGCGGTGCTGGCCAGTGCGATGGCGGTATTGCCGCGCTGGCCGAAATGGTAGGCCGCGGCGTAGCGGCAGGCGGTGCAACGCTGGTATGCGGCGGGCTGGGCGGGGTGATGGAAGCGGCGTGCCGGGGCGCGCGCGCGGCCGGCGGGCTAACGGTGGGTATTTTGCCCGGCGCCGACCCGGCTGCCGCTAACCCCGATGTGCTGGTGCCAATTGCTACCGGCCTGGGCGAAGCCCGAAATGCGGTAATTGTGAGCAGCGCCGAGGTAGTCATTGCCATCGGCGGCGAATATGGCACCCTTTCGGAAATCGCGCTGGCGCGTAAACTTGGCCGCCCGGTCATTGGCCTGCGCACCTGGGATCTTGGTCGCGCTCCTGCTGGTGATCCACATATACAGGTAGTGCATTCGCCCGATGCGGCTGTGGCGGCGGCGCTTGCGTACTGCAAACGCCGCGTGTAGCGGGCAGCGCACTATTGCTTGTGTTATCCAGGCTGCTGCGGCCCATGCCACCGACATTAACCCAATGGTAATGGCTGTATCAGCTTGCTTTCAGGGTCGCATCAGGCCGGGCAATTATAATCGCTGCTACAAGCGCCGTTGATCTTGATGAGGCTTCACTAAGGTACCTACACTATAGGAGTTAACAATGCGGAAACGTGCCTTTACCGCCCTGCTACTGCTCGCGATCTTCAGCACCTATGTGGTGTGGCCCAGATCGGGATCGGCGGCCCCGCGTCGGCCAGAAGATGTCCCGGACACAATTCCTCCGTTCATGTCGCAGTATTTTAACGAAACCCAGCATGCCGCAATGAACTCGTTCGCGGCCTTCTGGCAGCGCACGCCCAATGCCCTGTTTGTGCTGGGCTACCCCATTTCGCAGCCATTCGTTGAAGAAAGCTTTACCAACCCCGGCGAGTATTATCGGGTGCAATATTTCGAGCGCGCGGTGCTTGAAGAGCATCCTGAGAATGCCGGTTCGCAATACTACATTCTGGGTCGTTTGCTCGGCAATCAGATCATTCGCGGGCGCGAGGGCGAAGCTCCTTTCCAGGCAGTAGGCGATCCTGGCGATGGCACATATGATGACGCCACAAGCCACACTCTGCGTGATGGCCCGGCACCGTTCCGTAGCTTCTGGCTCAATAACGGCGGGCTGGAAGTATTTGGCCGCCCGAAGTCAGAGCAGTTCCAGGAAGTGAACCAGGCCGATGGTAAAACCTACTGGGTGCAATATTTTGAGCGCCAGCGTATGGAATGGCATCCCGACGAGCCCGATCCGAAATATCAGATTTTGCTAGGCTTGCTGGGGAACGAATATCGCGATGCCCACCATCGGGGTGAGGCTCCATTCCAGCCGATTAGCCCGAACCAGGTGCCAAACCCACCGCAGCAGCCTGCCAGCCAGTCGTTTGCCTATGGCTTCAACGCTATTCTGTACGGCCAGGGCCAGCCGTGGCAAGATCGCCAGCGTGTGCTGACCCTCTCGAAGAACGCCGGAGTGTACTGGATTCGCCAGCAAGTGCGCTGGATGGATTTACAGGGCGCGCCGGGTACGCCGTGCTACCAGGTATGCTGGGGCGAGCTTGATGATATTGTGAATGATGCGTCGAATGCGGGCGTGAAGCTGCTGATTAGCGTGGTAGCGGCCCCAAGCTGGGCCACGCCCGATGGCCGCAATGGTATGCCTGCCCGCGAGCACTTTGGCGATTTCAACTTCTTTATGGGCAAAATGGCCGAGCGCTACCGTGGCAAGGTGCAGGCGTATGAGATCTGGAACGAAGAGAACCTTGCGCATGAGAATGGCGGGCGCGTGGCGAATGCCAGCTTCTATATGGATATGCTGGTAGGGGCATCGCAGGCCATCCGCGCCGCCGACTCGAAAGCGATCATTGTGTCGGGCGCACCCTCATCTACCGAAACCAATCGCTCGGATATTGCGATTAGCGATATTACCTTCCTGCGGCAGATGTTCGCCGACCCACGTTTCCGCGCCAGCGTCGATATCATCGGCGCGCACCCGGGCGGACAGTCGAACGCGCCCGATACCATGTGGCCGGATAACCCCGGCTCTGGGCCGGGCTGGACGACCAGCCGCGAGTTTTACTTCCGGCGGCTGGAAGATGTGCGCCAGGCAATGCTCGATTCGGGCCTGGGCGACATGAAGGTGTGGGTGACCGAATTTGGCTGGGCAACCAAGAACAACACGCCGGGCTACGGGTTTGGCAACAACACCTCGTACCAGGAACAGGCCAACTATATTGTGCGCGCCTTCCAGATGGGCCGCAACGAATACGGCTCGTGGGTGACGGGCATGTTCCTGTGGCAGCTGAACTTTGCTGTGCTGTGGAAATCGCAGGGTAACGAATTTCACGAGCAGGCATCGTTTGGTGTGCTGAACGGCGATTGGAGTCCGCGCCCCGCATATATGGCGATTCAGGCAATGCCGAAGTAAACTGGCTCGATTTCTGGCCCAACAGCGTGCGCGGCGCGTGGTGCGTAGTGTAAAGCTACCCCAGGCACCGCGCACGCTGTGTTTTTGCGCCAGTATGAGCTGTTAACCGCCTTCATAATCGGCTGAGCTGCATATCAGATATGCTTCAGCTATGCCCTATTTCAGTGCTCGCGTGAATTCGTGTACAATACGGCGATACTAGCATAGTCAATAGCCCTTGAATTAAGGAGAGTACTTGTGAAGATGCCCTTCGCACATATGCGCACCGTTGCTGCTACCACAATCTTGGCGGTGCTGCTGCCGGTGCTTGCCGCCTGTGGTGGCACGCCGCAGCCGGCCGCTAACCCGACTGCGAGTTTACCCACAGCTGCAGTGGCTACGGCTGGAACCGCACCAACTACAGCCCCAACTACGGCCCCATCTGCTGCGCCTACCGATGCCCCTGCCCCCACGGCCGCCCCGAACGAGCCGGTGGTCGAGCCAGGAAAGCCGATCAAATTCAATGATTTGAATTTTGGGATTGTAAACCACCTGTACTATACCGACCGTGAGCGGGTACTCATCCTGGATCAAACGGCGGGGTTTGATTGGGTGCGCCAGCAAGTGGTGTGGAAAGACGTGGAAGGCCCGAACCCCGGCGATTACGCCTGGGGCGAGCTTGATCAGATTGTGAACGACGTCGCGGCTAAAAATTTTAAGCTGCTGGTCAATATTGTGCAGTCGCCGACGTTCTATAACGAAACCAACGGCTTGCCGCAGGACCCTGTAAGCATGGGTAACCTGGTTGAGGCGATGGTGAAGCGCTATGGCAAGAAGATTGCTGCCTACGAGATTTGGAATGAGCAGAACCTGGCCCATGAAAATGGCGGGCAGGTGACTGAGGCTGACGCCGGGCACTATGTCGATATTCTGGTCGAGAGCTACAACCGCATTAAGGCGCTTGACCCGAGCATTATTGTGCTGGCTGGCGCACCCTCCTCAAGTGGCGTGAACGACCCGGCAATTGCCGTTTCGGATGAGAACTACTACCGCGCGATGTACCGCTACAAGGATGGCATTATCAAATCGCACTTCGATGCCCAGGGCGTACATCCTGGTGGCTCGGCGAACCCGCCGCGCACGATGTGGCCCGATAACCCGAGCAATGCCGATGGGTGGACGACCGACCCGACCTTCTACTTCCGCCATGTCGAGAATGTGCGTAAGTTTATGGTTGAGGAAGGTGTTGGCGACCATCAGATCTGGATCACCGAGTTCGGTTGGGCGACCGAGAACGATACCCCTGGGTATGAGTTTGGGAAGCAAGTATCGTTCGACCAGCAGGGCGAATATATTGCCGATGCCATTCAGATGTCCTACGATAAGTATCGCTACGATGATGGCACGCCATGGCTGGGCAATATGTTCCTGTGGAATATGAACTTTGCAGTTATCTGGGCGCAAAACAACCCGCCGAATCCGCTGAACGAGCAGGCATCATTCGGCATCCTCAACCCCGATTATAGCCCGCGTGCAGCCTTTTACCGGGTGCAAAGCTTGCTTCCGAAGCTGAAGAAGGATCAGGGCCGCTAGTCATCACGGCAGTTGTATTAATCGAGCTACGCGTGCAAACCGGGTATCGCCAAGGATGCCCGGTTTGTTGTTTTTCGATGAAGAAGCGTGTAGCCGTGCCGGGCGCTTTCGCGTATACTTAGCATTACAAGTACTGTTGGGGAAGATGTGTATCATAGCGCTGGCGCGCAAATGCGGAGGCTGTATGATCATTCTTGGAATCGACATCGGCGGCTCGGGTATCAAAGGTGCTCCGGTGGATGTCGAGCAGGGCGTGCTCACCGGCCCATATCATCGTATTCCCACGCCGCAACCTTCAACTCCGGCAGCGGTGGCCGAGGTGGTAACGCAACTGTTACGGCATTTCGATTGGCACGGCCCAGTTGGCTGTACATTCCCGGCGGTGAT
The DNA here is from genome assembly GCA_018266315.1 of Chloroflexi bacterium SZAS-1. Classification (GTDB taxonomy): domain Bacteria; phylum Chloroflexota; class Chloroflexia; order Chloroflexales; family Roseiflexaceae; genus Kouleothrix. The sequence goes on along the minus strand of JAFEAS010000075.1, from coordinate 5,113 downwards.
TAAAGATGGTGTGGCGTATAGCGCGGCGAATGTCGATAAGGGGTGGATCGGCACCAACGCCGATGCACTCTTCGAAAAGGCAACCGGATGCCCGTTTGTGGTGATCAATGATGCCGATGCTGCGGGGTTGGCCGAGGTGCGGTTTGGTGCCGGGCGTGGGCAGCGTGGCGTCATTATGGTATTGACCGTGGGTACAGGCATCGGTAGCGCCCTGATTGTCGATGGCAAGCTAGTGCCCAATACGGAACTCGGCCATATGGATCTGCGTGGTAAAGAAGTCGAGCAGCGCGCTTCGGATCGGGTGCGAGTGAAGAAAAAACTTAATTGGAGGCAATGGGCAAAGCGGTTTGATGAAGTATTGCAGCGCTTCGATGCACTTTTTTCGCCGAGGCTTTTCATTATTGGCGGGGGCGTGAGCAAAAAGCACGAAAAGTTTTTGCCCCTGCTGAAGGTTGGTACACCGGTTGTGCCAGCACAGCTACTGAATGAGGCGGGGATTATTGGCGCGGCGCTGGCTGCCAGTACATTGGCCGAACAGCCTGCCGAGCTAGTGAAATAGCAGGCGGCGTAGGCAGTTTTACCGAAGCTAGAGCTGCCTACGCCGTAAACTGTAATGCCGATTGTGTTGTTGAAACGTACTTATTTTACCCGTGCAATCGGTGGTTTCAGCGGATTATCATCATCATTACTATTAGCACCTTTGCCGCCGGATGGTAGTTGATCAGGCGACTGAGCCTTATTCAACAGCGCACGCAGATCGCTCAGGAATAGTAGCTTGTTATAGTAGATACCCGTACGTTGCTTTTTGTTTATCTGAATTGCTCACCTTCAAATGATAAAATCAGTTTGAATAAAATGTATAAGGAAATACAATGACCTCATCAAATTTTACCGAATGGCAATCGGGGGCGATCAGCCACCGCGAGGCGCTACGCCGCCTGCTCTCCGATCTGGGTGAGGTTGAGTCGCAGATTGCGCCGCTTGAGGCCGAAAAAGCCGAGCTACGCACGCAGATATCGGAAGTATTGGCCGAGATGGGTGGGCGCGCCGAATCGGAGGGCTATCGCTTGACGATCACATCGCCAGGCGTTTCAGCCCGCTACGATGCCAAGGAGCTTGATCAGCTGGTGGATTACCTGCTGGCGCGCGGGGACGATGAGATTGCCCGGCTGATCTTGAAATCGCGTAAGGAGAGCGCCCGCGCTGGGCAGCTGCGTATTGTTCCCCCAGGCGGCGGGCGCAAAGCTAGTGATGATGTGGCCCCATTGTAAGTTGGGCCGTTCCCACCTACGTTATTCCGGCACCACGGGCAACACAATATGCGAAGGATGCGCTGCATCGTGCAGGATCGTCTGATGCGCGGGGCGCATTGCTGTGCCGTTCGCAAGGTCTTCGCCGGTGTTGAGGTTGCGATCCCAGCGTGGGAAGCTTGCGCTGGCAATATCCACGCGGATGCAGTGCCCGGCTTGAAATACATTCGCCGTTGCCCATAGGTCCATGGTGAAAGCGTATGGCTGGCCAGGTTCGAGCGGCGCGGCCTGCGTGCCATTGCGGAAGCGCGCGCGGATAATACCATCGGCCAGATTTTGCGCAAAACCATCGGGGTGCACGTCGATCAGCCGGGCCACAAAGTCGGTATCAGGTGCGTCGCTGGCGGCCCACAGGTGCATCACTAGCGGCCCAATTACCGTGGTGTCGCGCGTGAGCGGCGCTGTGGTATAGCTCAGCACATCGGCGCGCTGCTCAATCGGGCGCTGGTCGCGTGGGCCGGGGCCATACAGAATGTGCATCAGCAGGTTGCCGCCGAGCGTCGGCGTCGGGTCGGCGGGGTCGTAGGTATACGTGTCAGCTGGCTCGTCGCCCGGTGGTTCGGGCGATAGTGTGCCGCTGGTATGCAGGTAGAATGGCGTGGCCTGCGCACGGGCGAGTGGCCATGCAGGCTCATCACGCCACGCATTTTCCCCCATCACAAACAGCCGTACCGGTGGTTCGTCGGTAATACCGTTCGGGGTTCCCTTCAGCCAGTAGTCGAACCAGCGCTGCGTCAGGGCGGTCATATCCAGCTGTAGGTTCATTAGCGCAAGCTGGGCGCGGAACCCAAAATCAACCTCGCCAACGGTATTCGTGTGATTCACATGCGACCAGGGGCCAATCAGCAGTTTGGATTGCCGCGCCGCAGGGGTGCTCCCTGCCGCACGGAGCGCTGCAAAGCTTTGGATCACGCCGTTGGTGAAGATATCGTACCAGCCGCCGACGATTAGCGCGGGCACCTGCACCTGGGTATAGCTCTGGCTAATCGAATATGCTGCGAAGTGGCTGGCATCCCCGGCATGGGCCAGAATTTCTTCAAGCTCGCTGTGGAGCCCAAGGTGTTGCAGTGGCGCGAATTTGCCAAGCGGCAATGCGCGGTAGCCTGCGGGACGCAGCTGGTCAATCGTGTCAACAGCTGCGTTCAGGCTGTGTAGCTGTTCGGTCAGCGGCGCACCCTGGGTGTTCTTCAACACACGATCGAGCGCCAGCGCATTGAGCTGCCAATAGGCTTGTAGCCCTAGTTCGAGCGCGCCGCCGCGCCATGTCACTCCGTCGTGTACATCCCACCAGGTGAGGGCTGGCACAATCGCTTTGAGGCTGGGCGGCGCGGCCTGGGCCGCCATCCATTGCGTGAAGCCTAGGTACGAAAGCCCATACATGCCTACATCGCCGGTGGAGCCAGGCAGCTGCGCCGCCCACTCGACACTATCGTAGCCATCGGCGGCTTCGTTCGCAAATAACGCCCAGGTTCCGCCCGAGCGAAAGCGTCCGCGGACATCTTGCACCACCACAATATAGCCCGCGCGCGCCAGCCGGATCGCATCGCCGAAGGGCAGGACGCTGGCAAAATCTTTCCCATAGGGTGTGCGCACCAGTGCCACCGGGTACGGCCCGCCCGCAGCCGGGCGGAAGATATTTGCGCGCAGGATCGTGCCATCGCGCATGGTGGCGGCAACATCGAACTCGACCGTAATCTGTTCGCTCATGCTGCGTACTTTCTCTGTATGTGCGTGTGCTTATGCTTGCTGTGGGCTATTGTAGCACTTTGGCAGTATTCGATGGGCGTAGCGAGTATGTTCCCAAAAAGAGAGAAACAATGGCAATGTGTGCAGCGTCGTTCATGTAAGCAAGAAGTAACTACACCATTAAGTGATGGTTATTTGTATGGCACGAGTTACGCGGTCGGCCTTTTAGCCTTCGGCAGAGCGGAGCGCCAACATCAACGCACCAAAAAGAAAGAAATCCCTTGCTGCCGCAGGCGAAAGCCAATGCTCTGCGGTTTACAGCGTAACTCGTGTTATATGAAAGGAGCAGTGATGAGCGAAATTGTGCAGGTGGCGCAGCTACAGGCGCGGCTCGAGCAGAGCTATGCGCGCATACACCAGGCAGTTGAGCGGCTTGATGTGGCCCAGCTTGAGCAGCCTGGCGTCCAGAATGAATGGTCGGTGAAGGATATTCTGGCACATCTCACATTCTGGCAGCAGCGCATGAATGAGGTGCTCGCTGCCCTGCTTAATGGCCAGCCGCCGGTGTTGCTGCGCCAGCCTGGGGAAGATGTCGATACGGCGGTGAACCGCGTGAATGCCGCGCATTATGCGGCCAACAAAGATCGCCCGCTCGCCGATATCCAGGCCGATTTCGCGCAGGCATATGCGCAGGGGCTGGCCGCGATTGGTCGCTTGCGCGATGCCGATCTGGCGGACGAGAGCGCGATGAACACGCTGCTGGGCGGGGCGGTGCTTGAGCTTATCGCGGGCAACTCATACGACCATTATGATGAACATGTGCTGATTATTGCGGCGCTGAGCGACTAATACCCAAAGCACCGCTGCCGCCTATGCTTCAGCCAGGATCGCAGCACCAATGGCCGGTGCGCGCCGCAGTAGCCAGCCGCTGTCGGCGGTGCGTGTGCCCAGAATGGTGAAGGCGGTGTCGCTGGCGGGCGCATACCAGGCTAGGCAACCCGAAGCCCCGCTATGCCCGAATGAATCGGGGCCAGCCGCCGCAGCGACCCAGTGCGGTTCTTTGTGGCCGCGAATCTCAGGGCCGAAACCCCAGGGACATGGTTCCCAGTAGAGCGGCTCGACAAACCCACCGTTCAGGCCGCCGGTCTGGTCGATGGTGGCGGCTGCGCCCAGCGCTGCGCTAAGGAATTGTGGATTGCGGAAGGCGCGCACGATCGCCAGTGCGCCCGCAGCGTTGGTAACTAGCCCGGCCCAGGGTAGTGCCAGGCTGCGCCAGAAAGGCGAGTTAAACGGCTCAAGCGCGGTACCAGCGTGTTTGCCGCGCACATTCGCCAGAAGAGCAGGCGGGCTAGGCGGCTCGCTGCCGAGCGTGGCAGTAATGCCGAGTGGTTCAAGCACGAGCTGCGCCAGCGCATCGGGGTAGTGCTGCCCGGTGCGCCGTTCGACTACCAGCGCTAGCAGGCCATAGCCAACGTTCCCGTATTGCACGCGCCGTCGCGGCGGGCCATCGGGTGGGGTGAGCAGGCAGGCGGTGCTGATCGCCGCCCAATCGAGTCCGGCAGCGTAGGCGGCGAGTCGGGGCGACACCTCCATTGGCAGGCCAGCACTGTGGCACAGCAGCGCGCGCAGCGTGACGCCGGGTCGGGCGGCTTGCGCCTCGGGCAGGTGCTGCTCAAGCGGATCGTCGAGCGCGAGCACTTGCTGATCGCACAGCCGCAGCACGGCTAGCGCGGTAGCCATTTTGGTAACGGATGCCATCGGGAAGAGCGTATCGGCGTGCAGCGCCACTCCATTGGCATCGCTGCCAATCGCAATAAATTCGGCTGGCTGTGCGCCGCGCGCAACCCCCACAATTATACCCGGCACCCGGCTGTCGTGCGTGGCATCGTGGATCGCGGCTGAAATTGCCTCGGTGTTCATGCGTCCCCAATCTCTTCGTGCGTCCAGCGGCCTGTATACCAGGCGAGCAGGGTATCGAATCCGAGCAGGAATACGCCCTGGGGCACAATCCCTAGCCCCATACCAGTGCGGTCGGCGCGGCCACGGGCGCGGTGCAGCAGCGCCAGCCCGCCAGCGATGTAGCCAACGTCGAGCACGGCATTCACCAGCAGAATCAG
>JAFEAS010000074.1:17523-19469 GCA_018266315.1 Chloroflexi bacterium SZAS-1 | reverse complement strand
ACCGCCGCGCGCCGCCCGATGGTTGCCATTTGGCCTTTATCGAAATAGGAGAATGGACGTAGCGGCTCGCCCGCAATCAGCGCGAGGATATTGCGCCCAGCCTGGCGACCTTGCTGCATCGCCACCTGCGCCACCATCGGGTAGGCCTGGCCCGGCTTGTACGTTTCGAGGTAAGCCATATCGCCAACAACAAACACATCGGGTTGATCAGGCAGATTGAGTGTAGACAGCACCCTCACGCGCGCGCTGCGCCCCAACGCAACTGGCAGCGCATCGGCAAGTGCGGCGGCGCGCACACCGGCAGCCCACACCACCGTTTCGGCAGCAAGCTGGTCGCCACCTTTGAACAGCACCGCTCCATCCTGCACATCAGCCACTGCCGTATTCAGGCGCACTTCCACCCCCATCTTGCGCAGGCGGCGGGCAGCGCGGCGCTGCAAGCCCGGCGGGAAGCTCGCCAGAATACGATCGCTGGCTTCGATCAGCACCACCCGCGCCTGGGCAACATCAAGCATCGGATAATCTTTGCGCAGCACATGGCGAATAAGCTCGGCGAACGCGCCCGCCAGCTCAACGCCGGTTGGCCCGCCGCCGACAATCACGCAGGTAAGCAAGGCCGCGCGCCGGGTAGAATCCGCTTCGGTAACCGCGCGCTCAAAGGCACGTAGCACATGGTTGCGCAGATGTTCAGCCTCATCAATATCTTTCATGCCATAGGTTTTTGCCGCCAGTGCGTCGTTGCCAAAATAGTTATTCGCGCTGCCCGCCGCCAGAATCAGGTAATCGTAGGGTTCGGGCTGGCCGGTAGTAAGCACCTGCTTGTGCGTAAAATCAACGCCAGTGACCTCGGCCATACGAAACTGGGTATTCGGGTATTTACGCAGAATCGCGCGCGCCGGGTAGGCAATGGCCTCGGGTTCGAGGCCCGCCGTTGCCACCTGGTAAAGCAGCGGCCAGAAGCCGTGGTAGTTATTGCGGTCGAGCACCAGCACATCGACGTTCGCGCGGCTAAGCGCGCGCACAGCGTGCAGCCCACCAAACCCGGCCCCGACAATCACCACACGCGGGCGACTGTGCGGGCGCGGTTGCGCTATGTCCAGGGCTGCTTCCTGCAATACTGGCTCAACAACGGTTGTACTGCTATCGTATGTATCCATGACGGCACCTTTTATCGTTACATATATCACAATATTATTCTACGTGAATATTATCACAAAATCAATCGTTCGCAGGAATGATACTCATCGGCGCTCTGGCCGTGGGTACTAACAGGTCAATCAGCATAAATCATACCCTGGCTCATTCGATTTGAAGCATCAGAACGCCACCGTGTGGCTTTCTAACAACGGATATGAAATTGCCGGAACGATCGCGGAGGCAGGCCACGCCGTCTATTCAGGTACTTGATACGGTGCTACAATAAGGGCCACAACACGATCGCTTTAGAACCCATTTTTGCCTATGCCCAGCCAAGACGACATCGCAGATCAACAAGCGCTTCTGCTTGCCCACCGGCAGACGTTGAACTATTACTTGAAACAACGTGCGCACAGGGGTGACGCAGACCTGTCGCCAGCAGCGGCGCATGACATACGTGCCGCTCGCGCCGATATTCAGCGGATTAAAACAGCCCTGCGCAGTTGGGGCGAAGAGGTTGAAGATCACCCTGACGATGCTGACAGCAATGCAATACCTGACACGACTGAGGTAGAACCCGAGGTAAGCCGCATTCCCTTCCATACATTGCGCTGGTTAAGGATTTTGACACTCTATGCGATTGCAATGCTTACGGTTGTAGCTACCGAGTATGTTATTCCAACTACTAAACCACTTATCAATAACGAGACGCAGACAAATGCACTGCAATCGGTTATTTCGCAGCCATCTTGGGCCAGTATTGCCACTGCGTTTATGGCGATAATCTCGGGCGGCCTGCTATGGAATCT
>JAFEAS010000074.1:10696-17454 GCA_018266315.1 Chloroflexi bacterium SZAS-1 | reverse complement strand
CCCCGGTTATACTCTTCGCCATCCTCATAGCATATGAATACAACGTTTCATCGTTTGATAGAGCGATAGCCATCGCAAGCACAACCTTTTGGTACGCATTGTTCAGCGGATTAGGGGCATACCTGTTTTATCATTATCAATTTCGACAATATATTGAAACCAAAAAACTAAGTTATGGCAGCCAAGAGCTGATCATTGTAGCAATTTGGTCGATAATACTATCGGCATCGACCTGCATTCCGCTACTATTACAGTCTTTTATGCACAGCAGTATCATAAATGCCAGATTATCACTCCTACAAATCCCATTCGCGCTTCTATTATCTGTATCATCTGTAATAGCATCATTTTTCGTGGCTCGCAGTACAGCAGCGGTTGAGCTGTTACGCGGTGTCTTTACTGGCATTGCGCTCAGGGCAGGGCTTTTTATTGCGCTGCTGATTGCACTCTATTAAGCGTACTCTTGTGATACCCCAAAAAGACTTACAATTCATTATGGCTGCCATTAAGATATTTACTCCGCATATGTTAGGCGTGGTCGGATTAGTACCGCTTTTGTATTTCGCAACAAAAAACAACCTAAAAATATCCCTGATCTTACCTGTGTATGTCATCTTGTTCCTTGTTGCCATCGGATTAACCCCGCGAAGGTGGGTACACGCGACACCAACCAATGACCAGAATGCAGCTACAGCGATTGTCTTCGGTTTTGGATATGAAACCGATGGGGCGAAGCTATTGCCTGGCGCCGCTAATCAATTTTTAGCCGATTGGATCGTAGCCAACCGTAACGCGCAAACAAAAACCCTTCTGGTACAAGAAGGGGTGCTTGTCGCGCTTAACCCTAAAACGGTAAGCCAATTAGATATTAAGCGGATTCACGCACATGATCCAACAGTATACGTCAATACGCTTGAAGCCGCTTTTTGCGCTATTCAGGAATTAAACGGTCTGAATCAAAAGAAGGCCTTACTTGTATCGCACGATGTACAGTTACAGCGGATGGTATGGGATTTTGAGCGAGTAGGCCAAAGAAATTGCCCAGACTGCGTTTTTTTGGTTCCAGCTATACCCAACACGCCTTTTCCGGTGAACTCGGTACATCTGCAAACGCGCAATCAGTTCGTGTATACCATCCTAGAATTGCTGATTTTACGCCCGCGCGATCTGCTGACGCCATTACCATCACAGTGCAAAGCGCCAGCTACGCTTTGACATGCAAGCCCGAACGCAACGACTAGGCGCAGCACTTGTGCCGTCGAGGACATGAAAACGCCCTTACCAGTAATGAATGGTAAGGGCTTCGCGTTTTATGCTGGTTGGTGGGGACGGAGGGAGTCGAACCCTCATGGATTGCTCCACAAGTTCCTAAGACTTGCGCGTCTGCCATTTCGCCACATCCCCGGGCGTGGCTGCATTGTAGCATAGCGCCTGCCGCCGCGCAACTGCGCGCTTGACGTTGCCCCGGCGCAGTGCGATGATACGGCGGGCACATACCCAGGCGGTGCCCAATGCGAAGCGAGGAGATTGGCGATGCGCGGCTTTTTTACGTGGCGGGCGTTTGGCACCGCCGATGGGTGGGAAGCGGCCCCGGCCAGCGCCGCCGACGGTGCGCCAGTAACGCAATACACCGGGCCGGTGGTCGAAGCTGCCGCGCCCTTTGTGCAGGCAGTGCCTTCGTGGTGCGCGCATACGCCGCCCGGCAGCTGGATCGAGCTGCAAGTGCGGGCGCGGATGGGCGCGCACTGGACGAACTTTTACCGGGTGGCGCGCTGGGATGCCGCGCTAGAAAACAGCGCGCGCACCAGCCTTGAAGGTCAGCGCGATGCCGAGGGCCGGGTGGCGACCGATACGCTGGTGCTGAATACGCCTGCCGCCGCGCTTCAGGTGCGGGTGCAGCTGCATGCCGGTGCCGGTGGCGCGCCCACGCTCGAGCGCATAGCGGTGGCACTGAGCGCGCCCGGGGAAATTGCCACCAGCGACCTGGCGCTGCCCGCGCTTGAGCTGGCGGTGCCGCCGCGCGCCCAGCTCGATTATGCCGACGGCCCGAATATTTGCAGCCCAACTTCGGTGAGTATGGTATTGGCCTACTGGCAGGCGCGCACCGGCGACGCCGCGCTGGCCCCCTTCGCCGAGCGGCGCGCGGTTGAGGCAATTGTGACGCCGCAGGTGTACGACCCGGCCTACGACGGCCATGGCAACTGGGCGTTCAACACGGCGTTTGCCGCTGCGCAGGGGCTGGATGCTGCCGTCAGGCGCTTTGGCAGCCTGGCCGAGCTGGTGCCCTGGCTGGCGGCGGGTGTGCCGATCATCATTAGTGTGGCATGGCAGCCGGGCACGCTCGACAATGCGCCGATTCCGCGCTCTGCCGGGCATTTGCTGGTGGTGGCGGGCTTTACCACCGGCGGGCGCGTGCTGGTGGCCGACCCGCGCGGCGACACCGAGGCCGAGGTGCGGCGCGAGTACGATGCCGCGCAGCTCGAATATGCATGGCAGTCGGTTTCGCAGGGCACGGCGTATGTGATTCACCCGCGCGGCTGGCCGGTGCCGGAGTAGGGCCGACGATTTTTCACCACTGAGGCACGGAGAGCACAGAGGTTTTCTGTCTGTACCGACAACCAATGATTTTTCACCACGAGGGCACTAAGGCGCGAAGGGTAAGGATTGTACGTTCTGCTGTCAGTGGTCTACTGGCGGTTCACTACTGTGGCACAGAGAACAGTGAGGTTTTACGTTATCGTTCGGCTGTTGAACGGGGACCAGCAAACGCGGCGGGCGCGGCACGGCGTATGCTAGTACATGAGTGTGATGATACCGTTATCTTTTCGTTCGAAATATGGATGGCGCAGTTCGACCGACTGTGGTAAGCTACATGCATTGTGAACGAATACACATGGCGGGTCACGAACCGCCGAGGAGCATACAATGAGCACCGATACCGACGCCAAGCGCGCCTATATCGATAACCTGATTAGCCGGCTGCGCCGCCAGTATGAAGAAGGCCGCCCGCTGCCTGGCCGCGTGGAGCACGAAGAAGGCGAGCCACTTTCGATGGCGCTGCTGCAGCGGCTGTACCGCCATATTATGAGCGAGGGCTACGGCGAGTAATTGCGCAGAATTCCCCTGGCAGCGGCATAGAGTGTGCCGCTGCTTTTTTGTGCGCGCCGCAGGTTGCCGCGCGCACACGAAGCGGTGAACAATCACTCGTCTGGTTCCGCTTCCCCGGATGCAGGCCCCAGCGCCGCCAGATTATCGCGCACAATATGTGTATTTCGATGCTCCGGCCCCAGCGTAGCAATAAGAATCACCAGCGCCTGCGCGTAATATCTCCGCGCCGCTTCTAAGTCGCCTACATCCTGGAGAAGCCCGCCCAGGTTGTTCAGGCTCGTCGCCGTAGCCGGGTGGCGCGCACCCAGCACCGCGTGCCGGATATCCAACGCCTGCTCATAATACCGCCGCGCCCCGGCCAGGTCGCCTTGCGCCTTCAGCAGCATGCCCAGGTTGTTCAGGTTCGTCGCCGTAGCCGGGTGGCGTTCGCCCACCACTACTCGCCAGATATCCAGCGCCTGCTCATAATACCGCCGCGCCCCGGCCAGGTCGCCCATATCCTGCAGCAGCGCGCCCAGGTTGTTCAGGCTCGTCGCCGTAGCCGGGTGGCGTTCGCCCAACACCACCCGCCGTATCGCCAATGCCTGCTCCAGATATTCCCGCGCCTCGGCCAGGTCGCCCATATCCTGCAGCAGCGCGCCCAGATTGTTCAGGCTTAGCGCCGTATCCGGGTGACGCTCACCCAGCACCGCCAGATATCCAGCGCCTGCTCTAGATACGCCCGCGCTTCGGCCAGGTCGCCTTGCGCCTTGAGCAGCATGCCCAGGTTATTCAAGCTTGCAGCCGTGTCCGGGTGGCGTTCGCCCAACACTTGCTGATTAATTGCTAGCGCATGTTCATAATATGGCTGGGCACTGACTAAATCACCAGCGGCTTTCAGGTGAAAGCCTTGCTCGTTACTCAACGCTGCGGCCCGCTCGTCGGCGCGGGCCAGCGCACTATCGGTTGTATGGCGCAGGTGAGCCAGCAGCGGCTGCATCGCCAGCGGGTAGCCTGCGTTGTTCACGCGCCATGCCGCGTCCAATATGGCCTGCTCGGCCGCCGCCTGGGCCGTAGTATCGGCCAGGGCGCTGCGGGCAAACGCCGCTAGCAGGCGGTGCATACGCAGCGCACCGCTGGCTTCGTCTTCCAGCAAACCCAGCTCAATCAGCCGGGTCAGCGCGTCTTCCACCAGCCGGGTCAGCGCGTCTTCCACCTGTAGCGCGGCGTCGGGCTCTTCGCGCACCACACTGGCGGCCAGCAGCGCGCGCGGGATTGGCTCGCCGGGCGCGAAGTGGGCGGCGCGCGCCAGCAGCTGCCGCGCCAGCGCGTCGGCGGGGTTGGCGGCATCTAGCCGCGCCAGGCTGGCGGCGAAGGTGCGGGCCACATCCTGCTCGTGGCCGGTCGGCGAGCGGCCCTCGACCTTCAGCTGGGCTAGCAGCGCATCGGGGGCGCGCAGCCGCGCCAGGTATTGCGCCGGGCTAAGCGCGTGGGCATAGCGGCGCAGCGTGCTGCCCGCCAGGTGCAGCGCCAGCGGCAGGTCGCCCAGCTCGGCGGCCAGCGCATCCAGATCGGCGGCGGCGGCGGGCAGCTCGGGGCGGAAGCCGCGCAGCAGCGCAATGCTTTGCGGGCGAGCCAGCACATCCAGCGGCAGCGCCTGCACGCCCAGCGTCGGGTTTCAGTACGGGCGGCGGCTGGTGATTAGCACGCGCGCGCCGCCGCTGGTCGGTCGCCAGGCATCGAGCAGCGCCTCATCTTCGCAGTTATCGAACACCAGCAGGCGCGGCAGCGGCGCATGCCATAGCTCGCGCACGCGCGCGGCCTGCGCGGGCAGCGGCAGCGCTTCCCAGCCGGGCAGGCCCAGCCCGGTGCCGCTGGCGGCCACCTCGGTTAGCACGCCCGCCGGGTCGGCGAAACTTAGCCAGAACACGCCGCCCGCGAAATACTGGCCGTAGCGATGCGCGAACTCGGCGGCCAGCTGGCTTTTGCCAACGCCGCCCAGGCCGGTCGCCGCCGCGATTACGCACGAGCTGCCGCGCTGCAAGGCCGCCGCCAGTGTGCGCAGCTGCGCGTCGCGCCCAACGAATAGTGCGTTCGGGCTGAGCGGCATACGCGAGCCGCGCGGCAGCGGCGCGGGCGTGGGCACATCGTCCAGCGGCATGCTGGCAAGCAGCGCCTGCGCCGCCACCAGGCGATCGCCGGGCGGGCCAGCTTCCTCGGGCGCGGCCAGGTCGCCCGGTTCGTCATCAACGCTGTGCCCGGCGGCGCGCAGATCGCGCTTGATGCGGGCAATCGCGGCGCGCTGCTCATCAATCGTATGCGCGAGCTGTGCGGGAACATGCCCGGCATCGAAATAGGCGCGCTGCGTCAGGGCGTGGCGCAAGGTGGCGCGGTGCGCGGCGAGCGTTTCGAGCAGGCTGGTCGGGTCGTCCATGGCAGCTCCGGCAAAAGGCAAAACTAAATCTCTGTGTTCTCTGTGCCTCAGTAGTGAATATTTATTGCATGATAAACGTGGCTAACGGCGATTTTCGTCTATAGTAGCGCAACTGCGAGAATTGACAAAGCCGCCGCTGGCGAGTATGCTCGCGGCGCTCCCCATTATTGCCCGCATACACAAAAGGAACAGCCATGAAATTCACCGATGGAAACTGGCTGCTGCGGCCCGGCGTCACGGCGGCCTACCCCGCCGAGGCCCACGACGCCACGGTCACGCCCGATACGCTCACGATTTATGCGCCATGCACGCGCATTACCGAACGTGGCGACACGCTGCACGGCCCGCTGCTTACGATTACCTTCTCGTCGCCGATGGACGATGTGATCCGGGTGCGGATCGCGCATTTTACTGGCGCACAGCCGCGTGGCCCGCAGTTTGCGCTGCACGAGCAGGCGGCGCGCAATGTTCACACCGCGCTGAGCGACGACGCGGCCAGCCTGAGCAGCGGGCGGTTGACGGCACGGGTGGCGCGCGGCGGCCCCTGGCGCGTCGAATTCAGCGGCGATGGCGGGCGCGTGCTCACCAGCAGCGAGGCGCGCGGGATGGGCTATATCCAGCAGGCCGACGGCGGGCGCTTCGTACACGAGCAGCTGGCGCTGGGCGTGGGCGAAACCGTGTATGGCCTGGGCGAGCGCTTCACCGCCTTCGTCAAGAACGGGCAGGCTGTCGATAGCTGGAACCAGGATGGCGGCACCAGCAGCGAGCAGGCCTACAAAAACATCCCGTTCTACCTCACCAATCGTGGCTATGGCGTGTTTGTGAATCACCCCGAACTGGTATCGTTTGAAATTGCCTCGGAGAAAGTAGCGCGGGCGCAGTTTAGCGTCGCGGGCGAGGCACTGGAATATTTCCTGATTTACGGCCCGACGCCCAAGGAAGTGCTGGCGAAATACACCTCGCTCACCGGGCGCGCGCCGCTGCCGCCCGCCTGGTCGTTCGGGCTGTGGCTCACCACCTCGTTTACCACTAGCTACGACGAGGCGACAGTCACCAGCTTCATCCAGGGCATGGCCGAGCGCCAGCTGCCATTACACGTGTTTCACTTCGATTGCTTCTGGATGCGCGAATTCAACTGGTGCGATTTTACCTGGGATGCGCGCATGTTCCCCGACCCGGCGGGCATGCTGGCGCGGCTGAAGGCGCGCGGGCTGCGCATATGCCTGTGGATCAACCC
>JAFEAS010000074.1:0-10624 GCA_018266315.1 Chloroflexi bacterium SZAS-1 | reverse complement strand
CTGCTGCGGCGGCCCAATGGCGACGTGTGGCAGTGGGATTTGTGGCAGCCGGGCATGGCGCTGGTCGATTTCACCAATCCCGAAGCGCGCGCCTGGTACGCGGGCAAGCTGCGCGCGCTGCTCGCCATGGGCGTCGATTGCTTCAAGACCGACTTTGGCGAGCGCATCCCCACCGACGTGACCTACCACGATGGTTCCGACCCGCAGAAGATGCACAACTACTATCCGCAGCTCTACAACCAGACGGTGTTCGAGCTGCTGCGCGAGGTGCGCGGCGCGGGCGAAGCGGTGCTGTTTGCGCGCTCGGCCACGGCGGGCGGGCAGCAGTTCCCGGTGCACTGGGGTGGCGACTGCCACTCGACCTTTGCGGCCATGGCCGAAAGTTTGCGCGGCGGGCTGTCACTCGGGCTTTCGGGCTTTGGCTTCTGGAGCCACGACATCGGCGGCTTCGAGGGTATGCCGCCCGCCGCGCTGTACAAGCGCTGGGTCGCATTCGGGCTGCTCTCGTCGCACAGCCGCCTGCACGGCAGCTCGTCGTACCGCGTGCCCTGGCTGTTCGATGAAGAAGCTGTCGTGGTGCTGCGCAGCTTCACCAACCTGAAATGCCGCCTGATGCCCTACCTCTACGCGCAGGCCCAGGTGGCCGCGCGCACGGGCACGCCGCTGATGCGCGCAATGCTGCTGGACTTCCCCGACGACCCGGCCTGCGAGTATCTCGACCGCCAGTATATGCTCGGCGATGCGCTGCTGGTCGCACCAGTGTTTTCAGCCGATGGCGATGTGCGCTACTATGTGCCCGAAGGCCGCTGGACGAACTTCCTGACTGGCGAGCCGGTAGCAGGCGGGCGCTGGCTGCGCGAAACTCACGGCGTGCTCAGCCTGCCGCTACTAGCGCGCCCGAATAGCGTGATCGCGGTTGGCGCGAATAGCCAGCGCCCCGATTACGACTATGCCGACGGCGTGACGCTTCAGGTGTACGAGCTTGAGCGCGGCAGCGAGGTGCTGGTCGAAATCCCGCGCACCGATGGCGGCGTCGCATGCGAATTCCGCGTACACAGCGGCAGCGAGCAGATTACGGTGGCGCGCAACGGCGATGGCGCGGGCCGCTGGCAGGTGCTGCTGGTAGGGCTGCGCGGTGCTGAGGTTGCGGGCGGCACGACAGCGGCCACGGCGCAGGGCTTGCTGCTCACGCCCGATGCTGGCGTGCACGAGCTACGGGTGATGCTGCCATAGGGATGTGCTCGGGCCTTCCTTTTCCTGCATAGGCGTGGCAGCCCTTTCAAGGTTTACTGCTCGGGCCGCAGGGCCGCCGGGGCTTGGCCGCCCCAGCCCCCAAGGCAGAGCGATACGTTACGATTACGGTGCGACGCTGGTGGCGCTTCGCGCCACCAGCGTCGCACCAAAAAGAAAGCAATTCCTTGCTGCCGCAGGCGAAAGCCCCTGCGCTGCGGTTCACCGCATGACTCGTGTCACCAACATCTCGCAAGCCAACCACGTACTTTCTGGGTTCGAGGCTCCGCGCCCGCGCAACACACTCACAAAACACTTTACAAAACAGAACACTTGTGCTACACTTATGTCCAGCCAGGCACCCAGCGCGCCGGCAAACCTGAGTACAACGCATAGATACGAGTAGATGACCGCGCGCGGTCGTCGCCAAGGAGGATTCCCATGTTTCAGCGCTTGGACGAGCTCCAAACCGGCAGCCTGTATATCCTCACCGGCCAGGCTGGCGCAGGCAAATCGCACCTTGCCGCCAGTGCGCGGCGGAGTGGCACCCTCTGGGTACTCGATACCGAAGGCGCGGCCCAAAACCTGAGCGGCAAGGCAGGTATTCACCGGCGCATCCAGGTGATGCAATCGCTCTCGCTCAAGGCCCTGGTTGAGGCAATGGAAGAAATTCGTGGCCTGGGCAAGCCCGGCGACACCGTGCTGCTCGACTCAATTTCGAAGGTCTTCCAGGCCATGCGTGCATATGCCCAGCGTCGCGCCGGGGCCGAAACCGACCGCAAAACCGGCGTCGGCTTCGACGAGCACGCCTCGATCAACCGTAATATGCAGGCAGTTTACACTGGCCTCACCGAGCTAAAGCAGGCGGGTTTCCACGTCATCGTCATCGGCCACCTGGCGCGCAAATACCGCGCCGACGGCAGCGGCATTCAGGATGAAGGGCTGCGCGTGCTGGCCGACGACCAGATCGCCTATGAGGCCGACGCCATGCTGCTGGTTGAGCGCGAGGGCGACGAGCGCACCATCACACCAATCATCAAGCCGCCGCGCCCGGCACACCTGAAAATGAACAAGCGCTACCCGGCAACCCTGGCGACGCTCTACCCCGATATGGTGCCCGATGCCGACAAGGCAAAACCTGTGAAGGCCGAGAAGCCCAAGGCCCGCGCCGCCGAGCCAGCACCAGCGCCCGCACCCGAGCCAGAAGACGAAGACATCGACTTCGCCGAAACGCCCGCACCCGCAGCGCCTACGCCTGCCCACGCAACGGCCAGCAGCGCTGCGCCGCCGCGCGACCCGGCTGAAGCCGAGCAGCGCTTCTTCAACCGCTACGCCGAAATCATTGGCGGTGACAGCTGGATGGCGGTGCAGAGCTACCTGCGCAGTCGTGCCCCCAAGCCAACCACCGTCGAGGGCTGGATCGCGGCAGCCGAGGCCGTGCGCGACCGCGCCCGCCAGGATACGCCCTCAGCCATCGCGGCCTGAGCTAGCCCCCAACAAACGGCACCGCCAGCGAAGGACATACTTCTACGCTGGCGGTGCCGTAAAACGAGCAAATGCACTTAGGCAATCGGCTGCCCGGTTTCCCACTCTACCTCCACCTGGTCGCTCAGCAGCCCGGCCCACATGCCACCACAGCGTAGCCAGGCCGTGCGCAGTTCACCTTGCGCGTCGCGTACCTGCACATAATACACCGTCTGATTTTTGCCAGCCCGCCAGAAAAACGGCCCACGGAAGAAGGTGCGTTCCTCGCGCGACACCACCTGGAAGCCCTGGGTTTGTGCCCACTGGTCGATGATGTCGTTCGAGCGCGAGCGCGACCACATGGTTGAAATAACCACAATTGCTACGATGAAGATGAGATAAAAGGCAAAAATCAGGCTATATTCCATCGCTGGCTCCCCTATATTACTTGCAACACTATCTACGCGCAGAGCCCGCCGCCGGTTACATTCCTATCACATCTACCGTACCAGCGGCACATCCACATCGCGTGCTAGCAATCGAGGACGCAGCGGCTGGTATAATAGCGCCAGCCAGCAACACACAAGTAGGCAATTGTGAAAATTCGACGCTACTGCTACCTGATTGCTTTAGTGCTTCTTAGCGGTTGCACCAGCCCGCTAACCGCTACGCCCACCCTTCCGCCCGCCCCGGTTGCCACGCTCTACCCTACCAACCCACCGCCAGCACCAACAACTGCGGCTAGCACCAACGTGCCCGACACGGGCTGGCTCGCCGGTCGGCCTGGCATCGAGCTGCGCAAACTCCAGGTAGCCCAAAACGGGCAACCCACCAGCCTGGTGATTGTGCGCATCGACCCGGCGGCGGTGCGGCTACGCGTGGCGTATACGCCCGAGGCACCGCGCGCACTGCGCAGCTGGTTCAGCGACACCGGCGCACTGCTCGCGATCAATGGTGGCTTCTTTACCGCAGAATATCGCGCAACGGCGCTGCTCGTTAGCGATGGCGAAGTGAGTGGCGAAAGTTACGCCGGCTTCGGCGGTATGCTCGCGGTCGCCCCCGACGGCAGCGTCTCGATCCGCCCACTACGCGACCAGGCCTACAATCCCGACGAGCAACTAGCCCAGGCATTACAATCGTTCCCCATGCTCATCTTTCCGGGCAATGTCCCCGCCGACCTCAATGATAATGGTGAGCGCACCCGCCGCAGCGCCCTCGCGCTCGACCAGACGGGCCGCCTGCTGGTGATCGCCGCGCCTGGTGCAAGCTGGACACTCAGCGAGCTGGCGGCCTGGCTCAGCCAGAGCGACATGAACATCGACCGGGCGCTCAACCTTGATGGCGGCTCGTCAACTGGGCTGTATGTGCGCGATGGCGACCTTGCGGAGGCGATTGATTCGTTCGGGCCAGTGCCGAGCGTGCTGCTGGTTGAGGCGAAGTAGGCGGGCAAAAGGCAGAAGGCAAAACTTCTGTACCCTCTGTGTCTCTGTGGTAAATATTCGGCAGAAGAATAGGCAAAAGGCGAAAAACAAAAAAGTAAAACCTCTGTGCCTCGGTGGTAAACTTTTACCTATCCGCAGAACCTACACTACGCCGCGCCGCCAACATCGCGCCGCGCCAGCGCCGCATAGGCATACCACCCGAACAGCGCGCTCCACGCCAGCACCACCAGCACCGCCTGCACCGGCCCCGGCAGCAGCGTTAAATCCAGCGCCGGCGTCACCACTGCCGGGTCGAGGCCAAAGCTGCGGCTATTTTGCACCACCAGCGCATTAATATTCGGCTGCACCAGCAGGTTAACCAGCAACTTCAACACACTACTGAGCTGGCCCAGCGCGCTGAGCGCACCAAGACCCACATCCAGCAGCAAGAACAAAAAGCCGCCCGCCGCCCCCGCCAGCGCCGAGCGCCCAATAATCGCGCCCACTACTGTCATCATCACATAGGGCAGCATCACCAGCAGCGCGCGCGCCATGCCCACCGGTAGCGCCAGCAGCGTCGCTAGCCCGAAGCTGCCACGCACACCGAGCACGGCGCCAAGCGCCAGCCCAAGCACCGCCGCCAGCGCCAGCACCAGCGCGATTCCCGCAATCAGTGCCAGTGCCACCGCCGCCAGCTTCGCCAACAGAAAGCGCGCGCGGCTGGGTTGGCGGGCAAGCTGCGCGCGCAACGTACCCCAGCTATACTCGCTTCCCAGCGCTCCCGCCGCCAGCACAATCGCCAGCAGGCCACCCACGCTATTCACATGGCCCAGCGCCGCGCCAAAAATGCCGGGGAGCGTGAGCTGCAAGCGAAACTGCTGCACCTGTGCCTCGCTTAGCAGCGCCAGGCGCGCTTCGCCTTGCGTGAATATGCCATCGTGCAGCGCCACAACCATAAATTCGGTGAGGCGCAATACCACAAACAGCACAAGCAAGAGCGCCAGCAGCACCCACACCAGCGGGCGGCGGGCCAACCTAAACCATTCGGCGCGAATAAGGTTGAGCATAGCAATATACAAAAAGCAAAAGGAAGAAGGCAAAAGGCAAAAACCGAAAGTTGTTCATCAGGTGTCGGTCGTCGGTCGTCGGTCGTCACCAGTCAATTGCAAGAAAACCTCTTCGAGGCTCGTATGCTGGGCGCGCAATTCGGCTACGCCAATACCCTGTGCCGCCAGCGCCAACGAAAGATCGGCGGCGCGCTCGGCAGGTGCATCGACGAGTAGCCCGCCCGCCTGCGGTGCCACGCCGACAACCCAGGGTATGCCGCGCAGCAGCGCAGCCGCGCGCTCGGCCAGCGCAGCATCGCCCGCCACGCGCACTAACACCCCATTCCCGCGCTGCAACAGTGCAGCAATCGGCCCGCTGGCAAGCAGCCGCCCGCCCTTAAGAATGGCGACCCGATCGCACAGCTGCTCGACATCATGCAGTAAATGGCTGGAGAGCAGAATCGTGCGGCCGCTCGCCGCCAGGGTGCGGATGAGCTGCTGAATCTCAATCTGGCCCGCCGGGTCAAGCCCGTTGGTCGGCTCGTCGAGAATAATCAGCTGTGGGGCGCGCAGCAGCGCGGCGGCGATACCCAGGCGCTGGCGCATGCCTTGCGAGTAGGTGCGATAGCGATCCTGCGCGCGGTCGGCCAGCTCCACCTCGGCCAGCACCGCATCGACGCGCGCAGGAGGTAAGCCCTCGGCCAGCGCCAGCGCGCGCAGGTTATCGCGGCCCGAAAGGTAGGGGTAGAACGCCGGGCCTTCGATCATAGCGCCAACGCCAGCGAGTGCGCGTGCGGGTTCGCGCTGGACATCGTGCCCGAGCACGATCGCGCGGCCCGCCGTGGGACGCACCAGCGCCAGCAGCATCGCAATTGTGGTGGTTTTCCCGGCCCCATTCGGCCCGAGCAGCCCGAAAATACTTCCGGCTGGGACGTTCAGCGCCAGGGCATCGACCGCCGCCCGCTGGCCGTAGCGCTTGGTCAGGCTTTCGGTGACGATCGCGTCCATAGCTCATCGCGGGGATAACTGGCAGAGAAAGAGGCAAACGGCCAGCTGCATAAGACCGGGCCGCCTGCCTGCAACGGTTAGACGCGGCCAAGCTCTTCTTCTAGCGCGGCCTGCGCAGCCTGTGGGTTAGCCTGGCCCTTCGAGGCTTTCATCACCTGGCCCACCAGGAATTTAATCGCCACAACTTTGCCGCTCTTGTAATCGGCTACCGATTTGGGATTGTTGGCAATCGCCTCGCGCGCCAGCCCCGCCAGCGCATCGCCGCCACCAATCACCGCCAGACCGCGCGCGTGTACCACCTGAGCCGGGGCGCTGCCGTCGCGGAAGCTGGCTTCGAACACTTCTTTCGCGCTGGTGCGGGTAATCGTGCCGTTCGCCAGCAGCGCAATCACCTCGCCCACATATGCAGGCTTGAAGCGATCGTGAATATCGCCTAGCGACTCGCCGGTTTCTTTGGTCAGGCGGAACAGCTCGCCGGTGACCCAGATCGCCACATCGCGCGCGCCCACGCCCTGCGCCTGCGCGGCAGCGACGGCCTGCTCGAAATACTCGGAGTCGGCACGATCAGCGGTTAACACCTCGGCATCGGTTGCGCTCAGCCCGTAGGCGGCGATAAAGCGCGCGCTACGTGCAGCTGGTAGCTCGGGCAGCTCGGCCTGGCGTGCGGCGATCCACTCATCGCTCAGGCGTAGCGGCGGAATATCTGGCTCGGGGAAATAGCGATAATCTTCCGATCCTTCTTTCAGCCGCTGCTCAACCGTCACGCTGCGCGCCTCATCCCAGCCGCGGGTCGATTGGCGGATCGTCTCGCCCGCGTCGAGCGCCGCTTTCTGCCGCTGAATCTCATAGGTCAGCGCGCGCTCGACGGCGCGAAACGAGTTCATGTTCTTAATCTCAACCTTCGCGCCATACTCTTTCTGGCCCACCGGACGCACCGATACGTTGGCGTCGCAGCGCAGCGCGCCTTCTTCCATATTGCCCGTGTTCACGCCAATCCAGCGCAGCAGCTGCTGCAGCTTCTGGAAGTAGCGCCGGGCCTCATCGGGCGAGGTCAGGTCAGGCTCAGACACAATTTCCATCAGCGGCACGCCCGCGCGATTAAAATCGACCAGCGACGAGCCATCGGCCTGGTGATTGAGCTTGCCCGTATCCTCTTCGATATGGACGCGCGTGAGCCCAATGCGGCGTGTTCCGTCCTCGCCCGCAATCTCAACCCAGCCCGCAACACAGAGCGGGTCGTCGAACTGGCTGCGCTGGTAGGATGAGGGCAGATCCGGGTAAAAATAATTCTTGCGGCTGATCACATTGTTGTGTTCGATGCGGCAGTTGAGCGCCAGCCCGGTCAGCGCGGCCAGCTCGACCGCGCGCCGATTGATGTATGGCAGCGCGCCGGGCAAGCCCATACAGGTTGGGCATACATGCGTATTGGGCGCGGCATTTGCCACTTCGGCGCTACAGCCGCAGAACATCTTCGATTGGGTGCGAATCTGGGCGTGAACCTCAAGCCCGATGGTAACCAGATATTCCATGGGTTTCCCTCATAGTGACGGTGTTCTGGCAGCCATTATAGCATGGCTTCACAAGCCAAGAATGTACTTCTGCTGCTCCGTGCTGTAAAGTACGTATTATCTTTTTACGCTCCAATTTGGCGCTTCGCGCCAAATTGGAGCGTAATATACTTGAAAAGTACTACTCTGCCGAAGGATAAAAATGCCGACTGCATAAGCCCTGTGATCAAGATACAGAACCCAGCCAGCAGGCCCTAGCGCCGCGCGCGCTCCTTCCCATACGCCTCGATCTCGCCAATAAAGCGCGAAGGCTTTGCCTGCGTGCCGCGCACCCGGCTGCCCGCCCACGAAAGATGTAGCCGCTCGCCCGCGCGCGTCAGCGCCACATAGCACAGGCGGCGCTCTTCCTCAATGCCCTCGGGCGTCACAAAGCTGCGCTCGTGCGGCAGCGTGCCCTCTTCCAGCCCGGCCACAAACACAATCGGCCATTCCAGCCCCTTCGAGGCGTGGATCGTCAGCAGCTGCACCTGGTCGCGCTCTTCCTCTTGCTCATCGGCGCTGGTGAGCAGCGCAACCTCTTGCAGAAATTCGCTGAGCGAGCTATGTTCACCCGCCGCAACCATCAACTCTTGCAGGTGCTCGCGCGCATCAGGCAAGTCTTCAGGCGCACAGCGCTTTTCGAGCGCGGCCATGTAGCCGCTGCGCTCAAGCACATCGGCCAGCAGGCTATCAGGCGGGGTGGTGCCTTCGGCGAAATGCCGCCAGCGCGCCAGCAGCGAAGCCAGCAGCTTCGCGCCATCCACGGCTTTGGGCGAAAGGCCCGGCCACGCGCCCGGCTGGCCCAACGCTGCCGCCACCGGCATCCCCTGCTGGCTCGCCCAGGCCGAGATTGCTGCCATTGCCTGCGCGCCCAGGCCACGCGCCGGTACGTTCGCAATCCGCGCCAGGCTCAGGTTATCCTTGGGGTTGGCGATCACGCGCAGGTAGGCCAGCGCATCGCGGATCACTGCGCGATCGTAGAAGCCAGTGCTGCCGCGCACACTGTAGGGCACGCGCGCGTGGCGCAGCGCCGCCTCGAAGCCCCGGCTCATGTGGCGGGTGCGGTACAGCACGGCGATCTCGCGAAATTTGCGGCCCTGGCGCGCAAGATCGTTGATCTGGCGGGCGATCTGCTCGGCCTCGTCGCGTGCATCCCGGGCATCGAAGATCATCAGGTTACGCTCGCCGGGGCGCGGGCTGGCCGCCGCGCGTAGCGCCATCGGAGCTACCGCCCGGCTGTGCCGAATGATTGCAAACGCCGCATCGAGGATCGACTGGCGGCTGCGGTAGTTGGTAGCCAGCTCGATCACCGTAGCATCGGGGAAATCGTGCTGGAAGCGCTCGATGATCGTGTGATCCGCGTTGCGAAAGCCGTAGATCGCCTGCATGCCATCGCCCACCGCAAACAGCGAGCGCGGGCGCGCACCGGCCGGGCGTGTGAGCAGCTCAATCAGCGCATGCTGGCTGGGGTCGGTGTCCTGGTATTCATCCACCAGCACATGCCGCCACCGCACCTGGTAGTCTTCCAAAACATCGGGATGCTCGGCGAACAGCTGGTGCGTCATCAGAATCATATCGTCGAAATCGAGCGCGTTGTGACGCGCCAGCGATGCCTGGTAACGCCGGTAACAGCCCGCCACAAAGGCATCGAGCGGGTCGTTGGCGAAGCGCGCGGCCAGGCGCGGCGAAAGCAGGCGGCTTTTGGCGCGCGAGATCTGGCGCAGCAAATCTTCCGGTTCAAGCAGCGTGGGTGGACGCTCTTTGGCTGCATCCAGCGCTTCGGCGGCGAGCTGAAGCTGCTCGTCGGCGGCATAGATCGTAAAATCGGCGGTGTAGTGCCCGATGCGCCCGGCGATTTCGGCGCGCAGGATTTTGCTGCACACGGCGTGGAAGGTGCCGGTAGTGAGGCCGCGCGCGCGATTGCCCAGGAGCGTGCGCAGGCGTTCGCGCATTTCTTTCGCGGCTTTGTTGGTGAATGTGAGCGCCAGAATATTGCCCGGCGCAATGTTCTGCTGTTCGATTAAATAAGCGATGCGTAAGGTTAGTACGCGCGTTTTGCCACTACCCGCCCCGGCGCGCACCAGCACCGGCCCAATCGGCGCGGTGACAGCGGCGCGCTGCTCGGGATTTAAACCGTTGAGTAAATTCATGATGTCCTGTATGTCTCAGCTTTCGTAGCGCACCAGCGCTTGATGCTTGTGTCGCGCTGCATTATGCCACAGCTTGCGGCGCGTGCGTGCTTCTAGCACCCTCGTCTGCGGAGTATCGGGCGAAAACCGTGGCATCCCGCAGCCTGCGCAGCGAGAGTTTGGTATACTACCCGCCGTATATGCGTCACATCGCCCGCCGGGCTTACGAGGAAATTATGAAATACGAAACCTTGCCGCCCCAGAATTTCCTGGGGCTGGACGACGAGCATAGCGCCTACGCCACCAGCGCCGCGCTCATTTTGCCAATTCCCTACGAAGGCACTGTGAGCTACGGCCAGGGCACCCGCGAAGGCCCGCGCGCCATCCTCGAAGCCTCGCACCAGGTTGAGCTGTACGACCGCGAGCTAGACGATGAGCCTGCGCTAACGTATGGCATTCACACCTTGCCTGCACTTGCACCCGTCGTCAGCGGCCCTGCCGGTATGGTCGATGCGATTGCGGCCTGTGCGGAAGAGCACCTGCGCAGCGGCAAGCTGCTGGTGGGCCTCGGCGGTGAGCACACGGTGTCGGCGGGTATGGCGCGCGCGGTTCAGGCCGTGCATGGCGACTTCGTGCTGGTGCAGATCGATGCGCACAGCGACCTGCGCGACGAGTACGAAGGTAGCGCTTACAGCCACGCCAGCATCGCCCGGCGCGTGTTCGATCAGGGGATGACAATTGTGCAGTTTGGTATTCGCTCGATCTGCCGCGAAGAGATC
>JAFEAS010000073.1:49679-50857 GCA_018266315.1 Chloroflexi bacterium SZAS-1 | reverse complement strand
CGATGGACGACGACTTCAACACGGCCGGGGCGATGGCGGCGCTGTTCGAGCTGGTGCGCGCAATTAACACCGCCCGCGATGCCGGGATTGGCGGCGAGCCGTTTACCACCGCCCAGGCCGTGCTGCGCGAGCTGGCTGGCGTGCTGGGGCTAACCATCGCCGCGCCCAAAGCCGCCGCGCAAGAGGCGGCCCCATTCATCGAGCTGCTGATTGAACTACGCGCTGAGCTGCGCAAAGCCAAGCAGTATGCCCTGGCCGATATGGTGCGCACGCGCCTGACCGACCTGAACATTACGCTGGAAGACGGCCCGCAAGGCACCCGCTGGAAGAGCACGAAGTAAGCGTTTAGCAATTTTCGGCTATTTGCTCCCGTCGTCCGTCGTCCGCCGACAACTACCCGAGGAACTATGACCTGGCTAGAATTATCTGTCGATGCCGACCCCGAAGCCGTAGAATCGATTAGCGAGCTGCTGGCGCAGTATGGCTATAACGGCGGCGTGGTAATCGACCAGCCAATTATTACCGGTGCCGATGGCCCCGAGTACACCTTCGACACAACCCGCCCGGTGACGCTGCGCACCTACCTGCCGCTCGACGCGCGCGCCGAGGAAACCCGCCAGCGCATTGAGCAGGCGCTGTGGCATTTCGGGCAAATGCGTGCGGTTGGGTCGCTACATGTGCGTTCGCTTGAAGAAGAAGATTGGGCGAACGCCTGGAAGCAGCACTATACCATCCAGCGCATTGGGCAACGCACCGTGATTGTGCCCTCGTGGCTCGAATATGCGCCGCAGCCCGCTGATATTGTGCTGCGGCTCGACCCGGGCATGGCCTTTGGCACGGGCCTGCATCCCACCACGCAGCTGTGTATCGGCTTTATCGAGCAGTACACTGCCCCAGGCATGCGCGCGCTGGACCTGGGCTGCGGTTCGGGCATTCTGGCGATTGCGGCGGCTCAGCTTGGCGCGCAGGTGCTCGCGCTCGACACCGACCCGATCGCTGTGACGGCAACGCAAGAAAATGTTGCCCGAAATGGTGTCGCCGATCGTGTGCATGCCGCCGCAGGCAGCCTGGGCGCAGGCAACCAAATGGGCCACTGGCTGGGCTGGCAGCAAGAACCAACAACCGAGCACCAAGAACCTGTCGTCCCCGCTCAGCTCTCAGCTTCTGGTTCTCAGTTC
>JAFEAS010000073.1:45844-49629 GCA_018266315.1 Chloroflexi bacterium SZAS-1 | reverse complement strand
GGCGGAACCCTGATTGCCTCGGGCATCATCGCCGAGCGCGAGCACGAGGTTGCCGACGCATTTGCTGCGGCTGGTCTCGCCCCCCGCGAACGCCGCCAGGAGGGCGATTGGGTGGCGCTAGTGTACACCAGGAGCACGCACAGCGCATAAATAGCTGCACCACCGAAGCGAACAGGGCGTATAATAGCGGCATCGGCCAATTTGCCGCCTTCTAAGTGAATGCACCGCTATGCCAAAACGTTCACGCGCCCAGCAGCGCCCAACTACCAGCAGCAACACCTATCGCTTTTTCGTCGAAACGGGCACGCTTCAGGGCCGCACGGTGCAGCTCAGCGACACCGACCTGGCGCACCAGCTCGGCACCGTGCTGCGGCTTCGCCCGGGCGAACGCGTGGTGCTGCTCGATAATAGCGGCTGGCAATATACCGTGGCGCTCACCGCCATCGAGCGCGGGGTTGTCACCGGCACGGTCGAGCGCAAAGAGCTGGCGGGCGGCGAGCCACGCACCAAAATCACGCTGTATGCTGCGCTGATGCGGCCCGAACGCTTCGAGTGGGTATTGCAGAAAGGCACCGAGCTGGGCGTTTCGGCCTTTGTGCCGCTAATTTGCGAGCGTAGCACCATCGCCGATGCCGACGCGCTGAGCGGCCACAAGCACGAACGCTGGCAGCGCATTATTCGCGAGGCCGCCGAGCAATCGCGGCGCGGCAAGCTGCCACGCCTTGCGCCCGCAGTGATGTTCTCCCCGGCCTGCGATCAGGCTGCCCGCCGTGGTACGGCGCTGCTGCTGTGGGAAGGCGCTGGTGTGCCTTCGCTGCGCCATATCCTGCGTGCCCCTGAGCTTAGCAGCACACCGGCGCCTACCCCCAACAACGAGCAGGATCTTGTACCCCTGCCTGCCACCGCATCACCGGCCCACCCCTTTTCAGTCGCCCTGTTCAGTGGCCCCGAGGGTGGTTTTAGCCAGCACGAGTTCGAAGCCGCCGGACGGTATGGTATGATACCCGTGACGCTCGGGCCACGCACCTTGCGCGCCGAAACCGCGCCGCTGGTGGCAACCGCAGCGATCCTCTATGAAATGGGCGATCTAGAATAACCCGGCACACGGCTGCGCTACGATTTCGTGGCGCGTATACGTGCATTGTGCCATACCCTCGAGGCAACGCATGACGACAACCCTGCTGATGCTCAAGCGCGGCATTTTCGCCGGTATTCTCCTCTGCACCGGGTTTCTGGCGGGCTGGTTTGGTGCCATCATTCTTGGCGGGCGCATCCCCTACGATGGCGACATTGCCGCGCTGTTTGGGCCAGGGCGCGGCGCAAACCAGGCCACGCCTGCCGAGCTGCGCAGCCAGTTTAGTGTTTTCTGGGAAACCTGGAACCTGGTTGAAAAAGAATTTTACCATCGCGCACCGCTCGACCGTACCAAGATGATTCAGGGCGCGATCCGTGGCATGCTCGATACGCTCGGCGACCGCTATACCGTGTACCAGGAACCCGAGCTAGCAGCACAAACCCAGGATCATATGCAGGGCAAGCTCGGCGGCATCGGCACGTACTTGCGTATCACCGATGGGCATGTCTATCTTTACAAGCCATTCGCCAATGCCCCAGCAACGCAGGCGGGCTTGCAGCAAGACGACGAGATTGTCAGCATTGATGGCGATGCCGTAGCATCACTCATCGCCGGGCTTGATGTGAACGAAGCCGCGGTGAAAATCACCTCGCGCCTGCGCGGCGATGCTGGTACCACCGTCAAGCTAGGGGTGCGGCGTGGCGAAAACGGCGCTCCCTTCGAGGTCACACTTACCCGCGCCGATATTGTCGTGCCCAGTGTCGACAGCCAGATGATTGCGCAAAACCTGGCATATATTCATATTAACGAATTCAAAGCGAATACCACCGAGGAATTCGACGCCGCACTGCGCACGTTATTACCGCAAAACCCCAAGGGTATCGTGCTCGATCTGCGCAATAACCCGGGCGGCTTCCTCGAAAATGCGCAGGATGTGCTGGGCCGTTTCTACGACGGGATCGCACTCTACGAAGACAAGAATGGCAAAGATCTCGAAGCGCTTTCGACCAAAACCAGCGGCAGCGATACCCGCGCCTACAGCATTCCGCTGGTTGTGCTGGTAAATAACGGCTCGGCCAGCGCCAGCGAGATTGTGGCCGGTGCCCTGCGCGATCAGCGCGCCAACACCTACCTGCTGGGCGAAAAAACCTTTGGCAAAGGGTCGGTGCAAAATATTCACACCCTGAGCGATGGCGGGAACGCGCGCGTTACGGTGGCGCACTGGCTGACGCCCAATAAAAGCGAAATTCATGGCATTGGCATTACGCCACAATATGTGGTGCCCTACACCGAAACCGCCGACGATGCCGTGCCGTGTGTGAGCGGGCGGCAGCCAGCACAGGGCACAGCCACCTGCGCCGACTCGCAGCTTGCCAGCGCGGTCCGGCTGCTAGCAACCGGGCAAACACCACCGCCGGTGATGCCAACGCCCGCATCGTAATCGTGACTGAAGTCCAATCCTGGGACTGCCGACGCGCCTCCCCGGTTGTCGATTGTCGGTGGTTGGTAGCCGCTCAATATCCTTGTTATCGAGTAAACGTGTGGAACAACCAATCATTATTATTGGCGGCGGCCTCGGTGGTCTGGCAACCGCCATTCATCTGGCGCGGGCCGGGCGGCGCGTGCTGCTGCTCGAAAAAAATGAACGTGTAGGCGGCAAGCTCAACATTGTGTCCGAGTGCGGCTACACCTTCGACACCGGCCCTTCGCTGCTAACCATGCCCTGGGTGCTACGTGAGCTCTTCGCCACTGCTGGCGCGCACCTTGAGGATTCACTTGATCTCATTCCCGTCGAGCCGACATGCCGCTACACCTGGCCCGATGGCATGCGCTTCGACGCATCGCAAACCCTGCCGCTGTTGCTTGAACAAATCGGGCGGCTCGATACGCGCGATGTCGATGGATTCCTGCGGTTTATGGCATACACCGCGCGCATCTATAACGCGGTGGCCGAGCCGTTTTTGCTCAACCCCTTCGACGGGCTGCGCGATTTCGCCACCCCGGCGCTGTTGCGCGACAGCTGGAAGATCGACCCACTACGCACGGTTGATCAGGCGGTACGCGCATTCTTTCATAGCCCTTACCTGCGCCAGGTGTTCAACCGCTATGCCACCTATAACGGCTCATCGCCCTATCGCGCGCCCGCAACCTTCAACCTGATTGCATATGTGGAGCTGGCCGAGGGCGGCTGGTACCTGCGCGGCGGTATGTACACGCTGGCGCGTGCGCTGGTAGGGCTGGCGCAGCGGCTCGGTGTCGAAATCCGCACCAGCAGCCCGGTTGCGCGAATTATGGTACGCGATGGCGCAGCGCGCGGCGTGGTGCTGGCAGGTGGCGAAACGATCGCCGCCAGCAGGGTAGTGGTGAACGCCGACCCGCGCTATACCTACGAACAGCTAATTCCTGGCGAATCGCGTATAGCCGCCCGGCTCGCGCGGCTCGAACCTTCGTGCAGCGGCTTTATTCTGCTGCTCGGCGTCGATCGCATTTACCCGCAGCTAGCCCACCATAATATCTTCTTCGCGCACGATTACCCGGGCGAGTTCGCGGCGATTTTCGATCGCAAGGTGCCTGCGCCCGACCCGACTGTGTATGTGTGCACTACCGCAGTCACCGACCCGCAGCACGCACCGCCGGGGCATTCCAATCTGTTTGTGCTGGTCAATGCGCCCGCGCTCAGCCCACGCACAAACTGGGAGCGCGAGGCCGC
>JAFEAS010000073.1:35238-45801 GCA_018266315.1 Chloroflexi bacterium SZAS-1 | reverse complement strand
CTTGAGCAGCATATTACCTACGAGCGCATCATCACCCCCGACGACCTGCAAACACGCTATAATGCCATTGGCGGCGCGATTTACGGCCTGGCATCGAATCACCCATTTACCGCGTTCTTACGCCCGCCACTGCGTGCCCGCACACTCCGCCAGCTCTATTTCGTGGGTGGTGGAACGCATCCCGGCGGCGGAATTCCGCTCGTGCTACTCTCGGGCCGCGCCGTAGCCCAGCGCGTGCTGGCCGATTGACGAGGTACACCCGTGCGCAATCTGCTCATCCCGGTGCTGTGCGGCTGGGTGCTGGTAGCCTGCACGCCCACGCCATCGGCCCATACCGAGCTGCCAACTGCCTATGTACGGCTTGCGGCCACACTCTCGGCTGCGCCGGTCAGCTACTCCCTGGCTGCTACGCCGCTGCCCAGCCCAACCTCACCAGCTCCATCGGCGACGCAGATCGCCACCACTCCGGCCAGCCCGCTCGAACAATACCGCGCGTGGATGCAAGAAGCGCGCACCCTCTACCCCTATAGCGAAGCGCTCGACCAGATGTGGGCAGTGATGCTGTGCGAATCATCGGGCCGCGCCAATGCGGTTGCGGGCGAATACTATGGTCTGTTTCAATATAGCCCCGCCACCTGGGCAGGCGACTGGAACCCTTACCGCGACCAGTCGATCCTTGACGCGCGGGCGCAGATTTTCGCTACTGCCAAAGCTTGGTACGAGGGCAACCAGGGCTGGTGGGGCTGTTACCGTTAGCTGCAGGCAAACCATTGCCACTATCCACTGTCGTAGGCGAAAATTTCATGCGATTATAATCGCTGATCTGCTGATTAGGCCCGCAATGCACAGCTGGTTAATCGTTAATTTTCGATAAAAGAACGCTTGACTCAGACACAGGGCGGGCGTAATATGCATGCGAAGCCTCACGAGAACATCGCACCACAACCCGTACATAAACAGCCCGACGACGACCCTGGACTAGGCAAGCGGCGTACTCCCACCGGTGTCACGATGACGGGGGCCGACCGTACGTCAGAAGAAATGGTATACCTCCAGGGGAGGTGCCAGGGAGCCTGACGAGCAAGCGCCGTGCTACTGATGAGTAGGCGGATGCTGTGTAAGCCCAAACGGGGTTCTTTGTAGCAAGCTCTCACTGTGGAAGCTGTATGCTTGTAGCCACAGAGATAGGAGGGCATTGCCTAAGCGTAAAAGCTGGCACGGCAATAGACCGAGCGCAGAGCAACGCGTAGACCGCTATAGGGTAGAACGGCTGTGAACGATCGGGGAGCGATGTTCTCTGAGGTATCGCATTTGTGGTTGTAAATATCGTAGTTTTGCGAAGATCGCTAGCCCAATGTTTGGGCTGGCGTTTTTCGTTGCCTGGCTCAAGTCATTCGCCAGCCGCCATCAACCGCCAGCGTTTGCCCGGTGATATATGACGCCGCTGGCGAGGCAAGGAAAAACGCCGCCGCCGCAACTTCTTCGGGACGTCCAGCCCGCCGCAGCGCGATGATGCGTTCACCCCATGCGCGATCCTCGGGCGGCAACACTCCCAGCATATCAGTATCGATCAGGCCCGGGGCGACGGCGTTGACAGTAATATCCCACGCAGCGGCCTCGCGCGCCAACGCCCGCGTTAGCCCCAGCACGCCGCCGGTCGCCGCCGAGTAATCGGCCTGGCCGGGGCCGCCGCCGATGCCATGGAGCGCGCTCACATTCACGATGCGCCCGTACCGCCGCCGCATCATTGGGCGCAGTGCCGCTTTGCAGGTATGATATACCCCTTCGAGGTTGGTTGCGAGCATATCGCGCCACTGCGCCGTTTCGATTTGACTGAACGGCGCATACGCAATGCTACCAGCGCAATTGACCAGGATATCGAGCTGCCCCCAGCGCTCAAGCGCCTGCGCTACCAGCGCTTCCGCCGATTCGCGCACACGTACATCGCACTGTTGGGGCACAACTGTGCCGGGCGCGCACGCTACCGCGAGCGCTTCGGCTGCGTCAAGACGGGTATGGTAGCCCAGTAGCACACGTACACCCTGCGCAGCCAACTTGCATACAATTGCTGCGCCGATACCGCGCGAGCCTCCCGTAACAACCGCTACTTGTTCGGCAAAGTCGCTCATACTACTGCTATGAATGGCCTAAGAACGCGTGCAAGCTGGCTGCATCGCTAATATTTACCAGCCGCGCTTCGGGCGCAATCCGCTTGATCAGACCGGTGAGCACCGTGCCAGGGCCAATCTCCACAAAGGTATCAACCCCGGCATCAATCATCGCATGCACCGAAGCAATCCAGCGCACTGGCGAGGTCACCTGCGCTACCAACTCAGCACGAATGTCGGTGGCGCTGCGGATGGGCATGGCTGAAACATTTGATACGACCGGCAGGCGTGCGTCGGATACTTCGGCATCGGCAATTGCGAGTGCCAGAGCGTCGGCAGCGGCTTGCATGAGCGGTGAATGAAATGCCGCACTGACTTTCAAAGGCAGCGCACGTTTTGCACCATGCGCCTTTGCTAACGCATTCGCGCGTTCGATTGCGGCGCTCGCACCACTAATCACTAGCTGGCCGGGCGAATTGTAGTTGGCAATCACCACCGGCGCGCCCGCGCCCGATGCCTCGGCACATACCGCTTCCAGCGCTTCCTCATCGATCCCAATAATCGCCGCCATCCCGCCCTGATGGGTTGCAGCCATTAGCTCGCCTCGCCGCCGCACCAGGCGCAGCGCGGTAGCGACATCCAGCGCCTCGGCAGCCACCAGCGCCGAATATTCACCCAGGCTATGACCCGCCACTAAGGTTGGTTCAGCAGTGTACCCGCCTTCGCGCAAGGCAGCCAGCAGCGCGGCGCTGGTTGCGAGCAGTGCAGGCTGAGCATTCTCGGTAGCAGTGAGCTGTGTTTCTGGCCCTTCGAAGCATAGGTGCGTTAGGCCGAAGCCAAGCGCCGCATCGGCTTGCTCGAACACCGCCCGCGCCGCCGCCGATGATGTGTACAAATCATGGCCCATGCCCACATGCTGCGAGCCCTGGCCGGGAAAAATGAATGCGCTGCTCAATTCTATGCTCCTGCTCGGCAAAATAACAAGATGGCAAGATGAACAAATGCTCGCACCTTGCCATCGCATACACCACACATACTGCTATTTCTAAGGATGACCCCAGCGAATAACTGACGAGGCCCAAGTCAGCCCGCCACCGAACGCGGTAAGCAGCACATAATCGCCTGGTTTTAACCGGCCCTGCTCGGCTGCTTCAGTGAGCGCGATTGGGATGGTGCCAGCTGAGGTATTGCCATAGCGGTCGAGATTCACGAACACGCGCTCCATTGGCATTTCTAGCCGTTTGGCCGTAGCATCGATAATACGTAAGTTGGCCTGGTGCGGCACAACCAGCGCAATATCGTCTTTACTCAGCCCGGCCTCGGCCAGCGCTTGAAGGGAAGAATCGCCCATGCCGCGCACCGCCAGCTTGAAGATCTCGCGCCCGTTCATATAGACATACTGGCGGCCTTGCTCTAGCAGCTCAGGCGTGGCAGGCATACGCGTGCCACCCACATCTACCGCCATCAGGTCTTCGTCTTTACCCGCCGCGCCCATCACGCTGGAAAGCTGGCCGTATGGCTCATCGCTCGGCTGAAGCACGACTGCACCCGCGCCATCGCCAAACAGGACGCAGGTATTACGGTCGTTCCAGTTAATGTAGTGGGTAAACACATCGGCAGCAATAAACAGCACATTACGGGCCGCGCCGCTGCGAATCATGCTGGTAGCCACCGATAGCCCATACACAAACCCGCTACAGGCTGCGGCGATATCGAATGCCGCCGCGCGCGGAATATTCAGCCGGGCTTGCACGGTACAGGCCGTTGCGGGGAAGGGGCGATCGGGGGTGCATGTTGCTAATACCACCAGGTCAATCGCTTCGGGGGCAAGCCCGGCACACGCTAGCGCCCGGCGGCCAGCCTCGGCGGCCAGTGTCGAAGTGCTTTCGCCGAGGCCAACGACCCGCCGCTCGTGGATACCAGTCAGCGCTACAATCTTTTCATCGGTCGTATCAACCATACGCTCCAGGTCGGCATTGGTCAGCACCCGTTCGGGCACGGCCATGCCCCACCCGGTTATTGCAGCATATTTGGACATAGTCGCCCCTTAGATAACAAAAGATGGTGGATGAATGATGAACATACGCGTGTCATCGTTCACCCACCATCTCGCGCCATAGGCGAAGCACCTGGCCTCACGCTATTCGTTCTCGGTCTGGCCGCGCTGCTCGATTACCTGGCGCCCACGGTAGCTGCCGCAATTCTTGCAGACATAGTGCGAGCGCATCAACTGGTTACACTGCGGGCACAGCACCAGCGATGGCGCATCGAGGCGCTGGTGCTGGCGGCGGTTGCCACGGCGGTGGCGCGAAACTTTCGACTTTGGTACGGCACCCATAATAGTATGTTTAGATCCTTTCCTGGTTACTTAGTCGCAGACATATGACAATAGGTGTGGCGCGCCACACGCATATAGCCTGGTTGTATTTACTCGTTCAATAAGTTTTTAAGCACCGCAAAGCGGCCATCCGTCTCATCGTTAACACAGCCACACTCGCCCAGGTTACGGTCGGCACCGCAATTTGGGCACAGCCCCTTACAATCAGGGCGGCAAAGCGGCTGCATCGGCAGCTCAATCAGTGCATACTCGCGCAATGCCTCACCCAGATCAACCAGATGGCTCTCGTCGATGAAGAACGGATCGTCTTCGCTAGGTTTGGGCAGTGGCATACCAGTATTCACTTCAATGCGCGAGTGGAATTCATCCTGAAAGTGGATACTAACGCGCTGATGAGCAGGGTTCAGACAGCGGATGCAGGGCAGCTCGACGACGCCCTGAGCATCGGCGTCGGCCAGCACGCCGGTAACAGTACGCGTAAAGCGCACCTTGCCTTCGAGCTGTCGCAATATCATCTCATCATCCAGCGGAAGGGCGTTTTCGCTGAAGGTATAATTGCGCCGCGCGCCAACTTCCTCACGGAGTAACTGAGCGACATTGAACTTTAAGTCAGTCATTTGTTTGTCTAGGTGCATGGTAATAGTACGCTCCTGCGCACTCACAGAAGCTGCATTATAGGCGAGCCGCGCCGCGCTGTCAAGCCACAAACGCCAGCAGCACGCGGCTCAGCGGCGGGCGCGTAGCAACGCAACCTGCGCATTATCGAACAAGGCGAGCGCTGCCAGGGTGGGCGAATGAACTGCTACTGTGCCTCGGTATTAGGTAACTCATTCAGCGTGCGCAAGCCATTTTGCACATTTGCTAGCTGCCGAGTCAACCGCTCTTCTAGCTCTTCTAATACCTCACGCGCGTAATCGTCGGCACCTTTACGGGTAGCCTCAGCATCGCGCTCTGCCAGATCGAGCAGACGTTGGCGCTCGGCATCAATCGCTGCCAGCAGCCCATCATCTTCCATCGCCTGGCGCACATGCGCTTGGGCCTCACCAATCAGGCGCTCCTGCTCGGCGATCACCCGGCGAGCCTGCTTTAGTTCGTCAGGCACTGCCACACGCATACGGTCAATAATATCGAGGATGCGCTCTTCATCGACCAGGAGGCGGCCACTGAAAAACACGCGGCGGCCTTCTGCCAGCGCATCTTCTAATTCGTCAATCAGTTGATCTAGCTCGATAGCCGCTCACCCCCTTACCAGAGCAAAATAGAGCAAAATAGAAGACAACAGCGCCACAAGCGGTTACATTACCTTATCCTGGTATGCACGTTTGAGCGCGCTAACCACATGCCCCGGCACCAGCCACGATACATCGCCACCAAGTGAGGCAATCTCACGCACGGTGCTGGAGCTAAAGAACGTGTACTGGTGGGCTGCCATAAACAGCACGACATCGATTTCGGGCGCAAGGGTGTTGTTAATCTGCGCCATCTGAAATTCATGGTCGAAGTCGCGTGGATCGCGCAGGCCACGCACAATCACCGATGCGCCAATTTCACGTACATAGGCGACTGTCAGCGCAGAATAGGTATCGACTTTGACGCGCGGTAGGTGGCGGGTGGCCTCCTTCACCATACTAATTCGCTCGTCGGTGCTAAACAGCAAGTTCTTATTTGGCCGATCGAACACCGCCATGATCACGGTATCGAACAGGCGCGCCGCCCGGGTTACTATATCGAGATGCCCATTTGTAATTGGGTCGAAGCTGCCAGGGTATACGGCTATCGTCACACATTGCTCCTTTGCAGCGTCGCAGGCGCAGAGCGTAGGCGGCTAGGCTTCGGCTGCCGCTTGCTCTTCGGGCGCATCAGGTTCTGCGGCTAGTTCATAGATCGAGAAGCAGGAATCGCCTAGACGGCGGAACTTACGGCGACGAAGGGAGCCATACTGATCGGCTAATACTACGCGCGGCGAATGCCCAACGATCAGCAACCCATCATCGGCAAGCAGCCCCGAGGCGTTCACAGTGCGGATCGTGTCTTCAATAGCAGGGTCGGCATATGGCGGATCCATCAC
Source organism: Chloroflexi bacterium SZAS-1 (assembly GCA_018266315.1). Classification (GTDB taxonomy): domain Bacteria; phylum Chloroflexota; class Chloroflexia; order Chloroflexales; family Roseiflexaceae; genus Kouleothrix. The sequence goes on along the minus strand of JAFEAS010000073.1, from coordinate 39,287 downwards.
GATTATATCATATTTCGCGGGAGGATGAGCGGTAGCCAGAAAGCGCCCGACAGGTATTACATGCACATGCGCCTGCTCGCTGAAATGTGTATGTGCCAAGTTTTCGCGAATGATCGCGCCGACATGGGCGCGCATTTCAACAAAATCGGCCCAGCTGGCCCCGCGCGAGAGGCATTCGATCCCAAGTGAGCCGGTGCCTGCATAGAGATCAAGCACGCGCCCGCGGATCGGGCCATAGCCTTCGAGCACGGAGAACAGCGCTTCTTTAACGCGATCGAGCATGGGCCGCGTTGTCATGCCTTTGGGGGCCTTCAGGCGATGGCCCTTGGCCGAACCGGTAATGACGCGCATAAGCATCGTTCCTGCCGTGCAGCCTTAGCCAAGCGCGGCGCTAATAACCTGTAATGCCGCCTGCACAGTGCGCCCGCCGCTATCTTTCGTCGGGTTTACGGCGGTAAGCGCCAGCGCCGCAAGCTTCCCCTGCGCCGCTACCTGCTGCACGAGCCACAGTAACTGCTCAATATGCAGCCCATGGGAAGTGGGGAAATCGACACCCGGCGCTTCGGCCATGTCGAGCACATCGATATCGATATGCAGGTAGATCTGTGGCAGCGCTGCCAGGGATGTTAGTATGGCATCCAGCTTCGGGCTATGGTCAATAACACCCTGCGTAGGCACGACTGTTACGGCCGAGCGCTCAAGCGCCTGTGCTTCAAGCGGATCGAGATCGCGCACGCCAACAAGTGCCACATGCTGCTCGGCAATTGGCATCAGGCCGCAGGCGTCGCGCAGCGCTTCCAACCCATGCCCCACCGCACAGGCGAGCGGCATACCACCCAAGTAGCCGCTGATCGAAATCGCGGGCGTATTGAAATCGCCGTGGGCATCAATCCACACAATGCCCGTATCGGCTGGCCGCGCTAGCCCCGCAAGTGTGCCAAGCGCTACCAGGCAATCGCCACCCAGCACCAGCGGGAAGCGCCCGGCGGCACGGGCCTGCGTGACCACGACCGCCAGCGCCGCCTGTATACGCCCAATGCATTCCTCACGCGGCATGTCGGAAGCCGGGATGGAAACCGTTTCCAGGAGCGTAGCGTGGCCCTGTGCGGCAAGCTGTTCGGCTAAGCCAGCCTGCAGCAGCGCTGCGGGTGCCTGCCCCATGCCCACGCGCAGCTGGTCGAGGTTATATGGCACTGCCAGGAGGGAAACGTTCATGCTTCAAGCTCATCGAGCGTGGCAGCAAATGCGGCCACTGTCGCCACGACATCGGCCTCGGTATGCGCTGCCGAAAGGAAGCCGCTACGCCCGCGCATCAGATCAACCCCGTGGTTATTCATGCCTAATCGCACTGCGCGCAACAGCCGTGCATCGCCGCCGCTTTTTAGCTCAGCCACCGGTACGCTCGCAGGAAGCTCGCCCGGCGCAAATTCCACCTGGCTCCCTACCAGCAGGTGAAATATTGAGGCATCGCTGTACACGGCCCAGCCCGCAAGCTCGCGCGTGCGCAGCTCGGCGTTCATGCCAGCCACCAGGCGCTCGCACAGGGCAGTGGCATGGGCACACGACGCGCCATCGGCCACATGCTCTAGCATTGTCACGCCTGCCGCCGCTGAGAGCGGGTTGGCATTAAATGTACCGTTATGCCGAATTTTATGCTCGCGATTCCAGGCAGCATCGCCAAATGCCAGGTATTGCATAATGTCGACCCGCCCGCCAACCGCGCCACCCGGCAAACCGCCCGCCAGCACTTTCGCCAGTGTTGTCAGGTCGGCATGCACACTTGCGCGCTGCTGCACGCCGCCCGGCAGGACCCGAAAGCCAGTCACAACTTCATCGAAGATGAGCACCACCTGGTATGTATCAGCCAGCTGGCGCAGCGCGTGCAGAAACTCGGTGGCGATCGGCACCGCGCCATACGATGCGCCGGTTGGTTCGAGGATGATGGCGGCAATATCGTTGCGCTGCGCCAGGACGCGCTCGATCTGCTCTATGTCGGCGGGCAATACTTCGGTTGCGTGGAGCAAGCCCGCGGGCACGCCGGGCGGGTTCGCATCGGCAGCAGCATCGCGCGTGAGCAGATCGTGCCAGCCGTGGTAATGCCCAGAGAGCCGCAGCACCGTGGTACGCCCGGTGTAGGCCCGCGCCAGGCGCAGCGCCAGCATCGTCGCTTCGGTGCCCGAGGCGGTAAAGCGCAGCCGCTCGATGCTCGGGAACAGCTGCATCACCAGCTCGGCCCAGCGCATTTCAAGCTCGTGCTCGGCACCATAATGCGTGCCGCGCGCCATTTGCTCGGCTACTGCAGCTACCAGCGCCGGGTGCGCGTGGCCGAGCAGCAGCGCGCCATGGCCGGTCACATAGTCGATCAGGCGGTTCCCATCAACATCCCATTTATACGCGCCATTGCTGCGCGCAACATAGAGCGGGAAGGGTTCGACGAAACGCCCATCGTGGGTTACCCCGTTGGGGAACATGGTAAGCGCGCGGGCATAGCGTGCCGCCGAGCCAGGGTGCTGCTTCTGATAGTCGGTTTCAATACTTGTCATAGGTTCACTCGTGTATCAGCCGCACATCAGCTGTGGGCAGCAGCGGCGCACGCAAATTTAGGCCACAATCGCGTTGTTGTTAGTGAAGCATTCGCATTGGCGAGGCGCGCTTACATGCCATATTCTAGGCGGCGAATGAGTGCTGGGGGCAAGCGCGCCTCGCGCATTTGCCGTTGCGTTTGCGCAATATCGTACTCTACGCGCTTAAATAGTACCGTGTTGGCCTCGGTATCGAGAATCATGTAGGCGGCGCGCGGATCCTGATTGCGTGGCTGGCCCACGCTGCCAGGGTTAAAGAAATAACGGCAACCTGGCTCAAGGTCAACCAGCAGGTCGTCGTCGGCCAGCATCGGCTCTTCGCACTCGCCGCTGGGGAACAGGCGCACAATGAGCGGCACATGCGAGTGGCCAATAAAGCATACCTGCTGCGTAAACAGCTCGAAATTATCTTCGGCCTGAACGCGCGACAGCAAATATTCCCACACCGGCTCGCGTGGGCTGCCATGCGCCAGCATAAAACGCTCGTCAACGGTTAATTGCGGCGACAGCGTATCGAGCGCGGTACGATTTTCGTCGGCGAGCTGCTTGCCATTCCAGATATTGGCGGTGCGTGCATCGGGGTTGAAATCACTCAGGTCGATCTTGCCCAGGCATGCCAGGTCGTGGTTTCCGCTCAGCATCAGGTCGGCGCGTGCCCGCATTGCCAGCACACACTCATTTGGGCGCGGGCCATAGCCAATGGTATCGCCCAAATTCCAAAGCTGATCGTACTCGCCAGCAACGGCCAGCACCGTATCGAGCGCTGTGTAATTCGAGTGAATATCTGAAACGATCAAAACGCGCATAGCTGTTAACTTTCAGTAATCGTGGGGCTTTGCGATCGGCGAAGCCGACAACGTATAATTATGGTAGAGCATCGTACCACAGCACCATGGAGGCCTGTACGATTATGGCCGAGTCAACTGGACACTGCCCATACCTGGGTTTGAAGCAAAATCGAGCGATTCGTTTCGCCTCACCAACCGCCGAACATCGCTGTTATATCAATGGCGAGCCGACCGATATACCCGTTGATCAGGCGACGTACTGCCTATCGTCGGGCCATGTGCAATGCCCATTATACATGGGTTTAACCGTCCCTTCAACGACTGAGCCAACTGTGCCCCTGGCACCAGTGAGCACACCAGGCGGTATGCGCGGCTGGTATAGCAGTTTGCCCCCCCGCGACCGGCTAGTATATACGCTGATGCTCGGCATGCTTGCCGCAATTATTGGCATTTACCTATTTGTAGGGCTGCAAACACTGTTGAACCGCACCGCACTGCCCGGCGGCGATCTGCCCGCAACGCAAGTAGCAGGCATCGCAACCAGTAGCGCGCCAGCATCAACATCGGTACCTACGGCGCTCCCAACCGGCGATCTGCCAACGCCGACCGATCTGCCAACGAGTGCGCCGCCGCCCACCGCCACCGATGAGCCAACCAAGGTGCCGATTATTCTGCAGCC
>JAFEAS010000073.1:22823-35165 GCA_018266315.1 Chloroflexi bacterium SZAS-1 | reverse complement strand
GGTTAAGCCCACCGCTGCGCCGAAGCCGCCAACCGCGGTGCCACCGACTGCCGTACCACCGCTGCCCACCGCTGCCCCTGCAAACGTGAGTATCAAGCCAGTCACGCTCTACTTCACCGACCCGACTGGCAGCTTGCTAGTACCGGTACGCCGGAACACGCGCGTCACTGACAACCGGATCGCCGCCGCCGCAATTAGCGAGCTTATCGCCGGGCCGCGCAATGGGCTAGGCCGGATGGTGAGCAGCGAGGCCAATCTGCTCGACCTGCGCATTGAGGGCAACCGCGCGATCGTCAATTTTGATCGCGACCCTGGTGGCGTTGAGTCAATTCTATTTACACTGACCGAATTCCCCAGCATTAGCAGCGTGCAGGTACAGGTGAACGGCGCAAACCTGGGCGAGGCGCGCGCGCGGCCAGTGCTCAACCCACTCAACCCGCAAAAGCTAGCGGTCGATTATCGCGCCACCGAATTTCTGCCGCTCTACTTCCCTTCAGCCAGCAGCGGCTACGATATTCGCATTATTCGTATGGTACCCAAAACCAAGCAAACTGCCGAGGCAACTATCCGCGTCCTGCTGGAAGGCCCAGGCGTGTACGACGGCATTGTGCGGCGGGTTATTCCAGCAGAAACACAGTTACGCGGTATCAAGCTTAATGGCGATGTGGTGCTGGTTGATTTTACCCAGCCGTTTGCCGAGGCCGCCGACCTCAATGCGGCAATGCGCACGGTGGTCGAGTCGCTCACAACGCTCAAAACCGTCAGCGGCGTCCAGTTTTTAGTTGAAGGCCAGGCGTTTGCCGATGGAAAAATCTTCCGGCGACCAGTGATTAACCAGGAATAATACCCCGCTCGGTCACCCGAAAAAAAGAAATGTGATGGCTGCTAGCTGCGCGGCCATCACACAAACTGTATGATTGGGAAGGTATATTTCTTATTGCCGCGAGCCAAGCTCGTGCATATATTGCTCGGGTGGAACCATACCGCAGCGCTCGCACACCCGTAATGGAATACCCGTTTGCGCGGTGGTTGCTAACTGCTCGCGCCCACCACAGTAGCGGCAGACACTCAGGTTTTCAATATCATCGGCGCGCCAGAGCTGTGGGGCAATCAGCATTTCAACCCGCTGGCGAAAGCTTAAAAATGCAACTTTCACGCACACGGCGGCTGGAAATACCTCTTCTACCCGCGCAAACAGCCGGTGCTCATACGAATACACTTCGTCACCAATGACGATATCGCGCATACGTGGGTGTTGGATAATCTTCATACCGCTTGCAGCTGCGCAATCAACTCGCGCAGTGCCTCCTGATCCAGCCGAAAACTTGGAGTATCACCAAACATCAGGGTATCGAGAACTTCGCTAATCGTTTCCGCTGCGCCTGCCTCATACTGTTCGGCACCTAGCTCTTCGGCATAAAAGCGATCGAACGCCCATGCCGCCAGTGCTTTATCGCTCAAGGCCCCGGCCAGGCATGCTTCGATCTGGTGTATCACCGCCGCGCGAGTTATCAACACCGCTGGCGAAACCGACTCGGGCCGTTGCTCCATAGATGCGCAACTCTCACTCTAGAGATTCGAGCGCCTGGTCGCATTGCTCGAAGAAGCCGCATCCTGTGCAGCGGCGAACGTCGTCGTGGCTCCGCTCACAATCAATATCGGCCAGCGCCACGCGCATTTCGTCGATCAGGTTTAGCACCTCATCGCGCAAGCGCTCGGTATAATCGAGCCGAAATGTGCGCTCAGCGTAGCGCAGCAACCCATAGGGCGGAGCGGCGCCGCTGGTCTCTTCAACCAGCACACAATACGCGGCCAGCTGCATGAGATCTGACTCATAGGGCCGTGCTGCGCGGCGGCCTGGTTTTACCTCAACCGGCACGGTATGCCCGCGGATTGTCACCAAATAATCGGGCTTGCCCACCAGGCCCAGGCGGCGTGCAACCAGCGGCTTTTCTAGCGCATACCCGTCTGTATCACGGTAAGTGACGGGTACCCATGGCAGCCCAGTTGCACGGCGCAGGCGCACTGCCCACAAACCCAACAACACTGCCAGCAATAGTAGCGCCAGCCCTAGAGTGATGCCCATTAACGCACCACCAGCATCAGTACCAGCGCCGCTACTAGCAGCAACGCCGCAAGCAGCAGTAAGGCGCTGCTGCCAGCTACTGCACGCCCGTGCCGCCGATGTAATACCGTACCAAACTCACGGCGCTCACGGCCAGCTGGCTCCCAGCCTAACACACGCCGCAACCACCAGGCTCGCGCGCAGTATACATATTCGCCAATTTCGCTCGCGCGAATCGTTGGCAGACGCTGATTGCCCAATCCGTGTACCCGTTACTGTACCACAATTCTGCCGCAACGGCCAACCTATCGCCAAAACAAATCACATCAGCGGTGGTGCGCTTACTGCCCGCCAAGCACCGGTGTACCACCAATCCAGTTCGCCACATCCGACACGGTAATAATCACCATCAGGCCCATCAACATCATGAAGCCAACGGCATGTACCATAGCCTCTTTCTCGGGTGGAATCTTCTTACCGCGCCGTACCAGCTCAATCAGCGAGAACATGATATGGCTGCCGTCGAGCGCAGGGATAGGCAGTAAGTTCACCAGGAACAAATTTAAGCTGATGAATGCAGTCCATTGCCAGAACCCTAGCAAACCATCGCGCTGAATCACCTCACCAGTGCCGCGTGCAATGCCAACTACGCCGGTTACGCCGCCAGGCGGTGCTGGGTTCAACCCAATCAGCCCGCCAATCATCTGGCCTAACCCGGAAAGAAAGCGCGCCAGCACCTGCCACGTATATTTGAAGCCGTAGCTAAAGGCTTCGGGCAAGCTGGCCGCTGCCAACACGGTGTTTGGGCCATACGAAAAGCCGAAGCCACTAGGATGCTGTACACCCTGCTCATCAGTCCAGGGGCCGGGTGTTATTTGTAGCTGTAGGGTCTGATCATCGCGCTGGACTACAACCGGCAGTGTGCGGCCAATACTACTTTGGGCCAGCTGCTTGATTACATCAATATTTTTCCCAACGTTCTGTTGATCTATCCCAACAATAATATCGCCAGGTTGTATGCCTGCCGTAGCGGCGGGCGTACCAGCAAACACCCGGTCAATGCGCACGCCATCGGCATCGTGCGGCACACCGCGCACCGCAAAGAGCGCACTAAAAATAAGAAAAGCCAGGAGCAGGTTCATGAGCGGACCTGCGATAAGCACTAAAATCTTCTTCCATGGGGCCGCCTGCGCCAGGCTACCGACCCCATACAGTGTTTCGCCCTCGCCGCCGAAGCGCACAAATCCACCAATCGGCAGCCAGTTCAGCGTATATTTTACGCCATTACGCTCGAAGAGGGTCGCGGCGCGCGGCGGGTAGCCGAGCCCAAACTCATCGACCTTAATACCAAGCCAGATTGCGGTTAAAAAGTGGCCGAGCTCGTGTACCAACACCAACAGGCCCAGCATCACAAAAAACGCAACCAATGTGACTAACCCACTCGGGATTGGCAAATTCTCCAACGTTCATCTCCTCGGTACACCACTATAGGGTTATGGCAAACGACAACGCCAATTATGCGCTCCTGGCGAAGCAACGGCTGCAACTTCACGTATTCCATACCAGGCATCGGCGGTATCGGCAGCCGTATTGCGAATAAGTGTACCTTGTCAAAATGGCTCTGTCAACAGAATCGGCCAGAGAAACTACTGCTTTCTTTTGCGAAATATTCGCATATTATGGCATTACAAAGCCAAAAACCAAAGGCTGGTGCGTTATTACACCAGCCCTTCAGTCAACAAGATACTCGTGTGTAGACGTGGCTAAATCAGCAGCAGCTTAATCAAATAATACAGTACTGGCCCGGTAAAAAGTAAGCTATCTGCCCGGTCGAGTAGCCCGCCATGCCCCGGAATGAGGTTGCCTGCATCCTTCAATCCAACCTGGCGCTTAATCATCGATTCGGCTAAATCGCCAAGGGGGCCAGCAACCCCACCAACCAGGCCAAGCACGCCCGCCTGAAGGATGGTAAGCGGTAAGCCCAAGATCATAGCGAAGGCAATTGCCGCCAGGATCGAGCCAATTAAACCGCCAGCCGCGCCTTCCCAGGTTTTCTTGGGGCTAAGCACCGGTGCCATCTTCGAGCGACCCAGGTATTTACCCACAAAATAGGCGGCAGTATCCTGAATCCAGGTGATCGCCAGCACAAAATAAATCCAGGCAGCCCCCGATTCGAGCGGCAGGCCAAGCATTGAGAAGAGGTTGGGGCCTATTGGCGAAACCACCTCTCGCAACAACACAAAATGCCCCAGCAACCATGCAATATAGAAGGCCCCGGCGAGCGTGAGCGCCCACGATACAAAACCACCGCGCTCGGTATGGCGAGTTAACTCAAGAATCAGGCTACCGATAATTGCAAACGTAATCAGCGGTTCCACCAGATCGACGATCTGGGCAGCTTGCAGCGCCATGACGATGATGAGGAGCGCCGCAGTGGCTAACCCGAAGGCAATCCGCGGCTGATGCCCAGCTTGCACAAACGCGCTATACAGCTCGAAGAGGCCAAGTAATGCAGCTGCTAGCACTATCGCTACCACCGACCAGAGGTTCCACCACACCAGCGCAATCACGATCGGTAGTAACAGAAGGGCACTTGCAACGCGCTGCCGCAACGAGCTTTTATTTCTGGGTGAGGCCGCCGAAGCGGCGTTCGCGCTGTCCATATTCATCGATCGCCTGGCGCAACAGCTCAGGGCTAAAATCGGGCCAGAAAGTAGGGGTAACCCAGTATTCGCTATATGCGGCTTGCCAGATTAAAAAGTTCGAAAGCCGCCACTCGCCGCTGGTGCGAATGATCAGATCGGGATCGGGGATACCATTGGTTGAAAGACGCTCTGAAATCATCTGCTCGGTTACTGCTGCGGCCTCTACACCTTCAGCAAGTAAGGTGCGCACTGCATCAACAATGTCGGCACGCCCGCCATAGTTGAACGCCACGCACAGGTTAATCCGCTGGTTCTCGCGGGTGAGTTCAAGCGCAGCCTGGGTTTTGCGCTGCAGCGCGGGCGATACGCCCTTCATGCTGCCAAGGTGGCGAATCCGCACGCCCTCGGCATGAAGCGAGCGCGTCTCGCGATCAAGGAATTCGCCAAAGATGCGCATTAAGCCTTCGACTTCCGCCGAGGGGCGCGACCAGTTTTCGGTGGAGAAGGCATAAATCGTGAGGTATTGCACGCCGAGATCAGTGCACTCGCGCAAAATCCGGCGGATATTTTCGACACCGGCGCGATGACCAGCCAGGCGCGGCAAACCCCGCCGCTTTGCCCAGCGGCCATTGCCATCCATAATAATTGCAATATGGCAAGGGCTTCGCGGCTGTGCTGGCTGCTCCGGCCTCATGATACCCCCTAAAGCGATTGCAGATTGCAGCGTACCGATGCCAAATATGCGCTTGCGCGCGATAGATCGGACGCCACAATCTGCAATTTTTTAGACTTCCATGACCTCTGCTTCTTTGGCGACACCAATCTGTTCGAGATCACGGATATAGCGATCCGTTAGCTCTTGCAGCCGTTCCTGCGCCCGCCGCTGATCATTTTCAGAAATCTGCTTATCGTGCTCAAGCTTTTTAATTGCGTCAACGGCCTCGCGCCGCAGGTTACGCACGGCCACTTTGCCTTCTTCGACGTGGCCTTTTACCTGCTTCGTCAAGGTGCGGCGGCGTTCTTCAGTCAGTGGGGGCAGCGCCAGACGAATAACCACACCATCATTCGAAGGGTTAATGCCTAAGTCGGAATTCTGTATTGCCTTCTCAATCGCCTTAAGCGTGGTTTTATCGTAGGGCTGGATCATGATCATGCGCGCATCGGGCGTGGTAATACCAGCCAGCTGGTTGAGCGGCATTGTGCTACCCCATGCTTCAACCTGCATATGTTCCACCAGCGCTGGCGATGCGCGGCCAGTACGAATCGTGCTGAGGTGCTGGCGTAACGCTTCAATCGACTTCTTCATTCGCCCTTCGGCATCACGTATCACATCATTGATCATAGCCGTGCTCCTTTAGGCAGCAGCAATGTCGGACACTAACGTACCGACCTTTTCTCCATTGATTATGCGCCCGATATTCCCTTGCCGCATTGCATCGAAGACGATGATCGGCAGCTTATTATCCATACAGAAGGTTAATGCCGTGCGATCCATTACCTCAAGGCCACGTTGCAGCGCATCCATATACGTAATAAAGTCGAAGCGTGTGGCCGAGGGGTCGCGCTTTGGATCGGCGGTATACACCCCGTCGACGCCGTTTTTCGCCATTAAGATTACTTCGGCTTTAATTTCGGCAGCGCGCAATGCAGCGGCAGAGTCGGTAGTAAAGAAGGGGCGGCCTGTACCACCAGCCAGGATAATAACCCGCCCTTTCTCAAGATGCCGGATGGCGCGGCGGTGAATGTACGGCTCGGCCACCTCATCCATCTTAATCGCCGTCATGGCGCGGGTAAATACACCACGGTTTTCGAGCGCATCTTGCAGCGCAAGCGCATTGATGATCGTAGCGAGCATGCCCATGTAGTGCGATTGAGCCGTATCCATGCGCCGTGCCGTGCCCCGGTTGCCGCGCCAGATATTGCCACCGCCGAGCACAACCGCTACCTGAGCACCATGTTCGAGGACTGTTTGAATTTCCTGCGCATAGAAATCGAGCACCTCTGGCGCAATCGGGTCGCCATGCGTACCGGTCAGCGCTTCGCCACTGAGCTTGAGCAATATGCGGTGATACTTTGGCTCAGCCATAGTGTTATACCACGCAAACGCGGGGTGGCATACTGCCACCCCGCATCGGCCCGGCTATCCTCCAATCTCATAGCGCACGAACCGGCGAACGATCAGGTTCTCGCGCACCTTTGCAACGGTTTCTTTGATTTTATCTTCGATAGTACGCGAGCCGTCCTTCACAAATGGCTGGGCCATAAGCACATATTGCTCGTAGTACTTTTCAGGCGTCTCGCCGCTCTCGGCAATTACTTCCGCCGGAACATCTTCAGCCTTCAGGTAGCGCGGGCTGGTGGCGGCAATGTGCAAGGCCAGATCTTTTGCCAGCGCAATAAAATCTTCGGTGCGCGCCACAAAGTCGGTCTCGCAATCGAGCTCGACCATTGCCGCCATGCGCGAGCCAGGATGCACATAAATCTCGATCCGGCCTTCGTTGGCTTCACGGCCTTGCACCTTATCGCTTACTTTCAAGCCCCGCTCGCGCAGAATCTCAATCGCCTTTTTCATATCGCCATCGGTCTGCACGAGGATATCTTTAGCCTCTTTCACGCCCGCGCCGGTGCGCTCGCGTAGTTCCTTTACCATTTGCGCCGTAACAGCTGCCACAGTTGTCTCCTTACAGGTACGAGGCTGCGCCTAGCATAATGGCACGCAGCCATTGGGCGCAAGCACTCAGGTGCATACTATACATAAAAAGGGGAAGAACGAAGGCTGCACTGGGATGCCGCCGCCTTCGATCTTCCTCAGCTTACCGATGGGCGGGGGTGCCGCGCAAATTAAGCGACTGGCTCCTCTTCCGATTCGTCAAATTTCTCGGCTTCCGCCATAGCCTGCGGCTGGTCGTAGCGGCCACCGCGCATCTGGTCGGCTTGTGAGCTTTCGCGGCGGGTCGCGCCCTCGATTGCGGCATCGGCGATCTTGCTGGTGATCAGGCGAATGCTGCGAATCGCGTCATCGTTGGTTGGAATGACGTAGTCGATCAGATCCGGATCGCAGTTGGTATCGACCATTGCTACAATCGGGATGCCGACTTTACGCGCCTCTTTCACCGCCAGGTCTTCCTTATGCGGGTCGACAATGAACAGCGCGCCGGGCACGCGATCCATGCGCTTAATGCCGCCAAAAACGCGGTTCAGCTTCTCAATTTCTTCGCCCAGCTTCACGCCCTCGGCTTTGGTAAGCCGGGCAAAATCACCGCGCTCGCGCTGCTCTTCGAGATCGGCCAGGTAGCGCAGCCGCTTGCGAATGGTAACGAAGTTAGTGAGCGTACCACCCAGCCAGCGCTGCGTAATAGCAAACTGGTTGGCGCGGGCGGCTTCTTCGGCGATCGCTTCCTGCGCCTGCTTCTTGGTGCCGACGAACAAAATCTTGCCGCCAGCGGCCACGGTTTCAACCACAAAGTTGTAAGCCGCCGTCAGGCCAATAATCGTCTTCTGGAGATCAAGAATGTGAATGCCGTTGCGCGCTGTGAAGATGTAGGACTTCATCTTCGGATTCCAGCGCTTGGTCTGGTGGCCAAAGTGCGCGCCGGACTCCAGTAGCGACTTCATGGAAACGAGCCGTTGGGTACCCTGAGTCATAGATGTTCCATCCTCCTTAAAAACATTGAGTTTCCGCCATCCCCCTCGGCTCATAGCAAAACCGGCGTTCCGCCGGCAGGAATACCATGATCAGGGGATGTGTGAATTCGGCGCGTTGGAACGCACCGTGCGGTAGTATAGCATACAAGGCCATCACGGGCAAACGCGTCTGCGCGCTAGGGTGTGGCGTCTATTCGTGTATTGCACGCGCAGCATCAATCCTACAGATCAGCACACGAAGTCCACCGCTGCGGGCTGGTAATGTTCAGCTAGTGTGCCGTACTAGCACACATACACCTTCTAAGCGAATTGAGTATAATACAGTAATTCGCTTGAACAGCAGGTAGAATTGTTATGCAGCAACACCCGCTCAATATTGTGCTGGTTGGCCCGCCCGGCTCGGGTAAAAGTACCATCGCCGAGGCGATTATTCACGAAAGCAAGCTGCTCAGTATTTCCACCGGGCAGCGGTTGCGTGCCGAAATGAAAGCCCGTAGCGCAATTGGCCGTGAGGTGATGTCGTACCTTGCACAAGGCAACCTCGCGCCCGATACGCTGATGGATCGGCTGATGCGCGTGACACTTGAAGGATTAGACCCCACACAAGGCTTTTTGCTCGATGGTTACCCGCGCACGCTGCACCAGGCCCGCGGGTTAGTTGGCATGCTCGCAGATTTTGGGCGAGTGCTCCACGGCGTGCTGGCCCTACAAGTGGGCGATGACGAAGTAGTACACCGGCTAAGTGGTCGGCGCATCTGCGAAGGCGCAGGCGAGCCATTTCCCGTACACATCGATGATCTTGCCAGCATGGTGCGCTGCCAGGAACGCGGTGGTAAGCTGGTGGCCCGCGACGATGATCGCCCGGAGGTAGTACGCCAACGCTTGATTGTGTATCACGAACAGACTCAGCCGCTGCTCGATTTTTACCAGGCCGAACGACTGCTCTATACTATTGATGCCAGCGGCCCACCCGCCGACGTTGCCCGCCGCGCGCTGGCTGCCCTTGCATCGGTACAGGCGGCAGCAACAACCCCATCCTGATAATGATTTACACCACCATTGCGCCCGCATACGGAAACAGCGCGGGCATCAGAATGCATGCCCATTGCCGCCAACTGCACACTGTGCTATAAGGCTACAGCCTATAATCTTATGACTTTCGCTTACTCGTTTATTTGCCTGCGGCAGCACGGTACTCTTTCTTCTTTCTTGGTGTTTTTTGCGCTCCGCGCAAAAAACACCAAAAAAGAGAAGAATTTGCTTGCGTAAGCGAACGCCCTAAATCTATTACCACAGCCACCCAGGGCCACGATATGCCCGGCACCAACACACAATGAGGATGTATGAGCATCGCGCCGCTGAATATTCTTGTGATGAGCGCCGAAATGGTGCCTTTTGCCAAAACCGGCGGGCTGGCCGACGTGGTAGGGGCGCTGCCCAAAGCGCTTAAGGCGCAGGGGCACGATGTCCGTGTGGCGATGCCGCGATATGGGCGTATCGACCCAGCTCGCTTTCAGCTTGAAACAGTGGTGCCGCCCTACCCGGTACCAATGGACGACCGCACGATACCTGCCCATATTAAACAGGCGAAAATTTCTTCTTCTGGCGGCGATCTGCCGGTGTACATGATCGATAACGCAGATTATTATGAGCGTGAAGGCATCTATATGTATGAAGACGATGCCGACCGCTTCATTTTTTTCTGTCGCGCCGTCCTTGAAGGGATGAAGCAGCTGAACTGGCAGCCCGATGTCATTCACTGCCACGATTGGCATACGGCAATTGTGCCGAATTGGCTGAAAACTATTTACAAACACGACCCGTTCTATGCGAACACCGCCTGTGTATACACCATCCACAACCTCGCCTACCAGGGCATTTTTGGCTATCGTGTGCTCGAGATTGCGGGAGTCGATGAATATGGCTTTATCGCGCATCCCGACATCCCCCACCTGAACGACGTGGTGGATTTTATGGGACGAGGCATCTACTACGCCGATATCATCAACACCGTCAGCCCCACTTATGCCAGCGAGATTCTTTCACCCGAATTTGGCGAAGGCCTCGACCCATTGCTCTGCGACCGGCGCGATCGCCTGTATGGGGTGCTGAATGGCATCGACACCGAGCTGTATAACCCGGCAACTGACACATACATCGCCGCACAGTACACCAGCACCACCCTGGAAAAGAAGCTCACCTGCAAGCTCGCGCTTCAGCAGGAAGCAGGGCTGCGCATGAGCCCATCTACCGCAGTAATTGGCGTGATTTCGCGGCTGGCCGATATGAAAGGTTTTGACCTGATTGAACAGGCCGCCGAGCCATTATTGCGCTATCACGATGTTCAGCTGATTGTGCTGGGCACCGGCGACCAGCGCCATCACGATCGCATGAACGAGCTACACGCACGTTTCCCCCACCAAGTTGCAACCGTCCTCACCTTCAATGCCGAGCTTGCCCACAAAATCTATGCTGGCTCCGATATGTTCCTGATGCCTTCGCGTATCGAGCCCTGCGGCCTTGGGCAAATGATCGCACTGCGCTATGGCACCATACCAATTGTGCGCGAAACCGGCGGCCTGGCCGATACCGTTCGCAATTACGAGCCAGCGAGCGGCCTGGGTAATGGATTCTCATTCCAACCCTACGAAGCTATGGCGCTGTACACAACACTCATTCGCGCGCTCGAAACATACCGCTATCATGATATTTGGCGGCAGTTAGTGCTACAAGCCATGAGCGCCGACCATTCGTGGGAGCGCTCGGCGCAGCGCTACACCGAGCTATACCAGCAGGCAATTGCCGCTCGACGTAGGTAATAAATTTAGGACGTTCGCTTACGCAAGCAAATTCTTCTCTCTTGGTGTTTTTCTGCGCTCCGCGCAGAAAAACACCAAGAGAGAAGAAAGAGTACCGTGCTGCCGCAGGCAAATAAACCAGTAAGCAAACGTCCTGAAATTTTCACTTCCCCGGTTGCGCTAAAAAAGTTCTCACATTGCTACTATTTTTTACCCGTATCTACGACACCATTACGTTACGTTTTGATCATAATAGAAGAAGCAATGCGAAAATTTGCCGCGTTTACGTTCTTGCTTACGAGAAGCATACGTACGCGGCATTATTTACCGGTTGGGGAGCAGCCATGGCTACATACACCATCAATGGGCAGGTACTTTACGTGCAAGAGGCTGGGCCAGCCAACGGGCCAATTGCGATTCTTATTCATGGATGGTCGAGCTCATCGTTTACTTGGGCGCCGATTCTGCCGGCCCTCAGCAAACGTTACCGCTGCATTGCGATTGATCTGCCGGGCTTTGGGCAATCGCCACCGCCAACCGATAAACCGACCATTGCCGGGTATGCCGAGCTGGTCGCTCAAATTATCCAATCGCTCACGGGCAAAGAAGAAGGCCGCAGCGTATTAGTGATGGGGCACTCAATGGGCGGGCAGATCGCCACAACGCTGGCGCTGCGCCACCCCCTGCTGGTTGATAAACTTGTGCTGCTGAACCCAGCCCTCAGCGGTCGGCTTTCGACGCGGGTGAACCTGCTGATGAAGCCTCATGTTATGGCCGAGCGCTACCCCGCAATCGAATGGCTGCTGTACCAGGCGTCGAAAACACCGCTCGACTATACCGACTTCTTACTCAAGCCCTCGAATTTTGCGGAACGTGCGCATGTGTCGGCACAGGCATATGCCAAAATCCGCGAAGATGCCCGCCGCCGTGGCCAAGGCCAGGTACGCGCCGCTTGCTTTGTGGCAATGCAGCAGGGCGATCTGCGCGGCCAGCTGGGGCGCGTTGAGCCGCAAACATTGGTGCTATGGGGCGCTGAAGACAATATTGTTCCCTTACGCGATGCGGGTGCAGTTGCCGAAGAATGGCCGCGTGCCGACCTGCGCCTGATCCCAAATGCCGGGCACTGGCCGCAATTCGAGCAGACTGACGCCACCCTGCGGCATATTTCGCACTTCCTGGGCCTACCACC
>JAFEAS010000073.1:19104-22713 GCA_018266315.1 Chloroflexi bacterium SZAS-1 | reverse complement strand
CTGCGCCTGGCATCGCTGGTGATTTCGAATGGCTATAGTCCGGGCGAAAAGGTCGTGGCGATGGATACGAACGGCGATGAGATGTATATTGTCAAAGCCGGTACGCTCGAAGTATGGCTGAGCACAGACAGCGGCTCGACCCGGCTGGCGTTTATGACGGCGGGGCAAGTTGCGGGCGAACTGGCGTTACTCGAAGGTGTAAAACGGAGTGCCGAACTACGCGCTGGCCCGCAGGGTGCGCAGCTACTGGTGCTGACAAAAGCCGCGCTTGCCACCCTCGCCGAAGACGACCCGGCTATGGGCATGCGTATGATGCAAAACCTGGCGATTTCGCTTGGTAAACGGCTGCGCTTTCAAAACTGGCGCGCCGCCCGCGCCGAAGAAATTATACCTTCGGCCCAGTAAGGTGCGCAGCACAACTAATACAAGCCATTGCGTGAAGGACGGAATACCGACCGTCCTTCTTTATTTACAGAACTTACACAGTGCCTCCATCGCGCACTGATCGTGCCTGCGGCAGCACGGTACCAAACTGTTTTTTGTGTGCAGATAATGCCAGAGTGCTATATAATCACACGCATCACCACCGCGCCCGCACGATCATTCGGAGAAAGCGACTGCACCTATGAGCGGCAAGCTCATTTCATTCTATCGCCTGCCAACAACCAGTGCGGTTCGGCTCGGCCAGATCCGGATTGTGCGCGACCGCAATGGGGTTTACTATGCCGACGGCAGTAAGGTGGTTGAAACGACCATCACTGGCGGACATTCGGTACTCACACTGGCCGATGGGCGCAATTTCTATGTGCTTACACGTGAGCTAGAGGGTATACCCAAGGCCCGCAGCACACGCTGATAGGCGATTGGGTGATTGCTTGGGGTTTAGGAGCAGTGCCCGGCGCAATCCGGGCCTCGTAGGTGCCCACATTGCAGCGCTAGAACCAACACCAAGCGCCTGCCAAAATAATTGACAGGCGCAAAGCTCGTGGCGGGGAGGGTGGGATTTGAACCCACGAGGAGGTTGCCCCCCTACGGCATTTCCAGTGCCGCGCACTAGGCCACTATGCGACCTCCCCAGTGTAAACAGTTTTGTGCGCACTTGGTATTATAGCAAACAACCCTGCATTGTGCAATCTGCTGCGGCCTGGCGCGCGCCGTATAACCTTTACCGCTTTGCCATCGCCCAAACCAATGAATAAAACCACATATCGCGATACTGCGACATGTGGTACAATCCCGTCAGTGCGATGCGGCGCTAGCGCGCGCAAGGAGGAGGCACATGCGCGACGATATCACCAACTTTCTGATCGAAGATTACCTCAGGAAGCTCATGCCACCCCGAGAGGGTGTGCTTGCCGAGCTTGAACAACGCGCATACGATCGCGGCTTACCGCTGGTTGGACCGGTTGAAGGGCAAATGCTCTATTTGCTAGCCAAGAGTATGGGCGCACGCGAGGCGCTTGAAATTGGCACTGCCACCGGTTACGCTGCAATGTGGATTATGCGCGCCGTTGTGCCTGCTGGAGGGCGGCTCACTGCGATCGAGCGACAGCCCGAGCGCTATAAGCTTGCGCAAGACTATATAACCCGCGCTGGCTATGGCGATCGCCTCAACATTCTGGCGGGCGAATGGTTTAGCGTGCTGGAAGAGGTGCAAGGGCCATTCGATCTCATTTTCCTCGATATTTTGCGTAACCTCTCCAACGAATACGACGCTGTGAAAGCGCTTGAGCTGTGTGTATCGCGCCTGCGCCCGGGCGGCCTGCTGATTGGCGATAATGTGCTGTGTAATGGCCTGGTTGTCGAAGATGATGCGGCACCGACCGTGCGCGGCATTCAAGAATTCAATCGCGCAGTAATGCAGCACCCGCAGCTCGAATCGGTGATCATTCCGCTGCGCGACGGTGTGGCAATTTGCCGCAAAAAAGACTAAGCGCTCGCAGGTAGTAAGCACGTTGCACCGCATGCAGTTCCTGCTTGCTGCCCCCGATGGTATATGCCCGCTCTCACCGATGCTCAGCAGCGTGTTGCCGAGCTTACGACGCTTAACGAACTGGCGCAAACCCTCAACCGCGCCCTCGATCTGCGTGAGGCGCTCGATGCGGCGCTGCCTAAAATCGTTGAGATTATGGGCCTGCGCACCGGGTGGATATTTTTGCGCGATGAAACCGGCACCTTCAAGCTTGCCGCCCGCCACGAGCTACCTCCGGCTATTCTTTATCCCGGCCCAGCCTGGAGCAACGAATGCAGCTGCCAGGAACTTTGCCAGACCGGCAAGCTGACCAAGGCAGTCAATATGGTGCGCTGTAGCCGCCTGCGCCACGCGGTTGGCGATAAGCGCTCACTGGCACAGCATGCCTCGGTTCTACTCCCAGGCGAAACTGAAGTGCTGGGCATCCTCAATGTAGCTACCTCAGAATATGGCCGCTTCACACCACCGCAGCTGCAACTACTCTCGGCAATTGGCTATATGCTTGGCACCGCTATCACCCGCACACGCCTGCACGAGCAGGTAAAAGTGCGCCGCGTGCAAGAACAAGCCGCGCTGCTCAAGCTCTCGCAAGAGCTGTTGGGTGCTGAATCGATTGAGCCAGCCCTCCAGCGGCTAGTACGGGTGGGCGCGCGTCTGCTCGAAGCCGACGCTTGCGCCTTCATTGAGGCCGATGAGCAAGAAGGCCGCGCGGTGTTGCTCGCAGCGCATGGCTGGCATTACTTGCCCAAAAATGGCCTGCCGGTGGCGCTCGACACGGTCAACCCGCACCTGTGGTACCTGCCCGAAACCAGCGCCGATCTGGCAACCGACGCACTGGATGATCTGCCCCAGCTATTGCAGGCGCAGCGCTTTAAGGGTCATCTGGCGCTCAACATTGAAATTGGCGGCGCGCCGGTTGGCACACTGATGATTAACACGCACACGCCGCGTCAGTTTCTTATAGACGAAGCACAACTCCTGGGTTTGCTAGGCAGCCAGCTTGCCCAAACACTCGAACGCGAGCGACTGCATCAGGAAGCATTAGCGCGGCAGCGCCTCGAACAAGAGCTGAACCTGGCACGCGATATTCAAGCCAGCTTCTTGCCTGCCGGGTGCCCCGTGGTGCCAGGCTATACCATCGCGGCGTTTTACCGTGCCGCGCGGCAAGTCGGCGGCGATTTCTACGATTTTATTGAGCTGGCGAACGAGCAGCCTACCAACATCGAGCATAGCGGCGAGCCGATGGCGCGCGGGCAGGCGCAGCCTAAAGGCGCGCTGCCTGGCAATCGCGAGCGCGAGCTTGAGTTCTGGCGCACCGGGCGTATGCCGCCGCGCGCCGCGAAAACGAAGCAACCAATTGAGCTACACAGCCCGGGACGACTTGGGATTGTTATCGCCGATGTGACCGACAAGGGCGTACCCGCCGCGCTGTTTATGGCGCTCTCGCGCACCCTCATCCGCGCTACTGCCAGCGATGGCCGCGCGCCAGTAGGGGTACTCGAACGCGCGAACCGTCTCATCTTATCGGATGCGCGCTCGGGGTTGTTCGTCACATGCTTCTACGCGATTCTCGATATCGAAAGTGGTGATTTGCTGTTTGCCGATGGCGGGCACAATTACCCGCTGCACTACCGCCA
>JAFEAS010000073.1:6620-19074 GCA_018266315.1 Chloroflexi bacterium SZAS-1 | reverse complement strand
TATGCTTCTATACCGACGGTGTGACCGAAGCCATGAACCCGCGCCGCCAGCTCTTCGGGGAAGAGCGCCTGGCCGAGATTCTGCGTCGCAGCCATCACCTCGGCCCGGAAGAGATCATCGAGCGTATCATCGACGCGGTGACAAACTATACCGCTGGCGCGCCCCAGACAGATGATATTACCCTTGTAGTATTGAAGCGAAATGCCAGTTAGGGGCATGAAATTTCGCTCCGCCATTTACGCCCTGCCACTACTATTTCTGGCGCTCTTTTTTTTCTACCCACTGGCCGCAATTCTTCGCTTAAGCTTCGGCAATAACGCCGGGCTGGCACAGCTGCGCGCCGATACCTACTACCTCGAAGTTATCTGGTTCAGCACCTGGCAGGCGCTGCTTTCCACCGTGCTGACTCTTGCGGTTGCCTTGCCCGCCACCTATGTGTTTACACACTATAGCTTCCCTGGCAAAAGCCTGCTACGCGCAATTGCTACGGTACCATTTGTGCTGCCCACCGTGGTTGTGGCCGCTGCGTTTAAGGCATTGCTCGGCCCGCGCGATCTGCTGAATACCGCGATCCAAAGCTGGCTGGGCCTCGCGTCACCCCCAATTCAGCTCGATCAAACGCTGACGCTGGTGTTACTCGCCCACGTATTTTATAACTACAGTGTGGTGTTGCGCATTGTTGGCGGCTTCTGGGCTACGCTCGACACGCGCATTGAGCAGGCAGCGGCCGTGCTCGGTGCGAACCGGCTGCGCACGTTTCGCGAGGTGACGCTGCCATTACTGCTGCCAGCCCTTGGCGCAGCCGCATTACTCATTTTTATTTACACCTTTTCTAGCTTTGGCGTCATGCGAATTCTTGGCGGGCCGCGCTTCGCGACGGTAGAAGTTGAGATTTACCGGCTCACATCCGACTTGTTACGGCTGGACATTGCCGCGGCCTTGGCGCTGGTGCAGATGGCAGCAACGCTGGTTATGACCGTTGTGTATACGCGACTGCTTGCCCGGGCCGCCGTACCGCTCGATATGCGCGCACGCACGGCAAACGCCCGCCCGGTGCGCAGTGTACGCGCTTGGTTGCTGGTTGCAGTCAATGTGGCGGTGCTGCTCGTGCTAATCGCTGCGCCGCTGTTGGCGCTGGTACTACGCTCGTTCCTGAGCCTGGGGGTAGGCGGCACAAGCAGTGTTTTCACGCTTGATAACTATGTACACCTCAACCAGAACCCCACGCGAGGTTCGTTCTTTGTACCGCCACTGATTGCGATTGCCAACTCGTTGCGCTTTGCGCTGGCGGCGGCAGGAGTAGCGTTGCTTATTGGTGTACCGGGGGCATATTTGCTTGCCAACGGCAGCGGCCAGAAATATCAACCGGCAGGTCAGTCGCTATTGCTTCGAGTGCGCCGTTTCCGCTTTTCGGCACTGCTCGACCCGCTGTTTATGTTACCGCTCGGCACAAGCGCAATTACACTGGGGCTGGGCTATATCATCGTGTTCGGGCGACCACCGCTCAATCTCCTCGCCTCACCATGGCTCATTCCAGCCGTACATGCGTTGTTAGCCTTCCCTTTTGTTGTGCGTTCGCTGCTACCAGCATTGCGCGGGCTCGACCCACGGCTGCGCGAGGCGGCACGCGCGCTTGGTGCCAGCCCGGTGCGCGTGCTGCGCGAAATCGATCTACCGCTGCTCTTCCCGGCGCTGCTATCTGGCGCTGTGTTCGCCTTCACCGTATCGCTCGGGGAGTTTGGGGCCGCGCTGCTGCTCGCCCGCCCCGAAAACCAAACCGTGCCGGTTGTGATTGACCGGCTGCTGGGCTTACCCGGTGCCAGCAATTACGGCCGCGCACTAGCGCTCAGCGCCCTACTCATGCTCACCACCACAGTAAGCTTCGTGCTGCTCGATCGGGTGCGCGTGCGCGACTTCGGCGAATTCTAGCGCTCCTTCAGTGTTCTTCTTACCCAGGTAGGGAATACTTAAAATAGCGGATCGAACTTCGCCACTACTCCTGCTATGCTAACACTCACGTGTACCCATTCCAGGTGTGTTACACAGCTGAAAGGAGTAACCATGCTACGCGGAATAGCCACGATTAGCTTTTGGGCCGACGACTTAGCGGCAGCCACACGATGGTACGCCGCGCTGCTTGGCATTGCGCCATATTTTGAGCGGCCCGGCTACGCTGAGTTCCGCATTGGCGATCATCAGCAGGAGTTGGGCATCATCGACCGACGCTATGCGCCAAGAGGGACAAACGCTGGGCCAGGCGGCGCACTAGCCTACTGGCATGTCGACGACATTTCAGTAACGTTCGCGCGCTTGCTAGCGGTGGGTGCAACGCAGTACGAACGGCAACCTCCATTGTTGGGCCACTCTTCAACCGCAAAAAAGCACCAGAGTACATGAATACATGCTCTGGTGCTTTATAGTACCAGGGATTTCGCTTACCCTCGCAACGGTTTCTCTTCCTTGGTTCGTTTTGCGCGTAGCACAAAACGAACCAAGAAGCTGCCGCAGTCGCATCCCCATCCAACGAACATCCTAGTTATATGCCGCGTCACATCACAAACAATGATGTTGTGATAGCGGCTACGAATGCTAGCGCTGGGCGATCGTTGGGTAATCGCGGCTTGGCTCGCCAATATACACCTGGCGTGGGCGGGCGATCTTCTGCTCCGGGTCGTTGAGCAGTTCTACCCACTGCGCTAGCCAGCCCACGGTACGCGGAATGGCAAACAACACCGGGAAGAACGGCGTTGGCAGGCCCATCGCCTGATAGATCAGGCCCGAGTAGAAATCGACGTTCGGGTAGAGCTTGCGGCTAATGAAATAATCATCTTCCAATGCGATCCGCTCTAGCTCAAGTGCGACATCGAGCAGCGGGTTGCGGCCCGTCACCTCAAATACCTCATAGGCCAGCTGCTTCACAATTTTACCGCGCGGGTCGAAGTTCTTATACACGCGATGCCCAAAGCCCATCAGCTTGCCTTCACCGCGCTTGACGCTTTCAATAAAATCGGGAATATTCTTGGTGGTACCAATCTTGGTCAGCATGCGCACCACGGCTTCATTTGCGCCACCATGCAGCGGGCCATACAGCGCTGCCGCTGCGCCAGCCAGAGCGACGTAGGGGTCGGCCTGGGCCGAACCAATAGCGCGCATGGTGTTTGTGCTACAGTTCTGCTCGTGATCGGCGTGCAGAATAAACAGCACATCCAGCGCACGTTCGAGCACCGGGTGCGGCTTGTACCGCAGCTCAGAACGCCGGAACATCATGCTCAGGAAGTTGCCGGTGTAGCTTAGATCATCATCGGGATACACTACCGGCAGGCCGCGGATGTGCCGATACGAAAATGCGGCAATCGTTGGTACTTCCGAGATGAGCCGAATAATCTGCTCCTTGCGAATATCGGGATCAAAAATCTGGGCAGACTCAGGGTGAAAGCTTGAGGAGGCGCCTACCGCGCTGATGAACATTCCCATCGGGTGCGCATCGTGGCGGAAGGCATCGATCAGGTGCTTGATGTTTTCGTGAATGAACCAGTGTTTCTTAATATCTTTTTCCCACTTCGTGAGCTGGGGCGCAGTGGGCAGCTCGCCATTCAAAATCAGGTAGGCGGTTTCCAGGTGCGTGCTCTTCTCGGCCAGCTGTTCGATTGGGTAGCCTCGATAGAGCAAAATACCCTCATCGCCATCCAGGTAGGTAATCGCGCTTTTTGTTGAGGCAGTGTTGGTGAATGCCGGGTCGTAGCTCATCAGGCCATAATCGGCTGGGTTTAGCTTAAGCCTGCGTAGCTCATTTGCGTGGATTGCGCCGTACTCGATGGGGATTTCGTATGACTTTCCGGTTCGGTTATCGGTGATGGTCAGTGTCTCCGTTGACATAGGAATGCCTGTTCCTTTCTCCTGAAATGTGCCGCACGGACTGTAAGGTCAGGATGGTCTTTCAGCGTCTTCATTATACGCCGTTTCGGTATGCGTGGTATGGTGGGTAATGGTATGATACCCGCAGCTGGATCAGTTTTGTTACAGGAATTACTATGACCACCTCTTTACCGGCACCGCGGTGTGTTCTCGCGGTAATGGCGCACCCCGATGATATTGAGTTTATGGCTGGCGGGCTGGTAGCGCAGTGGGCCGCGGCTGGTATCGAGCTGCACTATTGCCTACTTACCGACGGCAATAGCGGGAGCCGCGACCCACTGCTCACGCCGCAAGCCCTGGCTACTATTCGCCGTGCCGAGCAACAGGCGGCCGGGGCATTATTCAATGTAGCGAGTTACACCTTTCTTGGCCGCCTCGATGGCCGCCTCGTGGCAAATATTGACTTGCGGCTGGCGATTGCCCGCGAAATCCGGCGGATACGCCCGGATACCATTCTCACCTGCGACCCGCGCTTTATGTACAGTGCAACCTATATTAACCACCCCGATCATCGTGCCGCAGCCGAAGCAACCCTTGCAGCAACTATGCCGCTCGCCAACACGCGCCTGGCCGCAATCGAGCTGCTCGACGAAGGGTTAGAGCCGCACGATGTAAGCACCGTATACCTTGCCATTCCCGATCGCGCGACCACCTGGATACCGCTCACCCCACACGATCTTGAGCTTAAAATTGCCGCTATGCAGGCGCACAAAAGCCAGGTAGGTGATTGGGATGCCAGTGCCATGATTAAGGGGTTCGCAATGGCGAGCGCAGAGGAAGCACGCAGACAGGGTATCGACTGCCAGCTTGCAGAAGCATATGTACGGATCGTTTTGCGCCAACATTCCGCTGAGTAATGCGGCAAAACCCAAGCGCAGATAAGGTGGGGCTACCGTTCTGCCAATTGCTAAAAATCATTGACTGCTCTATCGGAAAGCGCAGTGAACTTCAGCAACACCGATTGAACGCATGCGAGTAGCTGGCGTTGATCAAACGGCTTTATCAAGAGGTCGTCGGCCCCGGCGCGAGCTGCCTGCGCGCTACTTTCAACGTCATCCAGGCCGGTTAGCAGCACAATCGGGATGATAGCAGTACGGGGATTCTGTTTCAGCTGGCGGCACACTTCAAGGCCATCAGGCGCGGGCATGGTAATATCGAGCAATATAAGATCGGGCACTTCGTGCATCAGTAGATCAAGCGCAGCGCTGCCGCTATGTACTGCATGCACCTCGTACTGTGCATGGGCAAGCAGGCGCGTTATAACTGCGCACACAAGTGGCGCATCATCAACAACAAGTATTTTTGTAGTCAACCTATTTCCCTCACATCTTATTTGCTGTATATTATCACCCTCGCTCATATTTATCATAACATAAAGCTGGTACGCTGTAGCTCCACATATTCTCGGGTATTACGTGAATTTCTCATTCGCAGCAGGCACGCAGCAATGAGACCAAACGATATACTCGCTGTCGCGTATTCAGCGCCATCCCACAAGCAGGCAGCAGTGCGCAGGCGCTACGCACCCTACGCGGTTTCGCGGCGTACAATCTCAAGCGGGAGTGTTACCCGCTGTGCTAAACGCGATTGCCCGGCAAGGTGGCCCTGGAGCAATTCTACCGCCACCCGCCCCGATTCTTCGAGCGGCTGACGCACCGTGGTTAGCCCAATATACGAAGCAATATCGACATCATCGAAGCCAATCACTGCTACATCGCGCGGCACGGCCAAGCCACGCTCGCGGGCGGCCTTCAACACACCCATTGCTTGCGTATCGCTCGGGGCGAAAATCGCCGTTGGCGGCGCAGGTGTGGACAGCATCTGGTGCGCCAACTGTCGGGCAGTTTCCAAGCCGTGCGGCCCTAAGCAAATATGCTCTGGGGCCAATTCGCCTCCCCCGGCACGCACGACCCGCTGGTAACCTTCCAGGCGGCGCGCGCTCGTGTGGACGGCAAAGTCGGGCACCGTCGCATCGCCTACAAATCCGTAGCGCCGATGACCTTGGGCTAACAAGTATTCTGCTACCAGTGCGCCGCCAAGCCGGTCGTTGATCTCGACACTGCTAAAAGCTGGATGCACGCATTCAATCAGCACCGTTTCGAGCTTGTTCGCGCGCAATCGTTGCGCAACCGTATCATCAAACGGCAGCGCCATCACAATTAAACCGTCGAGCCGACGCAGCACGGGCAGTGTTGAGAGGTAGCTATCGCGCCGCAC
Organism: Chloroflexi bacterium SZAS-1; assembly: GCA_018266315.1. Lineage (GTDB taxonomy): Bacteria > Chloroflexota > Chloroflexia > Chloroflexales > Roseiflexaceae > Kouleothrix. The sequence continues at coordinate 12,942 of JAFEAS010000073.1, read as the reverse complement.
TGTCGATTCAACGTTATAGATCACCACTTCATAGACCGCGCCCGATTGAGCGGCCACACCCCGCAGCCGCTGGACAAACGAAGGGTAGGTAATGAAGGGAGCAAGAACGCCTATGCGGCGCGTACTCTTGCGGGCGCGTGCACTCGCCTCCGCTTTCGGCACAAACTGCAACGAATCAATTGCAGCCAGCACGCGTAGGCGGGTTGCTTCATTCACTTGCTCGGGCGTGTTAAGCACGCGCGAAACCGTTGAAATACTGACGTTGGCGAGCTTTGCCACATCGTAGATTGTCGCATCAGACATACGCGTATTGGATTGCGCTGAAAAGCGATACTGCCCTGAAAAAACGACCAGGCGCTCCGTATACGGCTACGCCTGGCCAACTTGCTACCCACGAACAAAAACCAGCCCGCATCGTGGCGTTTAGCCCTTTACCGAGCCAGCCATCAAGCCACGCACGAAGAAGCGCTGTAGCGAGAAGAAAACAACCAGTGGCAGTAGCATCGAGATAAACGCGCCAGCCGTGAGCAAGTGCCAATCCTGGCCGCGCGTGCCAACCATGTTGGCCAGCAACATCGTCAGCACCTGCACATTGGGCGTCGCGCCGATGAAGATTAGCGCCACCAGATAGTCGTTCCACACCCACAGGAACTGAAAAATCGCGAACGCCGCCAGCGCTGGCGCAGAGAGCGGCAGAATAAGCCGGGTAAAGATTGTAAACGGCGTCGCCCCATCGATGAAGGCCGACTCAAGAATCTCGCGCGGCAGCTCGCTAATATAGTTGTACAGCAGGTAGGTTGCCAGCGGGAGGCCAAAGCCAGTGTGGGCCAGCCATACGGCAAGGAAGGTACCATTAATCTTCAAGCCCACGTAGTCGCGCAGAATAGGCACCAGCGCGAGTTGCAGCGGCACCACTAGCAGCGCCACAATGATCGTAAACAGAATCTTGCGACCGGGGAAGCGCATCCAGGCGAAGCCATACGCCGCAAACGCCGCAATCAAAATCGGAATCACCGTGGCTGGAATGGCAACCGCGACCGAGTTCAGGAAGGGGCCTGAGAAATCGGTTCCAGCATCCGACTGGATTGTCCCGTCGGGGTTGCGCGTTTTCCCAGTCAGCACACTACTATAGTTGTCGAGCGTGAAGTTCGTGTTGCTCGTCCACTGTTTTGTCGATACAGCGATTGTACGCTGGCGCCGACTCTCCCACTTGATCGACCGTCCATCGGGCAGCGGTGTACCAGCCTGCAGCTGAGCATCCGTCACCGTAACACCAAGCTCGGGAATGGTAATCGGCTGATCCATAGCTGTCGTGCGCGGCAGTGAGATCGTCGATGCTTTGATGAACTCCTGGTGTGGGAAGATCGTCCACCAGCCGCTGCTAGTGATTGCATCACGATCGCGGAACGATGAAACAAGCAAACCGAATGTCGGAATCGTCCACAGCAGGCAAATAAGCGCCAGCATAATATTGACAAACAGCGCACCAACCAGCTCCTGCCGGCGCTTGCTGGCCGCACGCGCACTCATTGCTGTAGCACTCATCTGAAGCCCTCCTGCTTGCTGAGCTGCCGAACGTTGTAGATCACCACTGGCATCACGGCCAACAACAGCACAATCGCAACCGCCGAGCCCTTACCGTTGTCCAGATTGGTGAACAACTGGCGGTAGAATTGCGTTGCAATCACATGCGTGCCGTACTGCCCGCCCGTCATCACAATCACAACGTCGAATATTTTAAGCGAGAAGATTATGATCGTCGTCGTCACTGTGATAATCGTGCTTTGAATAGCCGGGATCATGATCCGGAAGAAGACCTGAAACTCGGTCGCTCCATCGACGCGTGAGGCTTCGAGGATGTCAGTCGGGATGCCTTTAATCGCCGACGAGAAGATCACCATCGCGAATCCCGTTTGCAGCCAGATCATAATCACCACCAGGAACAGGTTGTTCCACGGCTGAAGCAAGCTCGTCCAGGCTTGTGGCTGCCCGCCCAGGCCAGTAACAATCGCGTTCAGCAGGCCAATCTGCGGCTCGCCGGGCGGCGAATAGTAGTACACAAAGCGCCAGATCACACTCGCACCGACAAACGAGATCGCCATTGGCATAAAGATCAGCGCCTTGGCCAGATTCTCGAACTTCGAGCGATCGGCGAGCACGGCGACCATCAGGCCAAAAATTACACACCCCGCCGTACCAAAGATCATCCAGAGCACGTTGTTGCGAAATGACTCAAGCATTCCACGATCGGTAAAAGCGAAGATGTAGTTTTCCATGCCAACAAATTGCGTCGAGTCGTTATTAAAAAAGCTAAAATACAGCGTGCGCAGCACCGGCAGGAACAGGAACCATCCCAGCAAAAGCACCGCCGGGCCGACGAAAATCAGCGGTCGGAGAAAACTTTTCACGGTATCGCTGAATTGCTCGATCAAGAAATTGGCCGAGAAGAACAGCGCTGCCACCCCGCCCACGCCCCAGATAATCGCTACGATCGTGGTAACGATCTTTGGTGCTGTGTTCTGATAATCGCGTAAGAAGATAAACCCGAGCCAGAGCGCTACTAACGTGACGGACAGGGCAAGCAGCGCCATCACAATCCGGCCGACTCCACCTTCCTGGGTTGCCGCCTGCCGTCGCGGCTCGATCTCCGTTAATCGTGCCATAGATCTTCTCCCTTGGCGCTTTAGGCCGACTATGCGTCCGCCCTGTACGTAGGCAGCGCTCACCTGCTCGATAACGCCGGTTTGCCTTCCTACCACCAGTAGAAATGTGACAGCTTCCGGGAGGATAAGGAGCACGGCAACTGACGTGCTGCCGCGCTCCTCAAGTTGCGTTTCTTACTTGACGTTGGCCCAGCCAGCCTGGATCTCTTCCATGGCTTTGTCCAGGTCCACCGTTCCGGCGACGTAGTCGGTCATACCCTTCCAGAAGGTACCTGCGCCGACGACACCCGGCATCAGGTCGGAACCGTCGAAGCGCACACTCTCGGCCTTCTGCAGAATATCGGCCACCTGCTTGTCGATATCGTTGGTGTACCAGTCGAGGCTCGAGTCCTTGTGCGGCGAGGTTGCGCCACCCGCTTTGACCCAGCCCTCGACCGAGGCGCCCGAGCTGAAGAACGCCTCAACCGCGCGCACCTCAGGCCGGTCGTTGAACATCGACATCATGTCGCCCGAGAACAGTACCGGCTTGCCATGCTGATCGTCGAAGGGCGGGAAGTAGAACACGGCGTAGTCGGTACCTGGCTTGGCATCCTTCGGGAAGAAGCTGGTGATGAAGCTACCCTGGCGGTGCAGCCAGCACTTAGGATCGGGCTTCTCGAACATCGGCTTGGGCGCATCGCCGAAGTTGGTGGTGACGATCTTGGCGCGCCCACCGAAGACGTACTTGTCGTTGAACCAGATGTCTGACCAAATCTTGACAGCGTTCTTAACGATCGGGTCGGTGAACTTCAGCTCGCCCTTCACCCACTTGTCGTAGTTGTCGAGCGAGGTAGTGCGCAGCATCATTTCCTCAGTCCAGTCGGTCGCGGGCCAGCCGGTGGCCGCGCCAGACTCGATGCCGATACACCAGGGAGTGTCGCCATCCTTCACGATCTGATCTTGCAGCGCCGTCAGCTCGGCCCAGGTGGTTGGAATCTTGTACCCGGCGGCGTCGAATGCGGCCTTGGGGTACCACACCAGGCTCTTGGGGAAGGCTCGGTGCCATACGCCAGCCATGATCTTGCCGCTTTGGCCATCTAGCGTGGCAATATCAAGGTAGCTCTGGGTGTAGTTCTGCTTCAGCCACTCCGGCTTAATGAACTTGGTCACGTCGACAATCTTGCCCTGCTTGGCAAAAGTGGCGGCCAGGCCCGGCTGTGGGAAGTCGACGATATCGGGTGCATTACCACCCTGGACACGAGCAGCGATCGTGGCCTCGAACTCTTTCGAGCCTTCGTACTCGATCGTGATGCCGGTCTTGTCCTCAAATTCCTTAACATCGGCGGCAAACTTGTTCGCATCCTCGCCGGTGAACGGCCCAGTCATGGTAACCTTAGTGCCCTTGAATTTACCAGCGAACGCATCGGCCAGCTCCTGGCTGACATTGGCAGCATTCTTCTCAAGCGTACCCAGCGAACTCCCGCCAGCGGCCGGAGCAGCAGTGGGCTCGGCCGGAGCAGCAGTAGGCTCGGCCGGGGCAGCAGTAGGCTCAGCCGGGGCCGCCGTGGGGGCCGCAGGGGCAGCGGTTGCTTCAGCAGCTGGTGCAGGAGCTTGCGTAGGGGTTGCAGCGGTACCACCGCCACAAGCAGCCAGGATCAGGCTGGCAAACATTGCCAGTAGCACGAGCGAAAAGCTCTTTGGTTGCATGAATCTGTCCTCCTAACAATCGTTGTAACCGAGGCTCAACAGAACATCGTAATAGGACGAAACCTTATCTCGCAATGAGCAAAACCTCCTTTCAAATTCGGAATCAATCCTCTTCGGGATGAAACTATACAATCATATACACAATCCGGAGGCATGCTCTGTCATTGCCGCCGTACTGTTCGATATGGCGCCAGAAGAAATCCAAACGGTGTACAAATGGTACTATGCCACTAATCACTATTGCTATCGTGCTTGTCTTTCTATACTAACCTATTCATAACCTATGTGCAAGCAACCCGCTCTGCGCAAACAAGCGAGGAGAAAAGCACTCGAAATGCCATCGAGCCATTGCTCAGTATCAGCATATGCCCCTATCTGGGCCACGCTCTAACGTTCGGGACAACAAGACGGTGGAAACAGTATACACCATCTTGGCTTTCCCTACGCAACAACAATGACAACGATTTCTTAATGATTTTTTCTTTTATGAAAGCACTTTCAGTATACTGTCATGTCGTCATTTTGTCAAGAGCCAAATGCTAGCGCTGCCTACAGCCTCCAGGCAAGCATTGACAGGGCGTATAGTTTCCGCTATACTATTTTAGTGTCAATTATACAATAAATGCACGCACGCATTACAATCACAAAGGAAGCACCATCATGAGTATTTTCGACGGGCAGCGCCTGACCAACGATACGTTTAAGATCGACGCTGAACGCATGCGCGCTGGCTGGTATTCCGACAAGTATTTTGAGAACATTGTTGGGATGTTAAGTGTATTGGCGCGCCGGGGTTATCGTTTTGGCGGCACATCGCATCGGCTAGCAGCGGCGGGCATCGACCCACAGGGGCGGGATATTGGTAATCTCGAAGTTGAAATGCAATGGTTTACGCGCCGCCAACCGTTTTCGGTAGTTGCCGGGGTAGATAAAGCGCTGGCGATGCTTGCCTGCTGCACTGGCTACTTCGACGCTGATGGGCACTTCGTAAATACCTACGACCAGCTTGAGGTTGAGGCCGTACACGATGGCATACTCGTGCGATATAGCGGCGACCCACTCCATGTGCAGCCTGTGCTGAAAGTGCGCGGGCGCTACCGCGATTTCGCCTTGCTCGAAACGCCAACGCTTGGCACGTTAACCCGGGCAACTCGCATTGCGACGAATGTGTACAATGTGCTGGTTGCGGCGCGCGGCAAGCCGGTGCTGTTTTTCCCGGCGCGCTTCGATGCGCACGAGGTGCAGGCCGCCGACGGCTATGCGTATAATATTGCAGTGCAGCGCTTCAATATGGATCATGGGCAAACTGTAGGCTCGTTTATTTCCACCGATGCGCAGGGCGACTGGTGGGGCGGCTTAGGCGGCGGCACCATCGCCCATGCGGCGATTGCAGCCTTTCTAGGCGATACGGTAGAGTGTATGCTAGCTTTCGCCGAAACCCGCCCGGTCGACATTCCACGAATTGCGCTGATTGATTTCGATAATGACTGCGTTGGCACCACCCTCGCGGTGATGGATGCGATGTTCGCACGCTACCGCGAACTGATTGACGCGGGGCAAGTCGCCGAAGCCGAGCGCTACCGTCTGTTCGGGGTACGGCCCGACACTAGCGGCACACTGCGCGATAAAAGCGTGCCGCCACTGGGGCAGAAAGAGCTCGACATGGGGGTAGCGCCACGGCTCGTGTTTTTCCTACGCCAGGCGATCGACGCAGCCTGGCAGCGCTGGCAGCTTAGCCCAGCCTGGGTTGAGCAGGCGCAGCAATGGTGCCGCGATGTAAAGATTGTGGTGACAGGCGGCTTCGGGCCACGTAAAATTCGCCGCTTCGAGGAGCTAGGTGTGCCAGCCGATATTTATGGAGTCGGATCGTCACTGTTCTCGAATAGCGATGAAGAGGGTACCAATAACGATTTCACTTCCGACATCGTGCGGGTTAAGCTCAATGGCGAGTGGTATGATCTGGTAAAAGTTGG
>JAFEAS010000073.1:0-6515 GCA_018266315.1 Chloroflexi bacterium SZAS-1 | reverse complement strand
TGATTGTTTGCACAGAGCAAGGGCATCGCAAAGGGCGTGACGCATTGTAGGTAGGCGAAGGTCCCAATAAACGTTGATGGATGGCGACGAATAATAAGCAGAAAAGCGCTACAGCGTATCTGTTGTTCGTCGCCACTTATGGCATAACAGAAGCTATGCGCGATGCCCAGGCTCTAGCCGAATATCTACGGCAGCGCACACCGCTCACAAGTGTGGTGAGCTACCCTCAGCGCGGGCCGTGGGGCAATAACCGCTACCCAGGGAATTGCTCAGGGTATTTGCTGATTGATCTGTGCGCGACCTACCGGCCCACCTGCGTGCTCGATCCAATGGAGGGTGGTGGAACCAGCCGTGAGGTATGCGCCGACATGGGCATTACCTATACCGGCTTCGACCTGCACAGCGGCACCGACAGCCTGCGCGACCCGCTCGGCACTGCCTACGATCTCATCTTCTGGCACCCGCCCTACCACGATATGAAGGTATACAGCGACGATCCGCGCGATCTCAGTCGGGCAGGCTCGCTGGTGGCGTTTATGGCATTACTGCGGGCCAGCTATTGGCGGTTCTTTGAGCTTTTGGTGCCGGGCGGGCGGCTGGCGCTACTAATGGGCGATCTGCGGCGCAACGGGCGCTACGAACCGCTAACGCTCGATGTCGCGCGGCTCGACCGGCAGCATATCGAAAGCATTATTATCAAAACGCAGCACAATGTCAGTTCCAACCGCACGCAGTATGGTGGCACTTTTGTGCCAATTCTGCACGAGACAGTAACGATCTTTCGCCGACCAGCATAAAAAACGGAGGTGGCCAGGCCACCCCCGAACAGAGAAGCTTATGAGTATGTTGCGCGCTTACATCAGCAGCGTGAGCAAGTGATGCTGAATAGCCGACCAGAGCGATTTGCGCGTGCCACCTGGGCGCGTTAAAGGCGCGCTTACCGGCCGACACGCTGGGCAATGCTGAATATTACGTTGAACCTGGGCAGTAAACAAACCACCACATACGACACACGGGCAGCGGTGATTATCGGCGGCACGGTGATAACAACGATGCGTTTCGCACCACACAGCGCTCTTCCGGCACTCGCGGCAGAGGTGTTGCGGCTGCCCATCAGTAGTATTGCGCACGCGCCGCCAGTCCGGGTCGAATAATGCGCTATAGTTCCCACAAACATCGCAGGAAACGAAGGTGCCGTGTTCAGCTGAAGTAATAAAACTCACGTCGTGCCCCTGGAACCAGATCAGGCTGCTCAATGGAACCTTGCCATCAATTGGTGAAGCTCCTGCTTCAACCACTGTTGATTATATACAAAGAAAACCTGTTTTCAATTGTTTATTTTGCATAGTTTAATGCTATGATGCGCACTGTATATTAATAATTCGCACCGCCAGACCAGCGCCGCCTGAGGAATATGCACAACGACGCTACAATTCTGCCCAAGGCGCTCAAGTATGTCAGCCCGACCCGGGATGGAAGGCACAATGCAGCATAGTGTTTAGGACTTTCGCTTACGCAAGCAAATTCTTCATGTTCTTGGTGATGTTTTGCGCTCCGCGCAAAACATCACCAAGAACAACGAAAAAAGTACCATGCTGCCGCAGGCAAATAAACCAGTAAGCGAAAGTCCTAGTGTTTTATGAAGAGCGAAACCTCGCCATCTCGTGAGCAATCGGTGTATTCAGCAGCCCAGGTGCTGCTTGCAACGCTGGGGAATATGCTGGCGACGATTGTTGTGGCTGGCATTCTGGCCGGGCATCTTGGCATACCGATTACTGGCACGCTCCTTATTGTTGCCGCCTGCTGCGGAGCGCTCCTCCCAAGCGCTTTACTGGTACGGTATGGGGTAAAGAAGCACTGGCTTGAGCTATTGGCCGTGCTGGTAGCGATGAGCGCATTGGGCGCAATCGGGTTAGCGCTCGCCTGGCCCACGATGCTGCCGCTCGGGCTGTCGGTCGATGCAACCCACCACTTCCAGCTGATTGAATGGATTGCAACGCACCAGGCACTACCGCCAATCAACGACGATACACGCGGGCTGCTTGGCGAGATGAACGCCTACCCGCCTGGGTTTGCGCTCGTAGTGCTCGCAGCCGCCAAGATCAGCGCCCAGCCACTATTAGAAAGCATGTACCCTACCGTTGCGCTGCTTGGCGCGCTGGTTGGTGGGCTTGTGGTGCAGCTAGCCGCAATGGCAGGTCGCCCGGCGCGCCGCGAACACGAATGGCGCTACAGCCTGGCGTTACTCCTCGCACCACTCCTACTAATAGCCCATCGCACGTTCTTCATGGAAGCCTATATTGACCAGAGCTACTACACTATGCTGCTCGGGGTTGCGCTCACGCTTCTGGTTATTCTGCACATATTGCGTATCCCCGGCTGGTTAGCGGCAGGCCAGGCCGGGCTGGCGTTAGCCGCATTGCTCGCAACCTACCCGCTCTGGGCACCATTACCGGCAGCGCTAGCAGTATTCGCTGGCGTGCAGTGGCAGAGGGCAGGTAAGCCGCGCATAAGAGCGCAGCTTGCTCACGCTGGGCTTATGTTTGGGCCAGCGCTTGCTATGGCGCTGTTTGATGTGCTGCCACGCCTACGTACTGGGCAAGCAGTGTTGGCGCACGAAGGACTCGTTACCTTGCCAAGCGCTGCGCGGCTTATACCAATCTTTTTGGCGCTGCCTGGTGCTGCCTGCTTATTGCTGATGCGGCGTGGGTATGGGCTGCTGCTTGCCGCCGGGCTTGGCCTGGCCGCCGTAGTGGCGCTGGCACTGCTAACGCGAACGGGGCTGGTGGCTGGGTATCATGCCTATAAGCTGCTATTTCTGCTTACCCCCCTCGCCGCTGCGATTGTGGCCGGGGCGAGCGCACAGCTACTTGCCGAACACCAGCACCGGCGCGTGGCGGCTGGTGCAATCTTAGCGCTGGCGACACTGACCCTGAGCTACCAGCTTATTCCTGCCAGGCCAATCCAGCTGCTCTCGCCCGATATTGTGGCCGCCGCACGCTGGCTGCGTACCAGCCAACCCGAGGCCGCCAGCCGCGCACCAGTAGTAGGCACACCGCTCGGCCCGCTGGCATACTGGGTGCAGATCGGGTTGCTGGGCCAACGCCGTAGCACAGCGGCAATTGCGCAGCGCGACCTGACACTGCCCTTGCCTCCTGCCGAAAGTTGGCTCATCGACCCTGAGCAAGCGTCCGTAGCGCTTGCAGTGCCGCTCGATGCCACGCTACCGAGCACCCACACGCTGGCCCAATTCGGCACTGCCGGTGTCATTGCGCGCACGAAGCCACTCGATATCGATGCACTCAATCCCTTAGCAATCCGCTATCGCTGTTTCTGGGAAGATGGCAGGCTGAAGACGGCGATTGAGCTGCGCCATCCGCTTGCCGGGCCGCTGCCATCAATCGAAGTGACGCTCTTTACGGCGGACACGCCGATCAATACCTTCGTGCTGACGCCCGATCCCCAGCGAACACGCACCCAATTTTTAGGGGTTGACCTGTTGCCGATAACTCTCGGCGGTGAAGGTTATGTCAATACCAGCAGCTACCCGGTGTTTGCGCCACCCGCTACGCCACCGGGCGGCCCGATGACATTACGCCTACGCCTGATGTTTGGCGCTTATAGCGTCGATGAGCGTACATTGGCAAGCTTTACCCGCAGCAGCGATGGGCAGATCACACAAGGGGCGGTTGACAGTGGCGAATTGGTGTATGTACGGCATCTCAGCGACGATGTGCCGCCGGGCGCAACCCCGCTTAGCCTTGGCGATGGGCTGCAGCTTACAGGGAAAACGCTACCAGCGCAGGCACAACCTGGCAGCACAATCACACTCGGCCTGGTTTGGCGTACACTGCAACCAATTGAGCGTGCGCTATTCCCCGAGATCCAGCTGCTCGATTCGAGTAGCCGGGTTGTCGCTAGCGAGGTAGCTGCGCCACAACAAGGTTTTTACCCTACCTGGCGCTGGCGCGTGGGCGAGCCAGTGGCCGAACGCCGCACGCTGATGATTCCTTCGACACTGCAACCCGGCACCTACCAGTTGGTGTTACGCATTCACGATTTTGGGGAACAGCGCGTGCGCGCAAATGTCAATTTAGATGCTCTGACGATACAATAGGGCAAAACACGGCCCCAGCAGATATGCTACAATAAATGTGCAAATCTTCACCGCATAATCACATCGGTCATAATCAACAACCCTATTCGTGCGAGGAGCCGGCTCGATGCAGAGCGCAGCGATTCTTGTCGTTGACGATGAACCCCCGATTCTTGATCTGATTGCCAGTTATCTCCGTGCCGATGGCTTTGTCGTACACACCGCCAAGGACGGCCCTTCCGCCCTGGCGCAAGCGCGTGCGATCCGGCCCGACCTGATCGTGCTCGATGTGATGCTGCCAGGCATGGATGGCCTCGAAGTGTGCCGTCGCATTCAGCAAGAGTTCGATGTGTACGTGCTGATGCTAACGGCCCGTACCGAAGAGATCGACAAGATCGTTGGCCTATCGGTCGGTGCCGACGATTACCTGACCAAGCCATTCAGCCCACGCGAGCTTGTTGTACGCGTCAAAACCATTCTTCGCCGCAGCCGCACATTAGGGCCGCGCAGCGCACCAGCCGCGCCCGAACGGCCAGCCCTACGTTTCGATGAATTAGTGATTGACCCGGACACACGCGAAGTATGGCATCACAGTACTCAGATCGACCTGACACCGCGTGAATTCGACCTGTTGTACGCACTAGCTGAACAGCCTGGCCGCGTGTTCAACCGCGATCAGCTGCTTGAACGGGTGTGGGGCCACGATTTTGCTGGCATCGACCGGGTTGTTGATGTACACGTGGGGTTGCTGCGCCGCAAGCTGGAAATCGACCCGGCCAATCCAACAATTATTCAAACGGTACGCGGGGTAGGGTATAAGTTTGCCGGGCGCCGCCGATAAGCTCCCTGGCGGCTGAAGCCACTGATATTCGCCACTTGCCACGCGGCGTATGATAACCAACTGTTAACGGCCAACTACTATGAGCTGGCTACGACACCTGCGCTGGAAACTCTTCGTCTCGCACCTGTCGATTCTTGTAATCGGCATCATTGTGCTGCTCGCCACTGCGCATTTTCTGGCCGGCACGCAGCTTGTCCCCGAACCCCCACTCAGCCTCGGCCAATCGGCCTCGGAAACCGGGCAAGTTGCGAGTACCGAACAATCGCCCCTAGCCTTAAGCCAGCAAGAACGCTTTCAGTCGGTCGTTGATCAAGGGCTGCTGATTTCAGCGTTCGCTGCGCTGGGCGCTGCCGTACTCGTAAGCTTATTTGTCTCGCGCCGAATTGTCGAGCCACTTCAGGAACTCACATTTACCAGCCAGCGCCTGGCGCGCGGCCACTACCACGAACGCACCATTACCCGCTCCGACGATGAGCTTGCCGATCTCAGCCAGAGCATCAACCAGCTCGCCGAGGCACTTGAGCAAACCGAACAACGCCGCCTGGCGCTGCTTGCCGATGTTGCGCACGAGCTGCGCACGCCGCTCACCACGATTGAAGGCTATATGGAAGGGCTGATCGACGGCGTGATTGCACCAGAGGAACATATCTTTGCGATGATCCAGCAGGAAGCGGCCCGCCTGAAATGGCTCATTGAGGAAATGGCGCTTTTATCGCGGGCAGAAGCGGGCCAACTGCGGGTGATGCCCCGCCCGATGGCGTTTAGCACAATTGCCCAGCATGTGATGGCGCAATTCCAGCCGCAGTTCAATAATAAAGGGGTAGCCCTGATCACCAGCCTGCCGCCCGACCTGCCTGATATTGTAGCCGACCCCGATCGGCTTGAGCAGATTTTGATTAACCTGCTATCGAATGCGCTGCGCTATACCCCGACCCAGGGCAGCGTTACCATCGCCGCCGAAGCGCACGATTTCTTCGTACAAATCAGTGTGCGTGATACCGGCATTGGTATTCCGGCGGAACACTTGCCGCAAATCTTCGAGCGCTTTTACCGTGTCGATAAGTCGCGCGCGCGCCAGAGTGGCGGTACCGGGATTGGGCTGACGATTACCCGCCACCTGGTGTATGCGCAAGGCGGCGAGATCTGGGCCGACAGTGCTGGCGCCGGGCAGGGTTCAACCTTCTTCATTACCCTGCCGGTTCACGATACAGTTGCGGCGGCGGCCTGAGCCAGGTGGCACGAACTTCGCGGCATACCAGCGCCTTAGCGCACGACCCCGTTGACGCAATACTGCTCTTCACTATCAAGCATCAGCTTGTGACGTAGGTGCCACCTCTCCATTCGGAGTTGGCTCCTCAAAGCGGTAGAATTGATCGAAGAGTACTTGCAGCACCACCGTCACTGGCACCGCCAGCAAGGCACCGAGAATTCCCCCCAGCTCGGCACCGAGAAAGAGCACAATGATAATCACCAGCGGGTGCAGCCCGACGATATCGCCCACCACCTTGGGATAAACAATATTAGCCTCAACATTGGCTATTACCAAATAGAGCGCCAGCACGCCCAATGCCAGCCACG
>JAFEAS010000072.1:3267-21024 GCA_018266315.1 Chloroflexi bacterium SZAS-1 | reverse complement strand
TGCCTGAATATCGGGCACCAGGCCGCCGATCGCCAGGGTAATGCCGCCGCCCTGGCTGCCGCCGCAAGCCGCTATGCGCTGTGGGTCGACGGCCGGGTGGCTGCGCGCGGCGGCCACGGCACGTACCGCATCGGTGAACACGCGGCGATAGTAGTAGGTTTGTGGCTTTAGAATGCCGCGCGTCATGAAACCGGGGTGCTGTGGGTTGCCGCCATCCAGCTCGGGGTCGGGCGTGTCGCCTTTGCTCCAGGCGCTGCCCTGGCCGCGCGTATCCATCACAAAATGGGCATAGCCCGCACTGGCCCACAGCAGCCAATCGGTGGCGAAGCCGCGCCCCCCACCATAGCCTATATACTCGACCACGCATGGCAGCGCGCCATCGCGCACCCGCGGCAGTATGAGCCAGCCCTTGATTGGCTGCCCACCATACCCATTGAAGGTAACATCGAAGGTTTCGACGGTGCGCATACCGCTGTCGAGCGGCTCGAAGCGCGCATCGAGCGGGGTGCGCTCGGCCTCGGCGATTGTGTCGCGCCAGAATGTGTCGAAATCAGCAGGCTCGTCGCGGGGTGGTGTGTACGTGCGTAGCTCGTCGGGGGAAAGATCGAAGAACGCCATACGTGGTTCCTTCCATTACTATAGAGCGACCAGGGATCGGGGCATCGTGCACATATAGTACACGAAAACAGGCGCAGTATACAGCACTGGCAACACCCAAAGCTAACATCACGTCATGAAAGTTGTAGTATGCTACACAGGTGCGTCGATCCGAATAGAAAGCCGAGATGTACTATGAATTATGGAACAATTACTGGTGTGACGAAGCCAGTAGCGCGGGTTGTGCAAGGCAGCGTGATGCTGAGCACTGCCGAGCGCGCGCGCAGCTTTGCGCTGCTTGATGCTGTATTTGCGCAGGGCGGCACAACCTTCGATACGGCGCATGTCTACGGCCAGGGCGATGCTGAACGCACCCTCGGGGCATGGCTGCGCGAGCGTGGGCTGCGCGAGCAGGTGGTGATTATTGGCAAGGGCGCGCACCCAATGCACGGCCAACAACGTGTGACCCCGGAGGATATTCGCAGCGATGTGCGCGAATCGCTGGAGCGGCTGGGCACCGAGTATATCGACCTGTACCTGCTGCACCGCGACGACCCGCGCCAGCCAATTGGGCCAATTGTTGAGGTGCTCAACGAGCTACAACGGGCTGGATCCATTCATGCATTCGGTGGCTCGAACTGGGCACACCCGCGCCTGCAAGCAGCGAATGATTACGCCGCCGCTCATGGCCTGCTGCCCTTCGTTGCCAGTAGCCCGAACTTGAGCCTGGCCGTGCAGCTTCAAGCCCCATGGGAGGGCTGCCTGAGCCTCAGCGGCCCCGACGGCGTGGCCGGGCGCGCTTGGCACGCAGCCAACCACATGCCGCTGTTCACATGGTCGAGCCTGGCGGGCGGCTTTTTCTCGGGCCGCTTTCAGCCCGATAACCTGGATACGTTTTCGACATACCTGGACAAACTGTGCGCCGAAACGTATGGCTCAGCCGAAAATTTTGGGCGGCTTGCACGCGCAACGCAGCTGGCCGCCGAGCGCGGGCTTTCCCCTGCGCAGATTGCGCTGGCCTATGTGCTGAACCAACCGCTCGATATCTATGCACTGGTCGGCTGCAACACCGGCGCAGAATTCCGCGAAAATGTGGCGGCGGCTGAGGTACGGCTTACGCCCGAGGAAATGGCCTGGCTTGAGCTTGGTTAGCGGGTTTGGGCGTGTGCCCAGCGCTTGCTCGCATGAACTGTATTCGCATTAATACAAAAGGTAATTGTATGAGCATCACACCGGTGAATGTTGGGATTATTGGCTGCGGCAACATTAGTGGAATTTATCTCGAAGCTGGCCAGAAATTCGATATTCTGAATATTGTGGCCTGTGCCGATATTGAGCTGGCGCGCGCCGAAGCACAGGCCGCCAAATACGGCATTCCCAGGGCGTGCAGTGTGGCCGAGCTGCTGGCCGATCCAACGATTGAACTCGTGATTAATCTGACGATTCCTGCCGCGCATGGCGATGTTGCGCTGGCCGCGCTTGAAGCGGGTAAATCGGTGTATAACGAAAAGCCGCTTGCGATCGAGCGTGCCGATGCGCAGCGTATGCTAGCCCTTGCGGCAGAAAAGGGGCTGCGCGTGGGTTGTGCACCCGATACCTTCCTGGGGGGCGGGCTGCAAACCTGCCGGGCGCTCATCGATGCGGGTGTGATTGGCATGCCAGTAGCGGCTACCGCCTTTATGATGAGCCACGGCCCCGAAGGCTGGCACCCCAACCCCGATTTTTTCTACCAGCGTGGCGCTGGCCCAATGTTCGATATGGGGCCGTATTACCTCACCGCACTGGTATCGCTGCTTGGGCCAGTGCAGCGGGTTACCGGTTCGGCGCGCGTGTCGTTCGCCGAACGCAAAATTACCAGCCAGCCGCTGAGTGGCACTATGATCAAGGTGAATACGCCAACCTATGTCGCTGGCCTGCTCGAATTTGCCAGCGGCCCGGTGGCAACACTGATCACCAGCTTCGATGTGTGGCACGCCGAGCTGCCGCGTATCGAAATTTATGGCTCACTGGGTACGCTGAGTGTACCCGACCCGAATACCTTTGGTGGGCCGGTGCGCGTGCGACTGGCGGGCGAGCAGGCATGGCACGAGGGTGAGATAACGCATGGCTACACAGCTAACAGTCGCGGCTTAGGCGTGGCCGATATGGCGTATGGCCTGCGCACTGGTCGTGCGCACCGGGCCAGTGGCGCGCTTGCCTACCATGTGCTCGATCTGATGCATGCGTTTCACGATGCCTCACGCGAAGGCAAGCACATAGATGTGCGCAGTGGTTGCCCGCAGCCTGCGCCGCTTCCAGCAGTGTGGCCGGCGGGCGTGGAGGAGCCGGTAGACTGATCCCTATGAGGCGAAATACGCGATTGGGTGTCTGAAAATAGAAAGGAGGCCATATGCGTACTCTACTTCAAAGGCTCTCAATTCAATATCCAGTGGCTACTTTCCTGACACTTACCTTTTTATGGACCTGGTTATGGTGGGTACCGCTAGCCATTAGCCTGAAGGGCGAAATGACCACAAATGTTCCGCTGACGCTCAGTGTGGTTATCATCGGTGCATTTGGCCCAACGTTGAGTGCATTGCTCATTGTCTGGGCGCAACGAGGAGCAAGCGGGGTAAAAGATCTCCTTAAGCGAGTAGTGCGGTGGCGCGTTACATGGTGGTGTTATCTCGCTCTTTTGATTTTACCGCCTTTTCTCTGGATTGTGGCGACGCTGTTGGCGCGGGTTGTTTTCTCAATCGATACACAGCTTGCGATACCTTGGTACTTGTTTCCGCTAGCACTCTTATCGAGCGTTGTAGGTGGCCCAATTGCTGAAGAAGGCGGGTGGCGGGGATACCTCGTTCCCGTTTTGCAACAGAAAACAACCGCCTTTGTAACGGGTATTGTGGTTGGCATCATATGGGCCGTGTGGCACTTCCCTGCCTTCTATGTACAAGGAATTGCACTTGCAATTGCCGAAACAGGCCAACCGATTGCTATGGTACGGTATTTACTAGAAACTATTCCTATCGGCGTCCTGTTTGTCTGGCTGTTCAATAACAGCCGCGGAAGTCTGTTGATTACTATCTTGTTCCATGCCAGTTTGAATGCTAGTGGCGGATTTGTATTCGCCGGTCAGGTTCCCGCGCTCCTACCCTTCCAAATTCAACAACTTACATGGGCTCACGTCATTGTCACGTGGGCCGTCACCATGCTGATTGTATGGTATTGGAAACCAGAACATCTCGCTGCCAGTAAATGGGTAAGCGATGTAAAGCCGGGAACATAGGAATCATCCATTACGACTTTTTATAGCCGCAACAAGTAACACAAACGATTAGCCCGCACTAGAAAGACTGGTGCGGGCTTCGTTATGGCGTATGCTCGGTAGGGAGCGGTAGCAGCTGCCAGGTCTGGCCGTTATCGCTGGTGCGCATAGGCACAGTACACGCACTAGCACAATTATCCTTCAAGAGCAGTGCCCACCCGCTGCGGTCAGGGAAAAGCTGGAGCGCCGTGAAGCCGCCAGAATGTTCCACAAGCGCCTTAACTTGCCAGGTGCGCCCAGCATCAGCCGTGAGATAGAGCTGTTGATTGACCGTGAGCATCCAGGTTGATCTCGTAACTATATTTCCAGTGAGCAAGCCCTCGTCAATCTGCTGGCCCACGAGCGAAGGTACACTGAATGTGGCTGTGTGTATCCAGTTTTTTCCAGCATCATCAGTTTGATAAAACGCGATTTGTCCGGTACTGCTTCCCTGCCTATCGATAAGATTTACTGCGAGTAACCCGTGGCTGTCATCCGCGAATGCCGGTAGCCCAATTGCCCAATACGGGCGCAGGTCGTGAAGGGTTAGCGCTTCCCATGAGTTGCCACCATCATGTGTTTGCCAAAGCTTATATGAAAAAGCAGCACAACAACTGTCAAAGAACCACCCTACCTGCGGTGTTATAAAACGCACCGCGCCAAATCGTGGCGGTGCGGGCAATTGGTGCCATGTTCGCCCACCATCCTCAGTGTGAAATAGCTCAGCTGGTGCGGAACTCATCGTCTCAGTGCGATTGATTACGAGCCAACCCTCTTCTGGATTGAGAAAAAATAACGAGTGCGTCAGGCCTGTGCATGAAAAACAATCAGTGTAGGTTGCAGCTCGAAAGCTCTGCCAGCTTTGCCCTCCATTCTGCGTTTGCAGTACACGTATCTCAGCATGCCCAGGCGTCGTGTCAAGTTGAGCTGCCACTACCAGCCAGCCGTGCGCTATGTCGATAAATGTTACCTGCGCAATTGTACTCGCGGGCACGAACATAGGCGTTATCGTGCGCCAATGGTCGCCGTTATCATCGGTCCACCAGAGTGCTTGCTTCGTTAGTAACCACCCGTGCTTCGCGGTGAGCAGTTGCGCAGCACGTACCTCTGGCGCAGGCTCAATGAGTAGTGTAGGAGGCAAGCCTGAGGTTAGTATCTGCGGTAGGGGTGCTCTCATTATTGCAGTGGCAGACACTATACGGCTCGGTGCGGGTGGGGGCATATTCTCTGCCGATTGCAGGGATATATGACAGCTCAGCAACAGCAACGAAGCGCATAGTAGGGCACAGGCGTAGCCAAACCATCTAGCTTTACGCATACCACTTCTATTAGCAAGTATTGAGGCACAATTGTAGTTCAGAGACTATGAGTGTAGCATAGAAGCTGAGGCTTATTTCTGAGATTTCAATGATGAATACCTAACGTATAGAGGAAATAGGTAGCATTAGCTTTCGTCAGGCTCATGCGAACGCTCCAGCAGCCAGTCGGCGATTTGCGGCCAGAGCTGCGTGGCTGCCTCGTGCCCCGCAACGATGCTGGTATGCCCGCCAGTCAATTCTAGAATTGAGCGGTCGGGGCTAGCAACCAGGTCGTTCAGCACGGTTGCTGATGCGGGGGGGGAAATAACATCGCGCGTTGCGACAACTGTGAGCAGCGGGGCATCGATCTGGCTCAGGTCAACCCGTCGGCCACCAACGACGAGTTTACCCTGCACCAGGTAGTTTTCCTGGTAACAATCTTTGATATAGGTACGGTACGCTTCCCCAAGGAATGGAATATTGTCATCGAGCCAGAATTGCAAGGCGAGGAAATCCTGCACAGCGTCCATATCGCCAAACTGGTCGGCCAGCGCAATTTGCTGCGCAATCTGGTGGGTTGGTTTTAGCATGCGGAAGCTGGCCTGCATCAGGGCGGCGGGCATCGCGCCGAGGGTATCAACCACGAGATCGACATTAAAGCGCTCTTTGCGCGTCCACTGCGAAAGAATGCCGTCGTCGTGAAAATCGATGGGAGCAGCCAGCTGCACCAGGTTTGCCACATAGCGGCCATACAGTGCGGCAAATATCGCGGTGAAGGTGCCGCCCATACTGTAGCCGAGCAAGCTAATGCGTTCTTGCCCAGTGATTGATCGCACCCGCTGGGTTGCCCGGCGCAGCGCCCCGGTAATATATTGGTCGAAGGTGGTCGCCCGATCTTCTGGGCCAGGGATGCCCCAATCGAGCAGAAATACATCGAGACCGCGCCCGACGAGATATTCGGTCAGGCTGCGGCCCGGAACTAAATCGAGCAGGTAGTAGCGGTTCATGAGCGAGGGCACGATGAGCACGGGTACGGGCGCAGGGTGCTCAGCGGCACGGTAGCGCAATAAGCGCACCTTGCCCTCGGTATACACCTCATCGGCTGGTGTTTGGGCAACCTGCTGTGGGTCGCCACGCAGCATGAGCTTGTAAACCGTCCCAAAACGATCTTGCATGCGCTCAAGCTCACGCTGTAACGTTTGCAGCATCGCATTGGTTGTGGCTGAAGGTAGCCCCCAGAGGCGTGAAAGCATTGTGGCACCAATCCAAATTTACGCCAGAATACCGACAGCGGCGCTCATGTCGTTAGCGCCGCTGTCAATGATACGGCGTAAATCACAAATTGGCTAGTGGAATTGTTCTTCTTCGGTTGAACCACTCAAGGCGGTTGTCGAAGCAGTGCCGCCCGCGATGACCTGCGCCACTTCGTCGAAGTAGCCAGTGCCAACCTCGCGCTGGTGCTTAGTGGCGGTGTACCCGTTTGCCTCAGAGCTGAATTCGGCCTGCTGCAACTCGGAATAGGCTGCCATACCGCGATCTTTGTAGCCGCGTGCCAGCTCGAACATACTGTAGTTCAGCGCGTGGAAGCCTGCCAGCGTGACAAACTGGAACTTATAGCCCATTGCTCCAAGCTCGCGCTGGAATTTGGCAATGGTGGTGTCATCCAGCTTTTTCTTCCAATTGAACGACGGCGAGCAGTTGTAGGCCAGGAGCTTCCCAGGGAACTGCTTGTGAATCGCATCGGCGAAGCGGCGGGCCTCATCCAGGTTTGGCTCGGAAGTTTCGCACCATACGAGGTCGGCGACTGAGGCGTAGGCTAGGCCGCGCGCAATCGCCTGGTCGAGGCCAGCACGCACGCGGTAGAACCCTTCGACCGTGCGCTCGCCGGTGCAAAATGGCTTGTCGCGATCATCGACATCGCTAGTGAGCAGGTTGGCCGCGTTAGCATCGGTGCGCGCAATAATAACGGTTGGGATGCCCATCACGTCGGCGGCCAGGCGNNCCGCCCATGTGGCCGCATTTCTTCTCCGAGGCCAGCTGATCTTCAAAGTGAACGCCTGCCGCGCCTGCTTCGATCATGCCTTTGGTTAGCTCGAAGACGTTGAGTGGGCCACCAAAGCCCGCCTCGCCGTCGGCGACAATTGGCGCGTACCAGTAGGTATCGCCCTTGCCCTCGCTATGCTGGATCTGATCGGCACGCTGCAACGCCTGGTTAATGCGCTTGACCACCTGGGGCACGCTGTTAGCCGGGTAGAGGCTCTGATCTGGGTACATATGGCCTGCGAGGTTAGCATCGGCAGCGACTTGCCAGCCGCTCAGGTAGATCGCCTTCAGACCAGCCTTTACTTGCTGTACTGCCTGGTTGCCGGTGAGTGCACCTAGTGCTGCAATATAATCGTCGGTATTCAGCAGGTTCCATAAGCGTTCGGCCCCCAGGCGTGCGAGGGTCTGCTCGATTTGTACCGAGCCACGTAGCCGAACAACATCTTCTGCAGTGTAGGGGCGCTCGATCCCCTTCCAGCGGGGATCAGACATCCAAGAGGCTGCCAGCGCTTCGGTCTGTTGGTCACGCGTCATTGCTCTGCCCTTTCTCCATCAGCGTGCATAGACTCATTACAGATTCCCGTTTGATTCGAGTAGGCCCAGAAGAGGTTTTGGCTCTTCTAGACCTACAGAGGGACTGCCAAAGAATGCCAGTGAGCTTAGTTCTTAGCGGCACGATTTACAATTTCGCCCACGCCCTGAACATAGCCTTGCCACATTTTCCAGCCATCTTCGTACAACCGGCGATAGCCCAACATCGTATCGGTTGTGAACTTATCGGCCTGCGCGCGCGCGTTCAGATTGTAGTTCATGCTCTTCTCGAACGCATCGAACGTGAACTCGGTTGTGCTTGCTGCGAAATCGACCCAGGCGCGCCAGGCGCCGCCGGCGAAATTCTCAGCGACTTTGTACTGCTCACGGAAAGCTTGCTGTGCGGTCTTTTGGTCGGTCATGGTGAAATCCTCCTGAACGTATATCCGCAGCAACCTGCGGTCGTATAATGTGCTCCATTGCGTGTGTGTATCGTAGTCGTGTAAAGTTACAATCAAGTTCGCTTCGCCGCGTGGTTACGCATCCCGAGTTACAGGACAAATGAATAGGACGCGCTCGGTTGGGCTACAGGATATGCTACAATACGGCGCATCCGCCAGCATATAGCGTCCTCCAGCGGTTGTAAAATCGGCCAGCTGCGGTCAGTTATAACGTGACCGCTTCGTGTTTCAAGGTCTGTAGCTGTCCAGTTTATGGCTGCAATGAGGATCGCTGTACAGAGTCCATTAGCATCATGTTTGGAGATGATATCGTCGTCTATACCCGGCTGATGCCACCGCGCTTGCCGCGTCGCTGGCTGCGTCGGCCACGGCTCGATCGGCTGCTGGCGAACGCGGTTGAGTACCCGGTAGCTCTGGTGAGCGCGAGCGCAGGCTATGGCAAGAGCAGTGCGCTGGCCTCGTTTGCTGCGCGCGGCGGCTGGCCGGTTATATGGTATAGCATGGGCGAAGGCGTCTCCGATCCGCTGGTGTTTTTACTACACCTGGCCCACGCCTGCCGGACACTGGCCCCACAAGCCGGTGAGCGCACGGTTGCGCTGCTTGAGCAACATAGCCAGGGTACGCAAGCCTGGATTCAAGCCCTCGATGCACTGATCAACGATCTTACCCGCATGCTCGATGATGAGACTATTCTGGTTTTCGATGATTATCATATGGTCGATGATGAAGCCGAGATCGGCGCACTCGTCGAGCGACTGATCAGCCAGGCCCCGCCGCAACTGCACCTACTACTTTCGAGCCGCCGCTGGCCGCAGATTTCCTCGTTGCCAATTTTACAGGCGCGCGGCGAGCTGTTTGTCGTCGATGAGGCCAACCTGGCATTTACTCCGGAAGAGGTGGCGCTGCTGTTTGAGGCCGACGACGATGATGCCATCAGCCTGTCGAACGCCACGCAGGTGAGCGAACAAACAGGCGGCTGGCCGATTGCGCTACAGATGATGTGGCAGAGCGCCCAGCAGCGTGCTGATGAAGAGCATCGCAAAACCGGTGAAGACAGCCCCACTCATGCGGCGACGCTCCGCCACGCAGCTTCCTCGCAAGAAGTGCTGTTTGCCTACCTGGCACAGGAAGTATTAGCCGGCCAGCCCGACGATATTCAGGTGTTTCTGCTGCGCACTTCGGTGCTTGCCGAGCTAGCCGCACCGGTGTGCGACCGTATGCTTGGCCGCGATGATTCGGCTGAACGGCTACGCAGCCTCTACCGCCGTGGGTTATTTCTAACAGCGATTGGGGCCGACCAATATCGCTATCATCCACTCTTTCATGCGTTTTTGCAGCAGCGTGCCCGCGCGGCAATTCCCGATTGGGCAGAATTGCATGCGCGCGCCGCAGCCTATTACCGCGATATTGGTGCTGGTGAGCGCGTACTGTATCATCTTAGTGCCGTCGACGATAGCGCTGGCGTGGCTGCCGAGCTGGTGGGGTTGGCGCAATCGTGGATTGACGAGGGCCGCTCGGTTACCCTGATCGACTGGCTCGATCGCCTACCGCCAGCCGCGCTGGTTGATTACCCCGAGCTATTAGTCGCGCGTGGTGATGCTGAACGACTGCTAGCGCGCTTCGAGGCCGCCCTGGCATCGTATGCCACTGCCGAGCAGCAATATGCCCAGCTCGGCGATCCAATTGGGCAATCGCGCGCGCTCAAGGGGCAAGCTCAGATCTACCTCGACACCGTGCGGCCAGCCCCAGCCACAGCGCTGTTGCGGCGGGCCTACAAGCTGTTGCCGCCCGAGCAGTCGGGTGCGCGGCTTGCATTACTGCGCCGCATCGCCGAGAACCGATTGAATAGCGGCAACCCGGTGCAGGCGCTGCGCCTGTATCGGCTGGCCGAGCGGATGAGTGGCACCTCACAAATCGATCCGCGCGTGTTCTTGCGCCTGGGCTTGTTGAATGAGGCGCGCGATTTTCTCGAACGCCAGCTCAACCACGATCGCAGCGCCGCCTATGCGCGCAGCCCCGAGGCTCATCGCGAACCAACACTACTGCTTTCGCAGCTCTGTGGATTGCTAGGCGATACAGAAGCATCGCTTCGCTATGCGCAAGAAGGGTTGGAATCGGCACGGCAGCTTGGGTCGGCGCTTTCTGAGGCAGTAGCTCACATTCGCTTAGGGCACGCGCTTCAGCTGCAACCTCACCCCGATGCTAGCGCTGCCAATGCCCACTACTTGCAGGCAATGGCTTTTGCCGATGCTTTTACTGTGCAGCGCAGTAAAGCCGCCGCCTATCTGGGCATGGCCCTACTCCACGGTTTCAATGGCGATATCGACGCCGCGCGCGCTGCCGTGCGTGAGGGGCTGACCATTGTAGAGCGCACAGGCGATAGCTGGACTGCGGCGCGCCTATGGACAGCACTCGGCGTTGTAGGGGCTTCAAACGCTACGCCAGAAGCTGGCGAATGGCTCGCCGAGGCCGAGCAGCGACATCGCGCGTGTAGCGATGCCTACAGCCTTACGGTGGTGCAGCTAAGCTTGTCGATCTGGCACCACCGCTGCGGTCGGCTCGATAAAGCCCAGCAGCACGCGCGCGATGCCCTACGGCGCGCCCAGCGCGGCGGCTATGTTGGGCTGCTTACGCGCCCAACGCTGTTTGGCCCGCGCGATCGGATGGCGCTGGTGCCGGTGTTGCTCGCTGGCCGCCTGCCCGATACCTCCAAAGGCGCAGCGGATTTGCGATTATGGTCGCAGGAGCTGTTGGCACAGGCCTTCCCGTCGATCACGGCGGATGATGCGACGATCACCTATCATCCCGGCAGTACGCTGCGCATTCAGGTGCTGGAACGGCTGCGTGTCTGGCGCGGCGGCGAAGAAGTAGAACCGCGGGCATGGCAACGCAAAAAAGCCCAGCAAATGTTGGCGCTGCTGCTTACCAACCGGCACCGCTGGCTGCTGCGCGAGCAAATTTGCGATTGGCTATGGGCCGACGATAGTGAGGCCGATGCCGAAACGCAATTCAAAGTGACGCTTAATGCACTTAACGCAGTGCTTGAACCCGCCCGCCCGCCACGTACTCCGCCATTCTATATTCGCCGCCAGGGCGGCGCGTATCGCTTCTGCCCGCCCGAAGGCGTGTGGATTGATGTGGTAGAATTCGAGCGCCAGCTCGATATTGCCCAAAAGCGAGTGTCAATGGGCGAGGGCGATAATACTGAAGTACACGAACAGTTAGCACTGGCGCTAAGCCTGTACCAAGGCGATTACCTGGGCGATTATTTATATGAAGATTGGACGCGTGAAGAGCGCGAACGCTTGTCTAATCGCTACCTCGATGCGGCTACCCTGCTGGCCGAGCTATTACTCAAGCGCGGGCAACTTTCCGAAGCTATCCGCTTCTGCGAAGGCATCCTTGCGCGCGACCCCTGCTGGGAAGATGCGTATCGCCTGCTCATGCGGGCCTATGCGCGCCAGGGCAACCGGCGCCAGGCGATTGCGACTTACGAACGCTGCGTGCGCAACCTGCGCGCCTACCTCGATGTCACCCCGCTGGCACAGACAACGCAAGTGTATGAGGAGGTAAAAGTATAACGAACCGTGTAACCTTCATGTAACCCTGGATTCATATACTCAGCGGTATTCCCTCGTGCAAAAGTTCACTATGATTAGGAGCAGGCGATGGTCGAGCACTCAGTCGCAACGTCGCGCGCGACCCTCCGCAATGGTCGTGAAGCCACGATTCGTCCACTTGGCGAAGAGGATCGGGCCGCCCTACTCGCATTTGGGCAGCAATTGCTTCAAGATGATATCCTCTATCTTGAAGATGATTTCCAAAGCAACGAAATTATCTCGCGCCTGGTCAATGCGTATCAGGCCGAAAACTGGCGCCAAGTGGTTGCCGAGGCCGATAACCAGATTATTGGCTATAGCTCAGTCCGGCGCCTGGTGGGGTGGTCATCGCATGTAGCCGACATTGTACTGCTCGTAAGCCCCGATTGGCGACGATCTGGGGTGGGTGTTGCGCTAGCGCAGGCGATTTTTGATGCCGCGCGATCGCTAGGGGTGCAGAAAATTATTGTCGAAATGGTCGAAGAACAACAATCGGGTCGTGCGATTTTCGAGCGGCTAGGGTTTAATGTTGAAGGGGCTTTGTCGCGACATACGCGCGATCGTCAGGGAAACTACCACAATCTGTTGATTCTGTCGTATCATATATAGCGACATCAACATCGAGCATCCACAGTTATTTGCCATATAAAGGGAGGTTGCGATGCAGCAACAGGCTTTGGTTTATCGCACCCTGGTCACTCCCGTGAGCTTTCTGCAACGCAGCGCTTATATCTATCCCACAAAGACTGCTGTCGTCCACGGTGAACGCCGTTATTCATATCGCGAGTTTGCCGAGCGCGTCAACCGCCTGGCATCACACTTGCGGGCCGATGGTTTGCAGAAAGGTGAGCGCGTCGCATTCCTCTGCCCTAACATTCCCCCGCTGCTTGAAGCGCATTTTGCTGTCCCTGCGGCTGGCGGCATCCTTGTCGCAATCAATACCCGCTTGAATAGCGACGAGATTGGCTACATCTTGCAGCATTCTGGTGCGCGTATGCTGTTTGTTGACGATGAGCTCGCGCCTCTGGTCGAGCCGCTCGATCTGTCCGGGCTACAGGTCGTTCGCATCGCCGATACTGCCACCCTTGATGATCCATATGAGCAATACCTCGCGGCTGGCGCTTCCGAGCCGGTCGAAAGTTGGCTCGAAGATGAAGACGAGACGATTTCGATTAACTATACCTCGGGCACCACTGGCCGCCCGAAAGGCGTGATGTATACCTATCGCGGGGCCTACCTTAATGCGCTCGCGCAGGTGGCTGAGCCAGCCATGACGCCTGATTCTGTGTATCTCTGGACATTACCAATGTTCCATTGTAATGGCTGGTGCTTCCCCTGGGCCGTTACCGCCATTGCAGGTACCCACGTTTGCCTGCGCAAAGTCGATTTTGGTCAGATCTGGGAATTAATCGATGGCGAAGGTGTGACGCATTACTGTGGTGCGCCCACAGTGCAGATTGGCCTGATGAATCACCCAGCAGCACACCGGTTAGAGCGCCCGGTGACGGTGCTTGTGGCGGGTGCGCCCCCATCGCCCACGCTTCTGGGCCAGCTGCGCACGCGTAATTTTCGCCCCTTGCATGTGTACGGTCTCACCGAAACCTATGGTCCGGTAACGATCTGCGCCTGGCATCGTGAATGGGATACCCTGCCGCCCGCCGAGCAAGCTCGCCTGAATGCGCGGCAAGGCCAGGGCAATATCACATCCGATCTGGTACGGGTCGTCGATGCCGATATGAATGATGTCCCCCGCGATGGCGAGACGATGGGTGAAGTGGTAATGCGCGGGAATATCGTTATGAAAGGCTATTATAACCAGCCCGAAGCCACCGCCGAAGCATTTCGTGGCGGATGGTTCCACAGCGGCGACTTAGGCGTGTGGCACCCCGATGGCTATATTGAGCTGCGCGACCGCAAGAAGGATATTATTATTTCGGGCGGCGAGAACATTTCGACGATTGAGGTGGAACAAGCCGTGTCGCGCCACCCCGCCGTACTCGAATGCGCTGTGGTCGCTATTCCCGATGAAAAGTGGGGTGAGCGGCCCAAAGCCTTTGTGACGCTCAAGCCCGGCGCAACGGCTACCGAGCGTGAGATTATCGACTTCTGCCGCGAGCAGATTGCGCACTATAAGTGCCCGGCTGCGATTGAATTTGGTGAGCTGCCCAAAACCTCGACGGGCAAAGTGCAGAAGTTTGTGCTGCGTAACAAAGAGTGGGGCGACCGTAACAAGCGCATCAATTAGCTGGGCTAAAGGCCAAAGTGCGTGTCAATCGGAAGGTATACAATTAGTCGGTTCAGCCGGTGGCAATGCGCTTCCTGATAGGTGCTAGAGAAGGTTTTGCCGCGCGTAGCGCGGCAAAACCTTCTCTAGCACCAGAGGCGGTATCGAATACCTCAGCATATATCAGCGAGTTCTGTGGTAACTGAAAGGGAGTGGCAATGACTCAGATAGCCGAATATCAGCATATACTGTTCGATCGCGATGGCGCAATTGCGTATGTCACGATGAACCGCACGGCCAAGCGCAACGCCCTTTCAGTTGATCATATGCAGGAGCTGACAGCGTGCTTCGAGGCAATTGGTGCCGAACGCACAATCGCAGTGGTGATTTTGCGTGGCAATGGCCCGGTGTTCAGCGCCGGGCACGATCTGAGCGAAATGGTCGGTCAGTCGCGCGAGTTTTACGAGCATGAGTTTGCCGTTTGCGCACACCTCATGGAAGCAATTGTGAACCTGCCGCAGCCGGTGATTGCGGAGGTGCATGGGATTGCGACGGCTGCAGGCTGCCAGCTTGTGGCGAGCTGCGATCTGGTTGTCGCCGCTGAAGCGGCGCGTTTTGCCACCCCGGGCGTCAAAATCGGCCTGTTTTGTTCAACTCCCATGGTTGCGCTGAGCCGTGCAGTGGGCCGCAAAAAGGCGATGGAAATGCTGCTCACTGGCGAATTCATCTCGGCTGAAGAGGCGCGCCAGGCCGGGTTGGTGAACCGCGTCGTTCCAGCTGCACAGCTTGCCGAAACTACCCGCGCGCTGGCCGAAACGATTGCCGCGGCTAGCCCGCTTGTGGTTGGCATTGGGAAGCAAGCATTTTATCGCCAGGCCGAAATGCCGCTCCACGAAGCGTATGTGTATGCCAGTGGTGTAATGGCTGCGAACGCGCAGCTCGAAGATGCGCAGGAAGGCATGTGCGCATTTTTAGCGAAGCGTAAACCCGAGTGGAAGGGAAGGTAACACCACACCGGTTTATTGCTTGTGCAGCGAAAGCTATTTGTGTGCATATAGGCCTTGTGTCAAGCACATAGGTGATGCACAACTGCACCTCAGGGTGCTTGTGCCTCCTCGCGCTGTTCTGTATACTCGCAGAGTACAGAGAACCGACCTGCCATCGAATGGAGCTACGTGCATGAACAGCATACTACCTGCACGCTCGGCAATATCTCACGACGCGCATATTTTGCAAGCTACGCCCCACGCTGTTGCTGTGCTCACTACGCGTATCCGCTGGCTTTTGTTGATTATGATTGCTGGCCTGGCGGTAAGCGGCCTGACAGCAATCCCATTAGTTGGCGAAATTATGCTGCTGCATGGGTGGATTGGCCCAGGCACCTGGATGCAACAGTTCTGGCCGACTATGACGGACTGGATTGCCAGCCTCGCGCAGGCAATCACTATTGTCACGCGCGACTACCCGTCGTTACGCTATGGCACCGATTGGTTGGCCTTTGCGCATATTGTTCTGGCAATCGCTTTCGTTGGGCCGTATCGCGATCCAGTGCGCAATATTTGGGTTGTTGAGTTTGGGCTGATTGCGTGTGTATTAGTTATTCCTGTGGCGTTAGTCTTTGGCCCAATCCGCGGCATTCCGTTATTCTGGCGACTGATTGATTGTTCATTTGGTATCGTTGGCTTCATTCCGCTTTGGCTAGCCCATCGGATGATTGTGCGGCTTGATAACCTCACTAAGCGCAGCTAGCACGAAACACAGCACAGGGTATGGTTGCGTTCGAGGTTGGCGCAGCCACGCTAGAAAAACCAAGTAAACATAAAAGTGCGTAGGCTCTTGAATGGCCTACGCACTTTGCTGGTTGGGTGGATATGTGAGCAGCTAGCTAGTCGGAACGCTTGGTTAACCAGTGCTCGATATGCGGCCAGGTATTTTTCTCGGCACCACTCCCAGCCATCATGCCAATATGCCCGCCGCGAATCTTGAACAGCTCTTTGTCGGTGCTGCCGACCTTCACCATGGCATTTTCCGATTGGCAGGGCGGCGTGATGTGATCAGATTCGGCAATGATATTCAGCAAGCTGGCACGCAAGTTTGCGAGGTGAATAGGCTCGCCCCGCGCCACGAGCGTATCGTTCATCAGGCGGTTTTCTTTATAGAAATCGTTGATGAGCTGGCGGTACGCGCCCCCGGCCATCGGGATCGTTTCGCGCACCCAGGTGTTCATGGCATGCCACGAATCGACAACCTTGGGATTCTCGATATTATCCCAGAGGTTGACATAATTACTAACATAGTTCTCGACTGGCTTCAGCGCTTTCGCGCCATAGTCAATCATTTCACCCGGGACATTGCCCATTGTATCGACGATCCGGTCGGCGTTGAAGGCTTTTTCGCTCGTCCAGCGAATGAATCCACCGGCCTGTTTATCGGAAAAGTCGAGCGGCGCGGTGAGAAGGATGAGATTCTTCAAGCCATCGTCGGGGCGGGCGCTTGCGTAAATTGTGGAGATGAGCGCGCCCAAGCACCAGCCCAGCATGCTGAACTCATCGGAGCCAGAAACTGTCTTCAGCTTGCGGATGACGCGCGGCAAATACTCAAGCGCGTAATCGTCGAACTTCATATTGCGATCTTCGGGGCCGGGGATGCCCCAATCGAGCAAGTAGAGATCAAAGCCCTTTTTGAGCATATACTCGACGAAGCTATGCCCAGGCCGTAGATCGAGGACATATGGGCGATTCATGATCGCAAATACCATCAGGAGCGGAATACGATGGCGCTGCGCTGGTGGTACGACGGGTACATAGCGATACAGTTTGGCTTTATTCAGCGTCCAGACGACCTCTTTAGGAGTTTGGGCGATTTTTGCATCGGTGGTAAGCAGCCGACTGAAGGTGCGCGTATTTTCAGTAATACGCTCAAGCTCGGCATAGAGATCGGCCAGCAGTGGGGTTAGAGTTTCAGTCGCAGTCATTCAAGAATCTCCTGCTTCTAATACCGTTGAGTGCGCACATACAGCGCGCGAAAGGCGCTCGGGCGAATGCCAGAAGCTACACAGCGTCTTTGGTCTCTTTCGCTTTGGGTGCCGCGGCTGGTTTGCGTGCAGCGCGTAGGGTATCGTCAACTTTCGCTTCCATATCGTCAAGACGCATTTCGATATTGGTCAGGCGCTCGGCGAGGCTGGTTACGTCGTTGCGGGTTGGCATATTCAAATTGGTTAGCACCTGTGTCATGGTCGACTCAATTGCCTTGCGGAAGGGCGTTGAAGTCGCTAGCCATGTGTCGAGCATTGCGCCGGTGGCCTGCGCGTAGGCATCGGTGTTTACCAGCTGGATCATTATTTTCGACCATGCATCGATGCCTGAGTCGCGCATGTTTTTGAACATGCCGGTTGGGTCAAAGGGGTTGACACTATCGTTTTTCTGACTCATTGTCGTTCCTTTATACTGTAAGTGTGTAGATATAGTGTAAGGTTTGAAAGTTACACGGAGGTTTCATTTATTACGGGGTGCGCACTTGTGTATGCGCTATGGTTGTAAATAGCGTGCGTAGCAAGGGGCAGGTTTGCCGCCCGATGCTACGCAGATTGCAACCAGGATAGATAGGGGTATAGAGCACACTACATATATGCGCCGCCATTAATATTGATTTGCTGCCCAGTGATATAGTCGCCGCCATCGACCAGGAAGGTCGCGGCTTTGGCAATATCGGCGGGCGT
>JAFEAS010000072.1:0-3219 GCA_018266315.1 Chloroflexi bacterium SZAS-1 | reverse complement strand
GAGAGCATGTCGGTCATTGTGAAGCCGGGGCAGATGGCGTTGACAGTGATGTTGAACCTGGCCAACTCGATGGCTGCGGTTTTGGTAAAGGCAATAATGCCGCCTTTGCTGGCACCATAGTTTGCCTGCCCGAATGCCGAGGTCTGGCCGTTCATCGAGCTGACATTGATAATGCGGCCATAATTCTGCTCTACCATAACCGGGATAGCGGCGGAAGTGCAGAAGAATACGGCGTTTAGGTTGGTTTGCACGACTTCCAGCCAGTCGTCATCGGTCATCTTGCGGATCGATTTGTCGCGCGTGATGCCCGCGTTGTTTACCAGTACGTCGAGCCGCCCAAAGTGATCAACAACGCGCTTTACCATCGCGCGCGCCTCTTCGGGGTGGGCTACATCGGCTTTGGCTAGCAGGCAGGTTCCACCAAATTTCGCAATCTCGTCGGCAACTTCTTGTGCACGCTCGTCGCTACTTTGATAGTTGAGTGCGACTTTAGCACCTTCTGCTGCCAGCTCGATCGCGATTTCACGCCCGATTCCACGCGAAGCGCCGGTTACCAGTGCAACTTTCCCGTCAAGTCTGCCCATAGAAGCTCCTCCTTACTTCCTGATTGGGGTGCAACACCATCGTCGCAAAGAATGCGAACGTGCCGCAATAGTGCTGCACCCTTGCGTGCCAATAGTTATATCCGCTCGAACAGCGCCGCAATGCCCTGGCCGCCGCCAATACACATGGTTACCAGTGCGTAGCGCCCGCCAGTACGCTGTAGTTCGTAAAGTGCCTTCACAGTCAGGATCGCGCCGGTTGCGCCAATTGGGTGCCCGAGCGAAATACCGCTGCCATTCGGGTTGACTTTGTCGGCGGGCAGCTCAAGGTCGCGGCATACGGCGAGCGCCTGGGCTGCAAATGCTTCATTGACCTCGAAGACATCAATATCGTTGACCGTCAGGCCCGTGCGCTCAAATAACTTGCGCACCGCTGGAACCGGCCCGATACCCATGTATTTTGGCTCAACACCGGCATGGGTATACGCCACCAGGCGACCCAGTGGCTTGTAGCCGCGTGCCTCGGCGGCTTTGCGATCCATCAATACCACAGCGGCGGCGGCGTCGTTAATGCTCGATGCGTTGCCCGCCGTTACCGTGCCGCTCTTGTCGAACACCGGGCGTAATTTCGCCATCTTGTCGATCGACGCATCACGCCGCACGTTCTCATCGGTTTCGAACATAGCGGTGCCGCCTTTGACCTTCACCTCAACCGGCATAATCTGATCTTTGAAGCGGCCTGCATCGGTGGCGGCGGTGGCGCGCTGGTGGCTTTCCACCGCGAGCGCATCCTGATCTTCGCGGCTGATTTCCCAGCGCTTGGCTACATTCTCGGCGGTAATGCCCATATGGCAGTCGTCGAAGGGGTCGCTGAGCGCGCCCACCATGACATCAACCAATTTGGCATCGTTCATGCGTGCGCCCCAGCGCATAGTGGTTGATAGATATGGGCTGCGGCTCATGTTTTCGGCGCCACCAGCCACTGCGGCGTCGACATCGCCAAGCAAAATCGCCTGCGCTGCCGATACAATTGCCTGCAAGCCCGAGCCGCACAGCCGGTTGAGCGTGAGCGCCGGGGTTTCGACGGGTATGCCGCCTTTGACGCCTGCCACACGTGCCAGATAGTGATCGTGTACATCGGTGTGGATGACATTGCCAAAGACGACATGGCCGATCTCTTGTGGCTCAACACCGGCGCGGGCCACTGCTTCACGAACAACTTGGGCTGCTAATTCGCTGGGCGGTATGTCTTTTAACCCACCGCCAAAGGTGCCGATGGCAGTGCGTACTCCGCTGAGTACAACAACTTCCCGCGAGTCACTCATACAAAACTCCTTTACTGTGGCTTACTCTGCGATCAGAAGAAACGATCGCTATCGCCAACCCATGGTAACGACTAAAGTTACATAGTAGGTCGGTATTTTATGCCGGGTCGCCATCCTTATAAAAAGCCAGGTAGTGTGCAATGAGCACACTACCTGGCACCGGTGCTTTATGTTTCAAGTGTACTGGTATCGCCTTCGGGCAGCCCCAGTGCGCGCGATTTCAGCACGCGGCGCATGATCTTGCCAGAACGTGTTTTAGGGAGGCTTGGGACGAAATTGATTGTCTCGGGGCGGGCGATTGGCCCCATTTCTTTGCCAACATGCTTGCGTAGCTCTTCAGCCAGGCTATCGCTGGCCTCGAAGCCCTGGCGCAAAATGACATAGGTGTGGATCGCCTGACCCTTCAGTTCGTGCGGCAGGCCGATCGCCGCTGCCTCGGCCACGGCGGGATGTGATACCAATGCCGACTCTACTTCGGCGGTGCCTAGCCGATAGCCCGAAACTTTGATGACATCGTCGATGCGCCCGATGACCCAGAAATAGCCGTCCTCATCTTTGCGCGCAGCATCGCCAGCCGTATAGTAGCCGGGGAGGCGGGTCCAATATTGCTGAACATAGCGCTGTGGGTCGCCATAGATTGTGCGCAACATCGAGGGCCAGGGCTTCTTGATTACCAGCAGGCCATCATCTGCGCCCGTGGCAGGCTCGCCTTCCTCGGTTAGTACGTCGGCCTCGATGCCGAGGAATGGCTTGGTGCCCGAGCCGGGTTTGAGTGGCGTGGTGGGGTTGGGTGTGATCATGAAGGCACCCGTTTCGGTTTGCCACCAGGTATCCATAATTGGGCAGCGGTTTTTGCCGATCACGCGGTGGTACCAGCGCCAGGCCTCAGGGTTAATCGGCTCGCCCACCGAGCCAAGCAGCCGGAGCTTGCTCATGTTGTACTTGTTCGGCCAATCCTCGCCAAAGCGCATCAGGCCACGAATAGCCGTTGGTGCGGTATAGAGGATTGTAACGCCATATTTCTCAGCCACTTCCCACCAGCGCCCGGGATTGGGATAAGTTGGCGCACCTTCATAAATAACTTCGGTTGCACCTAAGATCAATGGCCCATAAACAATGTACGAGTGCCCGGTGATCCAGCCCGGATCGGCGGCACACCAGTATACATCATCGGGTTTAATATCGAACACAAAGCTCAACGTGGTTGCGACCTGCACCTGGTAGCCGCCGCATGTATGCACCAACCCTTTTGGTGCGCCGGTTGTACCCGAGGTATAGAGCATAAACATCGGATCTTCGGTGTCCATCTGCTCGGTTTCGCATGGCTCGTCCATACCGGGCTGGGCGGCGAG
>JAFEAS010000071.1:7784-16090 GCA_018266315.1 Chloroflexi bacterium SZAS-1 | reverse complement strand
GGTACTGTATCTTTTATCGGTGTGTGGTGGTGCCGCGCAGGGCGCGGCACCACCACACACAAAGAAATACCTGAGTACCATGCTGCCGCAGGCAAACAGCCCCGCATCGAGCTGCCGAACAATGCACCTGCGCAAGTCCTACAAATATTCAACCGGATTTGGTATTACACGCGCGCCAGCAGCTCGGCGAGCAGCGCATTGAACTCGGCGGGACGCTCGATATAGGGCGTATGCCCTACATCGGGAAAAACGTGCTCTTCATATGTGCCGCCGCTGGCCTGATATTGCTCGAGCACCGCCCGCACCTGGCTCACCATCGGCTGCGGCGGGTGAACATCGGCACCCGGCCAGCCTGGCACGATCCCAAGTTGGCCTAGCGTTCCCAGGTTAAACAGCGAAAAATCGCCCACAATCTGGTCATCGGCACCGCGCACCCACACAACCGGCGGCTTGTGTGTGGCATTCACAAAGCGCGCAACACTATCGCCAATGTACTTGGGCGAGAGCGCGTTAGCTGGCCCCCACACGCCCGGACCAACCCCCGGCCAGTGCTCCGAAGGCACGAAATCGCCGGGGTAGGCATTGGGGCCAATCCGCTCGCTCAGCAAGCCCGAAAGCAGTTCTTCCTCGCGTGCGGGCACAAACGGCGGCTTCCAGTAGAACGTGTTCATCACCACACGCGGCGATGCCTGTGGGTTATCGCTACCGCGCTCGCCAATACTCATCAGCCGCGTAAACTCGGCGTTGACAATGCCGCCGCCCGAGCCAGCGAAATCGGGCGCACAGGGATTGCCCGCCACATCCTTGGTGCCGCCAAACCCATAGGGCGAGCCAGGTGCCGCCAGCGTCGCGCTCAGCACACGGTCGCCGGCCGCCGGAATAAGCAAGAACAGGACTGACCCACCCATTGAATGACCAACCACATGGAAGCGCGCCAGCCCCAGCGTATCGGCCAGCGCCAGCAGATCATGAACAAAATCGCCCAGCCCGCGTGTCGCATCAATCAGCTGCTCTTCGGTGTCGCCATAGCCGCGCAGGTCGGGGGCAATACCGCGATAGTTTGGCGGCAGCGCCAGCATGGTTTCTTCCCAATACGTTGCCGATGAGGCATTGCCATGGACGAAGAGCACCGGGATACCGTTGGCTGGGCCGCTAAAAAGCGCATGAATTTGCAGGCGCGGCGTGGCAATCATCTGGGAAGTGATGCCGGGTAGCGTTGGAATACTACTCACAAACAAACTCCTTCGCTAGTCAGGTACACAATCTGGGTATTATTCGGGCGCGCCATAGAGGCGGCTTAGCTCAAGTTTATCGATCTTACCTGCGCCAGTGCGCGGTAGTGTTGCTACCAGCACCACACTCTTGGGAATTTTGTAGCGCGCCAGCCGCTCGCGACAGAAGCATAGGAGCTCATTCGCATCGAGTGCGGCACCGGCGTGCGGCACTACAATCGCACGGCCCACTTCGCCCCAACGCGCATCGGGCACGCCAATCAGCGCAGCCTCAGCCACCGCCGGATGCGCTGCCAGCACACTTTCTACCTCAGCCGGGTAAATGTTCTCGCCGCCAGAAATAATCACATCCTTCAGCCGACCAACGATCCAGTAATAGCCCTCGGCATCGCGGCGCGCCAGGTCGCCAGTATGCAGCCAGCCACCGGCCAGCGCCTGGGCGGTGTCTGCGGGGCGGTTCCAGTAGCCCGCGCACACATGCGGGCCACGAATAAGCAGCTCGCCTGGTTGCTCGGGGCCGCATTCGTCGCCATCGGGCGCAACGACCTTCACATCGACATGCATCAGCGGGAAGCCAACCGCTCCGGGCTTGCGGCGGACATCCTCAGCTGGCAGCCAGAATGTATTTGGCCCGGCCTCTGTCAATCCGTAGCCAGTTTTGAAATCGACCCCACGCGCCCAGAAGCGCTCGAACACCGGCAGCGGGCAGGGCGCGCCGCCACTAATCACCAGCTTCAGGCGGGCGAAATCGGCGTGTTCCCAACGTGGGTGCTGTTGCAGCGCAATGAACATGCTTGGTACGCCGAAGAATAGGGTGACGCCCGCGTGGTCAAACAAGTCGTACACCTGGTCGCAATCAAAGCCACGGCACACGATTGAGGTGCCGCCAGTATGCACCAGCGGTGCAGTAAACACATTCAGCCCACCGGTATGAAACAGCGGCGCATTCAAAATTGCGATGTCATCGGACGCAAGCCCCCAGCTGGTATTGGTGTTTATCGCATTCCAGGTGATCGCGCGGTGGGTAAGCAGCGCGCCTTTGGGCAGGCCAGTGCTGCCGCCGGTGTAGCAGATCACCCACGGATCATCCCAGCTCAGCTCAACCGGTGGCGGCGGCGTGTCGGGCAGCTCGGCGCGCTCGGCAAACAGCGCATCGGCGGGGTGGGCGCGGGCCGTCCCATCAAGCGCAACAAGATGCGGAACACCCGGGGTCTCGAGCAACGCCGCCGCCTGCTCGGCAAACTCGGGGCCATAGATCAGCACCTGCGGCGCGGCATCTTCCACCAGTGCGCGCAGCTCAGCAACGGTGAGGCGCCAGTTAAGGTTTTGCAGAATCGCGCCGAGCTTACCGCACGCAAACCAGATATCGAGATACTCGACACAATTCAGCGCCAGCACCGCCACCCGGTCACCAGGCCGCACCCGGAAGCGTTCGCGCAGCAGCTGGGCGGTGCGATTT
This sequence comes from Chloroflexi bacterium SZAS-1, assembly GCA_018266315.1. GTDB lineage: Bacteria > Chloroflexota > Chloroflexia > Chloroflexales > Roseiflexaceae > Kouleothrix. The sequence goes on along the minus strand of JAFEAS010000071.1, from coordinate 13,399 downwards.
GCGGCGCGGTTCCATTCGGCGTAGGTTATTGGCTGCAGCGCATTACTCGTAACCGCATCGTGCAGCGCTACCTTGTGCGGGCTAAGATGGGCGCGGCGGGCCAGCCAATCGCCAATATACATCGTCTACCTGGCTTTCGTTTGCTTGAACGGCACCACGCCTCCCGGCGCGGGTCAAAACAACTATCAGGCAGCACATGAGTATCGGGAAACGATATGATATGTGTACAATAGTACTATACCAGAAAAGCTAGCCAGCCCAGTTACAGCGTTTTTCTGCTACAATAGAGGCGGCGGGTGCCATGGGGCGTCCGCTATCATTATGTAAAAAACCCGGGGTTCACGAAACACATGCTGCAAGAACTGTACCTGGTGCGCCACGCTGCGCCCGACCGCACCACCGGCGTGCCGTATCACACCCCGCCTGGCCCGCCGCTCACTGCGATCGGCGTGCGCGAGGCACACGCGGCGGGCGCATGGCTGGTGGGGCGGGGCATCGAGCAACTCTTTTGCTCGCCGTTTACGCGCACACGCCAGACCGCCGAGGCGATCGCGCCGGCGCTAGCGCTGCCGATCACATTTGCGGAAACTCTGCGCGAGGGCGCGCCGGGCGAGAAGATGGATCAGATTCGCGCCCGCACCAGCGAGCTACTCACCCAGATCGATGATAGCCCACTGCGCTGTGTGGCGCTGGTAAGCCATGGCGCGCCGATCCGCTCGCTGCTGGAATACACCACCGACATGCGTATTGACCTGCGGCCGCACACCTACGACAACGGCAACTGCGCGCCAACCGCTGGCGTGTGGTATGGTCGCCGCGCCAGCAATGGTTGGGTATGGGAGCTAGCCTTCCGCCCAACGCAGAAAGCCAACAGTACTTCATAGGAACCACAAAGGCAAGAATGCACCAGAGTTTGCGGGCATTCAAATCTTGGTACGCCGATGTCTTGGCGGTTTTGCTAGAACCTACAATGCGGCCCTAGAATCGGCATGGTAAGTCGCGCACATGCCGCGCAGGGGGCAGCCCGTACAGGCCCGGCAGTGCGCCGCGCACTTGCGCGCATCCACGAATGTGCGCCGCGCGCCGGGCTGGTCGTGGCGCATGCGTGTGGCCAGGCAGTGATGAATACACTCTTCCACAATCAGCGCGTGGAAGTTTCGATAAAACTGGCAGCGCGGCGCGGCGTCCGCCAGAATCGGCGGGGCAAAGGCGGCTTGTACTAGGCGCGCATCGAGCGCCGGGCCGCTGAGCGCGGCTTCAACCGCAGCCTGGATCGTATCGTATGGCGCGCGCGTGGCATCAACTCCAGTCAATATGCCCAGGCGAGCCAGCAAACGCCGGGCATAGGCATCGACGATGAAAAGCGGGTGCGTGCCGCCATACAGCATTATTGTGTCGGCGGTTTCGCGGCCAATACGCGGCAAAGCCAGCAGCTCGGCGCGCAGCTCAGCGCGTGGGCGGGACAGCAGCGCGGCTACATCTTCATCGTACTGCGTGCAGAGGTAGCGGGCAATCGCCTGCAACCCAGGCGCTTTCTGCATATGGAAGGCGCACGGGCGAATCATCGCCGCCAGTGCTTCGGTCTTGGCAGCCGCCAGCGCCGCCGGGCGTAGCAGGCCAGCGGCTTGCAGGCGCGCAATCGCCGCTTCTACAGTTTCCCAGCGCGTTTGCTGCACCAGCACCGTGCCCACCACAATCTCAAACTGTGGCGCATCGGTGATGATCGGCCACCAGTGCGGTTCGCTGCCAAAATGCCCAAGCAGCGCAGCATAAGCACCAAGCAGGCGCTCGCCAAGCATGGCGCGCGTTACGTCGCTCGCGCTAGCGCTCAAACGCTTCTTTTTCCATCATATGAATATCGACCGGGTAGCTGCCGGTGAAGCAGCCTTGGCAGAAGCCCGAATCGGCATGGCCGGTCGCGCGGATCAGGCCATCGAGGCTGAGGTAGGCCAGGCTATCAACCCCCAAAAAATCTTGAATTTCAGGGATACTCATGCGGTGCGCGATCAGCTCGGGGTACGAAGCCATATCGACGCCGAGAAAGCATGGGTGACGGATAGGCGGCGACGAAACACGCATATGCACCTCCGCCGCGCCCGCATCGCGAATCAGCCGCACAATCGGGCCGGAGGTATTGCCGCGCACAATGCTGTCGTCAATCAGCACGACGCGTTTGCCCTTGAGGTTATCGGCCAGCGGGTTGAACTTGAGCTGAATGCCAACCTTGCGCAGCCGATCATCGGGCTGAATAAAGGTGCGCCCAATATAGCGATTTTTGATCAGCCCTTCGCTGTAGGGAATACCCGATTGCTGCGCATAGCCGATTGCTGCTGGCACAGCACTATCGGGCACAGGAATCACCACATCGGCAGCCGCGGGCGACTCACGCGCCAGCTCGCGCCCCTGCGCCACACGCGCCGCGTGCAATGTCTGCCCTTCAACCAGGCTGTCGGGCCGTGCAAAGTAAATATATTCGAACAAGCACATCGCCCGATTCGACGCAGGCATGCGCGCCACGGTGCGCGGGCCGTCTTCGCCAACCGCAATAATTTCGCCCGGTGCAATTTCGCGCTCGAACTCAGCGCCAATCGTTGCCAGCGCGCAGCTTTCCGAAGCCACAACCCAGCCGGTTTCGCCCACGCGCCCCAGGCACAGAGGGTGCAGCCCCCATGGGTCGCGCACGGCAAACAGCGCATCGCGGGTGAGCACGGTGAGGCAATAGGCACCCTGAGCGCGCACCATAAACACGCGCAGTTTTTCTTCCCAGCTTCGGCCCTCGCCGCCCGCCAGCATCTGGGTTATTACTTCGCTATCGCTGGTCGAAGTTAGTCCCACGCCGCGATTCAGCAGCTCCTGGCGCAAAGCCGGGGCATTCGTCAGGTTACCATTATGGCCCACGGCCAGCGGCCCGAGTGCGCTTTCAACCACAAACGGCTGGGCATTTTGCAGCTTCGAGGAGCCAGTGGTGGAATAGCGAGTATGACCGATCGCCAGATGACCCTGGAGCGGGCGCAAGCTGGATTCATCGAACACCTGCGCCACCAAGCCCATTTCTTTATGTAAATGAATGCGCCGCCCATTCGACACCGCAATCCCAGCGCTTTCCTGCCCGCGATGCTGCAGCGAATACAGCCCAAAAAATGTGAGCCGCGCCACATCTTCATCGGGCGCATAGATCCCAAAAATGCCGCATTCGTGCTGGGGCTTGTCGTCGATCATCTCCCTTATCTCCTCGCGTGATGCGCCCGGCGCACTGGGCGGTACAGTATTACGCACTCGCCGTTACGGGCAACGCGCATTATAACACCCGTTACTCGGTACCAAGTGCTCACACGAATTGACAAATCAGGCTGCGAAACGCTATAGTTGCCGAGCACATAGCATCAAGATCGAGTATAGATTCCGCAGTTGGCGTGCAGCGCCGACGGCAAAGCCCGGTTGTATTCTCGTTTTTGCAAAACGCACCTGCGAGGCCCTATGAGCGAAGAGACCACCGACAAAAAAGAAACCGCCCGAATTGAAGCCTTCAGCGATGGCGTGTTCGCAATTGCGATGACATTGCTGGTGCTCGAACTCAAGGTACCGCAGCTCGACGAAGTGGCTAGCGGCACCGAACTGTGGATCGCGCTGCTCAGTCGCTGGCCTTCATACCTGGCCTATCTGGTCAGCTTCCTCTTCATCCTGATTGTGTGGGTGAACCACCATCGTTTGTTCGTGCTGATTGGTCGCTCAGACTCACGGCTTCTGTTCCTCAATGGGCTGATCTTACTGGTTGTGACGACCATACCATTCCCCACCGCCCTGCTCGCCGAATACCTCGACCGCCCGGCGGCTTGGGTAGCCTGTGCGCTGTACACCGCTACCTTTGTGTTACTCGCCCTGTCCTTCAGCGTTCTCTCATCCTATATTTCGCAGAATAATCATCTGCTAATACGCAATTTGAGTCCTGCGCAGCAAGCAGGAATAACCCATAACCAGCGCTTCAGCCTGATCAGCTATTCCATCGCGTTCGCATTATCGTTTGTGAATGTCTATGCCAGCTTCGGGCTGTGCATATTGCTGGCGATCTACTGGGCGGTGATCGGCTACGAACAAGTCAGTAAAGCAGATGCGTAACCTGTGATGCAGCAAATAGTACTCGACCAGGGTTGGGAATTCCGCTCCAACGACACCGCCAACTGGCAGCCTATTCCCGTCCCAGGCTGCTGGGAGCAGCTTGGCATACCGCTTGAGTACGCCGGGCCGTGCTGGTACCGCACCACGATACATATTCCAGCCGATTGGGTCGGGCGACGTACCTGGCTATGCTTTGGCGGTGTGAGCTACCACTGCGCTGTGTTTGTGAATGGGCAGCCGGTTGGTGAGCATACCGGGCTGTGGGATGCCTTCGAGCTAGAAATCACCGCTGCGGTTACGCCCGGAACATCCAGCGAGTTGTTACTACACATCGAAAAGCCCGCCTCGCTCACGGCTGGCCCCGATTCGCTCGCAACGCCAGGCCGTTTCCGGCTGCGCGAAACCCTCGCCGGTTTTTTGCCGTATGTCTGGGGCCATATGTTTGGCGGCATCTGGCAGCCGGTAGCGCTGCGGGCCACTGGCACGGTTGTATTCGAAGATGTGCTGGTGCGCGGTGCCGCCGACGGTACCGTTGAGCTGAACGCCACAACTTCCGCGCCCGCAGTTCTCCAGCTCACACTTTATGATCCCGATGGGCGGGAAATCCTGACGACTGAGCTACACACCAGCGCACACGAGCCACATTCAGCGACGGCATCTGTCACCCATCAGCTACACATCACGACGCCACGCCCCTGGTCGCCTGCCAGCCCGGCGCTGTATACTGCACGCCTGGTACTGAACGATGGCGACGAGCGCACCATCCGCTTTGGGCTGCGCTCGCTGCACGCCGATGGCAGTCGCCTGCTGCTCAATGATGCGCCGCTTTCGGTGCGCATGGCACTTTCGTGGGGCTGGTACCCCGAAACATTGCATAGCAACCCTGGCCCCGCGCGCGCGCGCGCCGACTTCGCGCGGCTGAAGGCGCTGGGCTACAATGGTGTAAAGCTCTGCCTGTGGTTCCCGCCACAATATTACTTCGACCTGGCCGACGAGCTGGGCATGCTGATGTGGGTTGAACTGCCGATGTGGATTCCGCAGCCATCGGCATTCTTCCGTGCGCAAGTGCCTGCCGAGTACGATCGGCTGATGCGTCAGGCGCGCCAGCACCCGTCAGTTATTCTGTACACTCTAGGCTGCGAATTGAGCCACGTAGTCGATGCGCAGATGCTGGCACCGTTGTTTGCGCTGGTGAAGCGCCACGCTGGCGACGCACTGGTACGCGACAATAGCGGCTCGGGCGAAGCCTACGGCGGGCTGCTGAACGAATTTGCCGAATTCTATGATTACCATTTCTATAGCGAGCTGCACCACTTCCGCCCGCTGCTCGATTATTTCGCGCCGCGTGGCAGGCTGCCACAACCCTGGCTGTTTGGCGAATTCTGCGACTACGACACCTTCCGCGATCCTCTACCGCTCGGACAAACGGCGCAGTCATGGTGGGCTTCCGACGACCCAGGCATCAACCCACAGGGCGCGCGCTGGCAATACGATCTGCC
>JAFEAS010000071.1:6583-7763 GCA_018266315.1 Chloroflexi bacterium SZAS-1 | reverse complement strand
ATCGAGCAGACGCGGCTATTCCACGAGATTGCCGGGTATGTCGTGACGGGCGAGGCTGATACACCAATTAGCACCGCCGGGATGTGGGATGCGCGCGACCAGCTGAAATTCGAGCCAGCGGCCTTTCGCGCCTTCAACGCCGACACCGTACTGCTGGTCGGGTGGGATCGGCGGCGCGATTGGGTGGCGGGCGGCGACCGCGCTGCGCCGTGGGATACCTGGAACTACCCGATGGGCACAATGGTGCGCGCACATTTTATGCTGTCGCATTACGGCGCGGAGCGCGGCCCGCTCGTGTTGCGCTGGCAGGCAGCGCTGGCAACTCATGCCCCCTTTGCTCAGGGCACGCACGAAAGTGCCTTCGCGCTCACGCCCGGCGATCTGCGCGAGCTAGCGGTAGCCGAGTTTGCCGCGCCATATGTTTCCCAGCCACAAAAGGTATTACTGACAGCTGAAGCCGATCTGGGCGGCACAGTGATTTATAACACCTGGCAGCTCTGGTTCTTCCCGCGCGATGGCTGGCGCACTGCCAGCGGCATTGCTCTGCACGACCCGGCCGGGCGGCTGCACTACCTGCCGCGAATTGCGCCTGGCATCAGTGTAAATCGTAATACCCCGCATACGCTGCCTGCCACCTCCGTAGTACTTATCAGTACAGTGTGGAACAACGACATCAGCGCGTGGATCGAGCGGGGCGGACGAGCGATTATCTTACTGGCAGATGCGGCAGCGCCAGGCCCGGTGCCGGTGCGAGCCATGCCCTTCTGGCGCGAAGCCATTCGCCTGGCCGAGCCACACGCCGCCTGGGGCGACTTCCCGCTAGATGATGCGCTGGCGACCCAGATGTTTGGCTGTGCCGCCGATTGCGCCCTCGATCTGGTAGGCTACACCGGGCAGTGGCAGCCGCTTCTGCGGCGGCTCGATGCACGCACCATGTTCGTACACGAATACGCTGCCGAACTTCAGGTGGGGAGTGGTCGCGCCATTCTATCAACGCTTCGCATCGAGGGCGGGCAAGGCGCACAGCCGCTTGGCATTGCGCGAAATACCGCAGCTGCCTATCTCCTCTGGTGCTGGGCGCGCTACCTGGCGGCGCAGTAAATAACACGAGTTATACAGTGGACGTTTGTAGCCTTCGGCAGAGCGGTACTTTTTTATCATTGTGCTCCGCTGTTGGCGC
>JAFEAS010000071.1:0-6509 GCA_018266315.1 Chloroflexi bacterium SZAS-1 | reverse complement strand
AAAAGGACGAAACATCGATGATACGACGTTCGCCCTTCGTCTTGTATGCCAATACGTAGTAGCGTTACACGCCGCGCAGCCCGAGCAATACCGTGCTGACAACTAAACCTGCCAGGAGTAAGCGGTAGATTACAAACACGCCCAGGCCAGCACGCTGCAAATACCGCATCAGAAACGCAATACTTAGCGCCCCTACCACCGCCGCCACAATAATCCCGGCGATAAACGGCCCGGTGAACACGCCCGGCTCGCCCAGCAGGTGGCGCAGCTTAAACACCGCCGCGCCAGCAATCAGCGGCGTGCCGAGCAAGAAGGAGAAGCGCGCCGCCGCCGCGCGCTCAAGGCCACGCCACCGCGCCACCGCAATCGTCATACCCGAGCGCGACACGCCCGGAACGATCGCCACCGCCTGCGCCACACCAATCGCCAGCGCATCAACGATACCCAGGTCGCGCTCGGTGCGTGCCTGCGGCCCCCAGCGGTCGGCGGCATAGAGCACCAACCCCATCAGCGAAAGCGTGAGGGCAATCAGCAGGGGGTTACGGAACGCCTGCTCGGCCAGATCATCGAACAGTACCCCGGCAATACCACCAGGTATCGCGCCGATGAGCAACAGCCAGGCGAGTTTGCCATCGGGCGTGCGTGGGCGCGGAAGTGCCACCGCCAGCTTCACCAGATCGCGCCAGAAATACACCACCACAGCAACCAGCGTCCCAAGGTGCAGAGCGACATCGAACGTCAGGCCGGGGTCGGACCAGCCTAAAAACCACGGGGTAAGAACGAGGTGCGCCGAAGATGAAATCGGCAGAAACTCACCAAGCCCCTGTACAATCCCCAATATAACTGCCTCGCGATACGAAAATGGCAGCAGCATAGCCAGCGCTACCGTACCAGCTAATCCAGCCAATGCCAGCAGTGGCAGGCGTGGCGAACGTGTCGTATCCGCGGGCGCGGCGGGGCGCGACAGCGTAGAAGAAGGCGAACGATGCAAACCAGGCTCCTCTCTATAATGCGATTGCAGAATGCTTCAGGATAACAGCACGAAGTATAGGCGACCATCATTAGGACTCAATTAACGATCTGCTAAGTTTCGCTGCTGCCGCGCCAGGAAGCGGAACAATGTTTGGCGCGGGCGCATGCCTATGCTATAATGCGCCGCGATGCCGTATCACCAGCACACGCGCTGCAACACCCTGATTCGATTGGAAGGCCATGCGCTGTCCATTCTGCCAACATCCCGATAGCGATGTTATCGACACGCGCAAGCTCAATGGCGGCGAGTCGATCCGGCGGCGGCGCAAATGCCCGGCGTGCAGCAAACGCTTCACCACCTACGAGCGGGTTGAATCGGTGAGTATGACGGTGGTAAAAAAGAATGGCGAGCGCGAACCTTACGACCGCGAAAAGATGATGCGCGGCGTGCGTACCGCCTGCTATCGCCGCCCGGTGTCAGCCCAGCAGCTTGAGCATGTGGCGAACGATGTCGAGGCCGCGCTGATGGCGCTCGACGAGCAAGAAGTGCCATCGTCCACAATTGGCGATATTGTGATGGCCCACCTGCGCGAGATCGACGATGTCGCCTACATTCGATTCGCCTCGGTATATCGTTCATTCGCCGATATTGGCAAACTGCGTGAGGCAGTCGATGAACTGCTTGAGCAGGAGCCACTCAAACCGAACTAGGAACAGTTTCGTTCACCGCATTTCTGAAGCACTACACCTACATGGAGAGATAGATGGGAGTCGATGTGTCGGAGCAACGCGAACCGCAGCCCGCGAAAGCGGCCAAGCAGCGCAAACAGGTAGAATCTGATACCCCCGCGTTGCCAGCGATAACGGAGCCGCCAAAAGGCCTGATTGCGCGATCAATGTCCTTGCTGTCGGTTGGCCTGCGCGAGCTAAATTGGCAGGTTGTGCTTCTGTACGGCACAATCGCCGGTGTCTTAATGAGCTTCGCCTTTCTACAAGGCCCAACCCTTTCGCTCATCGCCGGTATCGTGCCAGTTGGTACGGGCCTGCTGCTTGGTCGGCGCGTGCAAAATCACTACGCACTGCACGGCTTCATGACGGGGCTAATCGGCGGTATTGCTGGTGCAGTGGCACTAGCAGCGCTCATTTTCCTTACCCCGCTACGCGCCTCGGTGCAAGCCGCACTTGGCCCGCAAGCTGCAACCTTTACCCTGCTGCAAATCTGGGGGCAGCTGGCCGGGTTTACCGCGCTGTCGCTAGTAGCATTCTGCACCTTCGGCACAACAATGGCCGGGCGCACCGAAGAGCGCAACCGCAAACTGCGCGAACAAGTCGACGAGCGCGGCGGGCAATTGCAGCGCCCGGGCACCATCCGCGAGCTAAGCGACATCCAGGGGCTTTCGCTGCCACAATTTGGCAGCTATGTCAAAAATGTGTTCACCAAACAGGGCTTCACCTTCAAAGATCATCGCTTTATCGACAAAGATAAGCATCTCGATCTGTGGTTTGAACATGAGGGTGAGCCATGGCACCTGCGCCTGAGTGTCGCCGATAAAGTGGGCGTTGGCACCATCGAGAGCCTGCTGCAGGATATGAAACGGGAAGGCTGCCGCAAAGGCGTGGTAGTGGTTTCAACCGAATTTCAGCCTAATGCCGCCAAAACGGCACGCGGGCGGCCCGTGGTGCTCATCGACGGGCAAACGCTGTTTGATATGGCCGAAAAGTAATCGGCTGCTAGCAGGCCACGCGAAGCTTATACGCCGCCTGATCCGCCCACTTACCTACTAACGTGGAGTATGCATGCAAATCGACCTGAAGGACAAGGTTGCGCTCGTGACAGGTGGCTCACGCGGCATCGGGCGGGCGATTGCGCTCACACTCGCCAGTGCGGGTGCGACCGTAGCCGTGAATTACAAAGGCAACCAGGCAGCTGCCGATGCGGTCATATACGAGATTATCGGTCACGATGGCACTGCCAGCGCATTCCAGGCCGATGTAAGCCAGGGTGGCGAGGTCGACCAGCTGTTCAAAGCTGTGATCGAGAAGTACGGGCGGCTAGATATTCTGGTAAATAATGCTGGAATTACCCGCGATACCCTGCTCTTACGGATGAAAGAAGATGATTTCGACGCCGTGCTGAATACAAACCTACGCGGCATTTTCTTATGCACCAAAGCGGCGCTGCGCCCAATGAGTAAAGCGCGCGGTGGGCGAATCATTAATATTACCTCGGTGGTGGGCCTGATGGGTAACGCCGGGCAAGCAAACTATGCAGCGGCAAAGGCAGGCATTATTGGCTTCACCAAATCCACCGCGCGCGAAATGGCCTCGCGCAGCATTACGGTCAACGCCGTGGCTCCTGGTTATATCGAAACCGAACTGACAGGCGTACTGAGCGAACAAATTCGGGGCGCTATTCTCGAAAACATCCCGCTCGGGCGCATGGGCACCCCGCAAGATGTTGCAAATCTCGTGTGCTTCCTGGCTTCCGATGCCGCCGCGTACATCACCGGCCAAACTTTGACGGTTGATGGTGGAATGGTGATGCAGTAGTATGGATGGGGTACGGCGCGCAACTATCGTACTTCCTCAATCAGCAGGCATAAATCGTAAACAGCTATGTTCGATAAAGTTCTGATTGCCAATCGCGGCGAAATTGCCGTGCGTGTGGTGCGCGCCTGCCAGGAACTGGGCGTGCGCGCGGTGGTCGCCTACTCACAAGCCGATCGTGATTCGCTGGCGGTGCGCCTGGCCGACGAAGCCGTGTGTATTGGCCCGGCCGCACCGGCGCGCTCGTACCTCAACCCACCAGCGCTGATCACGGCTGCGCTTATTACTGGCTGCGATGCCATCCACCCCGGCTACGGCTTCCTATCGGAAAATCCTTACTTCGCTGAGATCTGCCAGGAATGCACGCTTACATTCATCGGCCCGTCGCCTGAAGCCATTCGCCTGATGGGCGATAAAGCAATCGCGCGGCAAACGATGCGCGCCGCTGGTATGCCAGTTATTCCCGGCTCCGATGGTGCCCTTCGCAATGTCGACGAAGCAACCGAGCTTGCGATAACGATCGGGTACCCGGTACTGCTGAAAGCCGTAGCGGGCGGCGGCGGACGCGGCATGCGCGTTGTGCAGGAAGAGAGCGAGCTTGCCCGCGCCTATGCCACGGCGAAAGCCGAAGCCGAAGCCGCGTTCGGACAGGGCGACCTGTATCTTGAGCGCTACCTCACCGGGATGCGCCACGTCGAAATTCAAGTGCTGGCCGACAACTACGGCAACGCAATTTACCTCGGCGAGCGCGACTGCTCGATCCAACGCCGCCACCAGAAGATTATCGAAGAAGGGCCTTCCCCAGCAGTTACCCCCGAGCTGCGCACCGCTATGGGTGAAGCAGCAATGCGCGGCGTGCAAGCGATTGGCTACACCAACGCTGGCACCATGGAATGTCTACTTGCCCCCAATGGACATTTCTATTTTATGGAAATGAACACCCGCATCCAGGTCGAACACCCAGTCACCGAGCTTATTACCGGCGTTGATCTGGTGAAATGGCAGCTGCGGATCGCCGCTGGCGAACGCTTGACGCTGTCTCAGAAAGACGTTAGAATACGCGGGCACGCGATAGAGTGCCGTATTAATGCGGAAGATCCCGAACGTGATTTCTTACCTTCAGCCGGTGAAGTCGAATTCTTCCTTCCGCCTGGCGGCCCCGGTGTACGGGTCGACTCGCATATTTATGCAGGGTATACCCCGCCCGGAACATATGATTCGCTGCTGGCAAAAGTGATTACCTGGGGCAGCGATCGCGATGAAGCCCTGGCGCGGATGCGCCGCGCGCTCAGCGAATGTATCGTTACCGGTGTAAAAACAACAATGCCATTTCAACTTGCGCTGCTCAACGAACCGGATTTCCGGCGCGGCGAGATTGACTTAAGCTTTCTCCCTAACCTGATGCAGCGCCAGAGAGAGTAGAACTGACTGTGACCCAGGCAACCGGCACCGTATTTGTGGCTCCCCACGTGCTCACGCACCTGGTAGTAATGGCCATACGCGAAGTGCCAGGCATCGCCCGCCTCGGGAGCGGCCCACGAACACGGCCCACGCTACGCGGCGAAGGGGTAACCTTACAGATCGAACCCGAGGGCGTAAGCGCCGACTGCTACTTAATTGCCCTGCCCGATACGAACCTGTTGGATCTAGGGATTGCTGTTCAGGCAACTGTTGCGGCCGTAATCCAGGAACTGGCGGGCCTGGCAGTACGCGAGGTAAACGTCTATATTCAAGACGTGGAGGCAGGACATGGCTAGCCTGCGCCATCGCGTGCGAACCATCGCGCTCCAAGTTCTGTTCGAGCTCGACGCGACCGACCATGCACCCGACGAAGTTGTAGCGCGCTGGGTCGCAGATGAAATGTTACCCGCAGAAGGTGAACGCTTCTTTCGGCGGCTTGTATTCGGGGTATGGGAACATTATTCCTATCTTGATCGTATCATCGAAGAAGCGGCGCCAAGCTGGCCGGTAAACCAGATGCCCGGCGTCGATAAGGCTATTTTGCGTATCGCCCTCTATGAGATTCTTATTGAAGAGAGCGAAAAACCCCCGGTGAAAGCCGTAATCAATGAGGCAGTTGAGCTAGCAAAGCAATTTGGCAGCGACAACTCCAGCCGCTTTGTGAATGGCGTCCTTGGCACCGTTGTCACACGCTATATTGAGGGATATAGCGAGTAGGTTCTTGTGCTGGCAGGGCAGAAACCCGTATCTGCCAGAATCTTTGCGCTTGTATGTTCTCAACCAGGTTGTTGAAAGGAGCATCGCTAATGCCATCGCCTGAAATGGTTGACCGTCTAAAGCAAATTGTCGCCGAGCAGCTCGGTGTCGAACAGGTTGCAATTGTACCGGGCGCACGATTCAGCGAAGATCTCAAAGCCGACTCACTCGACCTCGTCGAGATGATTATGTCGCTTGAAGAAGAGTTCGGTGTTGAAATCCCCGATGAGGATGCCGAGAAAATCCTCACTGTTCAAGATGCGATTGATTATATCGACACGCACAAGCCACAAGAGTAAACTGCATCCGGCTACACGGATACACGACCGCAGAGAACGTAAAGAGCGCAAAGCGAGCGGCTTTGGCATTCTTTGCGCCTCGGCGGTCGCTTTTTTCGGCTACAATCATCTCCACACGGTGTCGGCGATTGTGAGTAATGAGTACGTCGCTCACTATTCCCACGCGCAGACTGCTAGACGGTAAGGCGCATCATGGAAATTCTGGGCATTGGGCCAGGCGAATTTGTTTTTATTCTGGTGATATTGCTGGTGGTGGTTGGCCCCGAGCGGCTGCCCGATCTGGCGCGCAAGGCCGGGGGCTTACTGGTACGGGCGCGTAACTGGATCCAAAGCTCACCAGATGCCGCGATGGTCATACGCGCACGCCAGGAACTAGAACAAGAGATTGTCAACCTGCGCGCGAGCTTGCGCGAAGTACAGAGCGTCCGCGATGAAGTAATGGGGGCGGCACGCCAGATTGAAGAATCAGTCGAA
>JAFEAS010000070.1 GCA_018266315.1 Chloroflexi bacterium SZAS-1 | reverse complement strand
GCGCTGCTAGCGCTGTGCGCTGGTGAAGATGTTGAAGCGACCGTGATCGGCCATTTCACTGATGATGGGCGGCTAACAGTTACGCACCACGGTCAGCGTGTGGTCGATCTGTCCATGCACTTCCTGCACAAGGGCATTCCCCAGCGCGTGCTCGAAGCCGTGTGGGTAGCTGACAACCGACAGCCGACGACCGATCCACAGCGTTCAACCGCAGATGCTCAGCTGTCGCCGGTCGAGGTGTTGAAAGCGTTGCTGGCGCATCCCAATATTGCCTCGAAAGAGCCTATTATTCGCACCTACGACCACGAGGTGCGGGGTGCAACTGTGGTGAAGCCGCTGGTGGGCGCTGGCTGCGATGGCCCAGGCGATGCCGCCGTATTGCAGCCGCTGCGTAGCTCGCTCGAAGGGTTGGCGTTGGGCTGCGGTATCAATCCGCGCTACGGTCAGATCGACCCGTATTGGATGGCGCTGGCCTGTGTCGATGAGGCGCTGCGTAATGTTGTAGCGGTTGGCGGCGACCCGGGCCGCACTGCGATTCTGGATAACTTCTGCTGGGGCGACCCGCGCCAGCCCGATCGGATGGCGGGCCTGGTGCGCGCGGCGGCGGGCTGCTACGATGCGGCGCTGGCTTTTGGCACGCCGTTTGTCTCGGGTAAGGATTCGCTGAACAACGAATACCGCGACGCCCAGGGCCAGCGCACGCCCATTCCGCCCACGCTGCTGATTACCGCGCTGGCGCATGTGCCCGATGTGCGCCGTGCCGTGACGATGGACTTAAAAGAAGCAGGCAACCTGCTTTATCTGGTTGGTGAAACGAACGACGAGCTAGGCGGGGCGCATTTCGCCCAGCGCCGCACAACGTCAGTACCGAAGGTTGATCTTGCGCGTGCGCCACAGCTACTGGCCGCGCTACACAGTGCAATTGCGGGCGGCCTAGTGCGCGCCTGCCACGATCTGAGCGAGGGTGGGCTGGCGGTGACCGCCGCCGAAATGGCGTTTGCCGGTGCGCTAGGGCTGCAGCTCGATCTAGCGGCGGTGCCACGCCCGGCGGGCCTGAACGACGATATCATTGTGTTATTCAGCGAATCGCCCACGCGCTTGCTAGTAGAGGTACGCCCCGCCGCTGCGCCTGCCTTCGAGGCAGCGCTGGCGGGCCTGCCGTGCGCGCGCATCGGGGTAGCGAGCGCTACTCCTGAGCTGGTTTTTGCTGGCACGGCAGGCGGCGAGGTATTGCGCGCTAGCATTGCCGAGCTGAAGGCGGCCTGGCAGCGCACAGCAGTCGCGTAACCTGCGCGGTGTTGCATGTATAGCTGCGCAAGCGAAGCACGTAGGTCAGCGTAAACAAGGATGCGCTATGAGTAATGGACAGAGCAACGCTCATCGGTCTGCGCAGGGCAATGGCAGCATGCCGACGATGAGCGCCGAGCAATTTGCTGGCTATATGGAAAAGCGCCTGACCGTGTACGACGATATTGAGGTGATCGACCGCGAGGGGCTTGAGCTGCGGCTGCGCGCTAGTGGTGCCGATGTCACCGCCGATCTGGGTACCTTCTACAGCGCGTACCTGCGCGACCCCAGCCAGCTCGATGTGGTAGTTGAGACCTTTGTACGCTCGGTGCTCGGCATTCAGCCCGATCGCAGCGCGAGTGATTATGCCGCCCTGGCTGAGCGCATCTTCCCGATGATTAAGCCGCTGGCGATGCTGCTCGAAGTACACGAGCGGCACCTGCCGATGCTGGCTTACCGCGAATTCCTGGGCGACCTGATGATTACCTATGTCGTTGATGAAGGCCGTAGTGCGGCCTATATTAATGAAGAACACCTGGATCGCTGGGGTGTGAGCGTGCAAGATCTACATAAGCAGGCGATTGAGAACCTGCGCCGCCGCACTGATGCACAGGTGAAATATACTGTGGTTGGTGAAGGCGAGCAGCGGCTATTCATGTACAATAGCGGCGATGGGTACGATGCTACGCGCCTCTTGCTGGCCGATGTGCTGGCCGGATGGGCGCGCGAGCTACCCGGGAATCTGGTGATTGGCATCCCCAACCGCGATTTCCTGATCGCATTCAGCGATGCCAACCCCGAAATTCTGCACGCAGTAATCGCGCAGGTGCAGTCCGACGCGGCGCAGCGGCAGTATGGACTCACCGAACAGCTGTTTACCCTGGTACAAGGCATTGTGAAGGAATATAACTGGGAGTAAGGCGCACTATGGCACTTGGCGTCATTCTGTTCACCTTGCTAGCCTATGGGCTGGCGGTCTTCCTGTGGCTGCGCGAACATGCGCCAACCTATATTGTGGCATTACTCAGCGCGCATGTTGCTGCCTTACTCTCGCCATTCTGGCAGGCTTTGTATGGCTTTAGCTACAACCCAACCATGGCCGCAGTGTATCGCCTGCATATCGACGAGCGGCTACAATCGTTAACCCGCCTGCAAGAATATGCGCTGCCGCAGCCGGTATTTTTCGGGGCGTGGCTGAGCCTGTTGCCTGCGCTAGTGGTGTTTTACCTCTATCGGCATCGCTGGTGGTTCCCTACCTATGTCACCAATATTCTTACATTCTCGCTCTTTGTGGCGTATCACCTGCTGCTAGAGCTGATCATTCAACGGCAGGGCTGGCTCTTATACCTTGGGAATGTGTTGCTGCCGCTGGGGGTGCCGCAGCAGCTGCTTTCGGCGCTGATGAGCGGGCTGCTGAGCCTGGGAGTGCTCGCGGCGCTGCTACTAACGCGGCGCTATTCGCTCACCAGCCTGCTGTGGATTGTGCTACCCATCCCATTTGCGCTGAGCTTGCTGGTCTATGGTTTGCTTGGTGCACCGCTCTACACGGCGCTCTTGCTGCAAGCGCAATCGTGGGCCGGGGCAATTGGGTTACTGGGCACGCTGGGGCTAGTATTCTCGGGTGTGCATATTATTGCGGGTTCGCTTAGCCGCCCCGCCGATTGGCGGCAGCTGGCATAATCTATTGGTTGCTGCGTTTATTTGCTCTAAGGCTTTACAAACACGTAGGCCCGCTGTGCGTAACACAGCGGGCCTACGCATGAAATACATCTACGAAGCTTAGCGGTTGAACATGCCATTCGCCCGCAGCTCTTTCACCAGATCCTGGGCCTGGCTGCTCAGGTCGGCTACGCGCTTGTTCAGGTCTTTACGCGTGCGGCGGAATTGCTTGCTGTTCACATCCGGTAGCCGGTCACGAATTTCTTCCAGTGTGGCCTGCAGTCGCTCAATCGCGTCTTCGCCAGCGGCCTGGGCCTTGCTCGCCACAATCTCGCTATGATCTTTCAGTGCGCCGATTGGGTCTTCGCGGAAACTGCGCGGTTTGCGTGGTCGCTGCAGCAGCTTGGTAATGCCAAACGCGGCTAATCCAACTGCCACGAGTACACCCAGATATTTGATGAAACCTTTGTCTTCCATCGAAGTACATCCTCCTCTTAGGGCTAACACAGCCTTGTTAGCACAATGCTCATGATACCAGAATTGGGTGCGGCGTCCAGTAGTTCGATTTTTACCTTCAACGCTGGAATAAAAGCGCCGCAGTACAAACCAATGAACACATTAGCAACTTGCGTGCCAGCCGCCACGCAGCTCGCGGCAGTCGTAACGAGCTAGCGCAGCACCGCCTTGGTCCAGGCATCGAGCCACTGCTCGCGGTTCTGGTCGATCTGCTCGGGTGGAACGCTGATTGGCTGCGCAGGCACCGCCGCAAACTTGGTGAACACCTCGGGTAGGGCACTGCCGGGAAGGACTGGATAAACGAACATTTGCAGCGGCATGTCTTCCTGAAACGGCTTGCTGTACATAAAGTCGATAAACTTCTCGGCCAGCGCGCGGTGCTTGCTTCCTTTTAGAATGCCAGCAAACTCGATCTGCAAGAAGTTACCTCCAGCCATCACTGCGGTTGGCGGCTCGGTAAGCTTGCCCTCGCTGAAGAACACTTCGGCGGGCGGACTGCTGGCATACGATACTACCAGCGGGCGCGGCCCCTGCCCGCTGGATCCGCTGAACTGCGTATAGTAGGCATCACTCCAGCCATCAACGACCAGCACATCATTGGCGCGCAGAGCCTTCCAGTAATCGAGCCAGGTGTAGCTGCCTTCGGTGCCGAAGTGCCCGATCGTTGCCAGCAGGAAGGCCAGCCCCGGCGAGGAGGTGGCGGCATTTTCCACCACGAGCTTGCCCTTCCATTCGGGCTTCGTCAGATCTTCAAGTGTTGCGGGTGGGGTTAGATTATTCTTTTCCAGGTAAGCTTTGTCGTAGTTGATCGCCACGAATCCATAGTCAATTGGCAGCAGGCTATTGCTGGGGTCGAGCTTATATTGTGCAGGTACCTGGCCAAGCGCCGGAGCGGCATAAGGCTCGAAAATACCCACCTTGAGCGCGCGCGTAAGGAAGGTATTATCGACGCCGAAAAACACATCCGCGAGTGGGGCGTCTTTACTGAGGGCAGCTTTGTTAAGTGCCTGGCCCGCATCACCTGATTTTAGGACTTCGACCTTGGCATTGTTTTGCTGCTCGAAGGCTTTGAGCACCGCTTCGCTCACGCTAAAGCTATCGTGCGTCATAATAGTAAGCGTGGTGGTTTCGGCACCTGGGGCTGCGGTAGCAGTATCGGCAATGGCAGTGGGTGCGGGTGCGTTGGTGGCTGCGGCTGGCGCAGTGGTAGGTGTGCTCGTGCTAGCCTGGCTGCCGCAGGCGGCGAGCAGTAGCCCGAACAGTAGCATGGCAATCATTCGTCGGTTCATGAACATCTCCCTTGTTGACGAGGTGCCACAAGGCACACATAAAAAGATCGCTGACCTGGGAGCATAGTCAGCGATCTGTGTCGCGCTGGCGCTTCCCTACGCTGGTATAACCCAGGTCAGGTTCGAAGGGTCAGCGGCATCGGTTGGGCCGCGCTCTCAGCCAGGCTCACCTGGCACCCCTAGCAATCATGATTGTAACGGGCGGTACGATACCACGCGCAGGTGCTGGTGTCAACACTATATGGAATGAACCGGGGGAAAGCGATCGGTGGTTGTAGGGCTCATTGGGCTGAAGCGCGCTATAATAGCGCAGCATAGCCAGAAGGAGCATATGTCATGTTGCGTTTCATCCGCGCCGTGTTCGATGGCTTACGGCTGCGCTGCCCGCGCTGCCACCGGGGAGCAATGTTCGAGCGCGGCTTTACCATGCACCGCACCTGCCCACAGTGCGGGCTTGAATTTGAGCGTGCGGTTGGCGAAATAACCGGCGGCATGGCGATCAATACCGTCGTCACGCTCGCCGTCATCACGGTTTGCTCGTTTGTGTTTGGGCTTACTACAACGGTACCGCTGCTGCCGCTACTCCTGGGGCTAGGGGCGTTTGCGGTGTTGTTCCCAATCGCATTCTACCGCTCGTCGCGCGGCATGTGGGCGAGCTTTTTGTATATGTCGGGCAATAATGCCGAGGTTGATTAGTGGCTGCCTATGGTTCGCCCGGGGGTTGCTCGCGCGAGCGCAGCCGTATCACGGCATCGCGCACCCGATTCGACACAACTTTCCAGGTGCGCTTATTGGTTAACCATGCTTGCTCGTTCTTAAGCGGTTCGCCAAATTGCACCTTTACTTTCACCGGGCGCGGGATGGGCAGCCCTTTTGTGGGCAGCACCCGCGCAGTGCCTTCGAGCCATACCGGAATAATCGGCACATCGGGGAATTCTGCCGCCAGCCGCCCAATGCCGCTACGGAACGGCCCTAGCTCGCCGGTGCGGCTGCGCGTACCTTCGGGGTAGAGCACGACGCCATACCCTTCGCGCAGTGCCCGCACCACATGCCGTAGTGGGTCGGCGGAGGTGGTAATTTTGCGCGGCACTGGGATGGTGTTGAACAATACCCGCGAAATAAATTGGCGAAACCCATTATCAAAAAAATACTCTTGAGCAGCTGCTGCAACGACGCGCTTGCGTAGGGCACGTGGCAGTGCCGAAAAGATTACTGCGGTATCGGCATGGCTTGCGTGATTCGAGGCCAGCATAAATGCGCCGCTGGTAGGCACATGTTCGATACCATCAATTTCAAGGCGGCAATAGAAGCGCACAAACGCCAGGAACAGGCGCGAGGGCAGCCCAATACGTGCGATTGGGTGGCGGCTGGTATACAGGCCCATGCGTACTCCCCAGTAGCTTGAACATCTTTGTCGTGGCAACCACGACGCGCTAGCATTATAGCATCACCTCGCCAGGGTAATATTGCCAGTGCGCGTGCTATAATGTACGCGACGAACGGGCGCTGCAGCGGCAAAGTGCTCAGCGGCGCAGGAGGTGCGGGATGGAGCCACGCGGCTTCGAGGATCCAAGCGCCGAGCTTGAACGGCTAGCAGAAGAGCAAATCAACGACCTCGACACAACCGGCGACGAGCGCACGCGGCGTGGGCGCGAGCGGCGCGAGCGCGTGCTGGCACTGTATGGTCAGGGCGCGCTCCGTTCAGCCCAAGATAACTATTTTGCTGCGCTGGTTATGCTATATGGCGATGATATTGCCCACTTTGAGCTGGCAAAAACGTTTGGTCAGCGCGCCAGTGTGCTGGGCGAACCGCGCGCCTGGTCGGTGATTGCTGCCGCATGGGATCGTTCGTTGCTGGGGCGCGGCAAACCTCAGCGCTTTGGCACACAGTTTGTGCGTGAAAACGGGCGGTGGTCGCTGGGCGAGGTCGATCCGCGTATCACCGATATGCAGCGCGCGCTGTATGGCGTGCCGCCGCTGTGGGTGCAACGCCAGAATGCCGAACAGCTCCAACGCCGCGAAGAGGAGGATAGCTGATGCGCTGTACGCAGTGCGATGCCGACATCCCCGAAGACGGTCGCTTCTGCATTGAGTGTGGGGCACCCGCCCCACTAGCAACCACTGGTCCCACCGAGCGCTTGCCCGAGCCAGCCGATGGCCCGATGTGTACGGCTTGTGGCACCCGTAACCCGGTAGGTGCCGATTTCTGTGTGCGCTGTGGGCGGGCCTTAGCGGCGCGCCCAGTGGCAGAGCCACTGCCCCCGCCGCTACTCGCGCAACCACAACCCTCGGCACCGCTGGTTCCCACCCATAACCAGCCGGTGGCCGCTGGGTCAGCGCCAGCGCGCCCAACCATTAGCTGGGATGGCCTGACCGGTGGGGTATGGCTGATTGGCCTGGGTATCATTGCGCTAAACGGCTGGTGGTGGCCGGGTATTTTGGTGCTTATTGGGCTGTCGTCGCTGTTGAGTGGGCTGGCACATGCGAATAGCCCCGCCGCGCGTCTGGGCGCGATCCAGGGAGCTATGTGGATGATTGGGATTGCAGTGCTTGCCGCTACTGGCTGGTGGTGGCCGGGTATTCTAATTCTGGTTGGGCTGAGCGCCGTGTTTGGTTCGGTAGTGATGCGCGAAGACTAGCTGATCTGGCTGCCCTCGACAAACAGGCGATAGCGCGTAGGCGGCGCGCTGAACACCACCGCCGAAATCTCAAAACGCGCAGTCGCCCCGGCGGCCAGCGGATCATCGTTTGGCGTTTGGGCAAACCCCGAGCTGGTTCCTACTACCTTCCCCTGGGCATCGTAGAAGATCGCCGATACTTGCACAAATTTGGTTGGCTGTTCCCCGCTATTCTGCACGCGCCCCTGTACTTCGATAAAGCCAAGATCAGTGCGCTGCGCGCGCACATCCGAAAGCGTGAGCTCACGGTACGAATAGCCGAGCTGAAAATCGGCGGGCTTGCTGATAACCTCGAAATCATAGGTCGTGAAGGGCGGCGTCCTATCGTCTTTAGTGAACAGTATGCTGAAAGGCGCGACTTCGCCGGGCTTGAGGTAGTGCTGATCGACGAAGCCGCGCTTGCTGCCAACTTCTTGCTTGGCATTATCGCGCAGGATGACGCGCACCTCAACACTTTCGCGCGCCTCTTTGGCATCGTTGCGCACCTCGCCGAAAAACCAGACGGTGTCAGTATCTTTGCGCACGCTTACCCCGCCAATGCTGAATGGCTCGGGGCCAACCGCTTGCGCCGCATTCAGCAGCGCTGCGGGTACTTCGGCGAGCGGCACCGATGTGGGCGATGGCCGCGCGGTTGCAGGCGGATCGAACTCGGCGACGGTGGCGCGCGGGAGTGCCACAGTTGCAATGACAGTGGGAGTGCTGTTCGTAGCACTGCGGCGGAGTGGTAGCACGACCAACACGGCTGCCACGATGGCGAGAACGAGTACTACTCCGCCTGCTGCCAGCCCGAGCACCAGCCCGCGCGCTGCCGTGGGGCCGGGCTGTGCCGCGAGCGTGGGGTTGGTGGCAGGCCGCGCTTGCACCGTCGGGCCGGTGGCTGCGGTTCCTGCGGTAATGGCACGCAGTGCGCTCGCAACCTCGGCCATGCGCTGTGGCCGCCAGGCCGGGTCTTTCGAAAGCATACGCTGCACGAGCTGTTCAATTGCCTCGGGGAGGTCGGGGCGGGCGACGCGCAGCGACGGTGGCGGCTGCTGTAAATGCCCATACATAATCTGCGCCGAGTCGCCGGTAAAGGGCAGGCGACCGGTCAGCATTTCGTAGAGCATAACCCCAAATGAGTAAATATCGGCGCGTGCGTCGGTTGGCTGCCCGCTGAACTGCTCGGGAGCCATATAGGCTAAGGTGCCCATCACCGCGCCCGTGGCCGTGATCTGGGCAGCGCTATCGGCCTGCACCGGGCGCGCCAGCCCAAAATCGGCGAGTACCGGGCTGCCATCGGGGCGCAGCAGCACGTTCGCGGGCTTCAGATCGCGGTGTACCAGGCCACGCTGATGCGCGTACTCAAGAGCATCCGCTAGCGGCGCGGCAAGCTGAAGCGCCGCGGCCAGCGTGAGCGGCCCGGCCTGCAATCGGTCGGCGAGGCTGCCCGCGTCGAGGTACTCCATCACAATGTAGGGTCGGCCATCCTGAATATCAACATCAAAAATATTGACAATGTTGGGGTGGGCTAGCCCCGCTACTACCTGGGCTTCGCGCAGAAAGCGCTGCTGTGCTTGTGGGTCGGCGGCGAGCGTGTTTTGCATCACCTTCACCGCGACAGGCTGGTTGAGCACCGGGTGAAATGAGCGGTACACTGCGCCCATACCGCCCTGCCCAAGGAGCTGCCCAAGTTGATATTTCCCTAGTTGCTGCATAGTTACTCGCTATGATTCTGTCGTTGCTGCATCAGGTACGCAAGTTTCTCGGGGTTGAGAACCGAGGGCATTGCCTGGGTACGATCGAGAATACTAACGGCCGGTATGCTTGAAATTCGTCCATCAAATGCGCCTACCTCAACGGTAAAAGCAATAAGGTAGTATCGCTAAATCAGCAATGAAGCAACGCGCCACCTGTTATCCATCCCCGCCGCCAACAACACGGTCGCCGCGGGTGGTGGGCTGCGAAATGACGAGAAACTCAATATCGCTATTCGAAAGGTTGAGCAGCTGGTGAGGCGCGCCAGGCGATATCTCAATGCCCTGATGTGGGCCAAGTGTTTCGCGGGTGCCATTCAGCTCGAGCGTTGCCGTACCAGCGAGCACAAAAAAGAATTGGCGCGCCTGCTGATGGAAGTGGCGTACCTCAAATGCGCCAGGCGGCACACGCTCATGAATTACGCTCAGTCCGGGCTGGTCTACCAGCCGCCAGCCGTTGCAGCCTGCGCCCCAGGTATAATGTTCGGCAGAATCCTTGCTGATCATCGGCAGCGCCTCTATCATGCAGCAAGCTGTAGCTTCGCTATTCTGAGTATACACGACCTGCCTGTACCTGTGAATGCTTGAAGGATGACAATGACA
>JAFEAS010000006.1 GCA_018266315.1 Chloroflexi bacterium SZAS-1 | reverse complement strand
GGATGCCTGGCACCTGGCGCGCACTGCCCACGATCATCTTGGGCACTTCCTGCCGCTCGCCGCCTTCGAGGGCTATGGCGACTGGATCGCGCCGCTGCTCACCTACCTGCTGCTGCCCTGGGTGGCGATGTTTGGGCCGCAGCCGCTGGTAGCGCGCGTGGTGGTGGCGGTGTTCAGCGCGCTGGCTATCCCGGTGATCTATGGCCTGGTGAACGAGCTGAAGCTGCCAGCGGCGGCGCTCGGTGCGGCGCTGGTGGCCGCGCTGTCGCCCTGGCAAATTTACCTGGGCCGGGTCGCCATTCCTCCCGCGCTGGTGGCAACGATGTGGGGGCTAAGCCTATGGGCGGCGGTGCGCTTTGTGCGCAACGGGCGGCGCGCCGATGGGTTGTTCCTGGCGGGCGCGGCGGGCCTGGCCCTATATGCCTACCCAACGCTCAAGCTGGCGGTGCCGCTGCTGATGCTGGTAGCCACGCTGCTGGCGGTGCAACGTCACGGCTGGCGCGCGATCGGGCGCTGGCTGCTGCCCGCGCTGCTGCTGGGCCTGCTCTGGCTGCCATTTGCCATCAGCACGCTCTTCAACCCCGATAGTAGCGCGCGCTTGCAGCTAGTGGCGCTGCGTGCCGATTCGTTCGGCCAGTGGCTGGGCCTGTGGTGGCAGAACTACCGTGTCTACTTTCAGCCCGACCTGTATTATGGCAGCGGTGGGCTGCGCAAAATTGTGCAGGGCGTGCTTGGGCATGGTCTGGCGCTGGGGGCCGAAGCGCTGCTGCTGCTGGGGCTGCTCGTGCTGCTCGTGCGCCGCCGGGTGGTGGGACGGGCCGAAACAGCGCCGCGCCAGGTGTGGCTCTTCCTGCTGCTGATGCTGCTGGTCGCGCCGCTGCCCGCCAGCCTTACGTCGGGCAATCCGCACGCCTTTCGCGGTGCGACGGTTGCGCCGTTGTATGCCATCCTTGCCGGGCTGGGCGCGGGCGGCTGGTGGTGGGCGCTGGGCCAGCTGCCGCGCGCCGGGCGCACATGGGGCCGTGCGTTGGCTACGGTGGCCCTGCTGGCCGCGCTTGGCTGGCAATCGAGCATCTGGTTCCGCGAGCTACTCACCATCCACCGCGCCGAATCGGAATTGACCTGGTATTTCGCCGATAGCGAGCTGGATGCGATGCGCCTGGTGATTGCGCGTGCGCGCGCCTACGACCAGGTGCTAGTTGACACGCGCACGATTGGTCGCCCCTACATTTTTCTGCTTGCCGATGATGTGCTGCCGCCCGCCGAAGCGCAAGTCCAGATTGTGGTTGAACGCCACCCGCCCGAGATTAATAGCGTGGTGCAGCTGGGCAAATACCATTTCGTCGATTTTGTCGAGCAGCAGGTTCCCGCGCAGCTGCCGACGCTTGACGCCTTGCCAACCCGCCTGGGCGCGCCGGGCTACCTGGTGCAGGAATGGCAGCACAACGGCCAGCGCGTGCTGGTGATGCGCGGCATGCCAACCGAGATTGCGGCCCCAGCCACCGATGACAGCACTTCATAGTAGGGGTGATTGGACGAAAGCGACGCCGCATGGTAGCATGCGTTTACCGCTTGTGGGGAGGATACTGCAATGGTGCATCAGCATGGCATCGAGCATGCCGCGCAGTTGCTGCGCGACGCTCAGCGGATCGTTGTGCTTACCGGCGCAGGCGTCAGCCGTCCGTCGGGTATTCCCGATTTCCGCAGCGATGCCGGGCTGTGGCATCAAGCCAACCCGATGGAGGTTGCTTCGTTACAGGGCTTTCGCAGCAATCCTCGCCGCTTTTTCGAATGGGTGCGCCCGGTGTTGCGTACCATTGGCGCGGCCCAACCGAACCCGGCCCACCTGGCGGTGGCGCAGCTTGCGCAGCTTGGCAAGCAAGTGGCGGTAGTGACGCAGAACATCGATGGGCTGCACCAGAGTGCCGGTTCGCGCGAAGTATTCGAATTGCATGGGCATCTGCGTAGTGCCACCTGCCTCGAATGTGACAAGGTGATGCCAGGCGCGCCGGTGTTGGCGCAGATTCAGCGCGGTAAAATTCCGCATTGCCAGTGCGGCGGGTTGCTCAAGCCCGATGTGGTGTTGTTTGATGAGCTACTACCGCGCGGGCTCTATTGGCTGGCCGAACGCGCGGCCCAGCATTGCGATGTAATATTGGTTGCAGGCACCTCGCTTGAAGTTGCGCCCGCGTGCGAGCTGCCGATCATTGCGCAGCGGCGCGGCGCGCGCTTGATTATTGTGAATCAGGGCGACACATACCTTGATCCACATGCCGATATCGTATTGCACGAGGATGTAGCCGCGACGCTGCCAGCCATCGTTGAACTCGTTGCGGCGAAGAAGAACGACCTGGTGCATTTGCTGCCGTTTTAACGTAACCGACGAAAGGGTAGAAGAGACGTGGAAATGACCGATCTGGAGGCCCTGCGGGCGCGCTTTACCAGCGTCCGGGGGCGGCTTTGACCTCGCTGCCAAGCAGCAGCAAATTGCGGCGCTTGAAGAGCGCGCCGCCGACCCCACCCTTTGGAATAACCCCCAGGAAGCCCAGGGCCTCATGCAGCGCCTTACCCAGCTCAAAGGCGAATACGAGCGCTGGCAGGCACTTGATTCACAGATTACCACCCTGATCGAGCTGCAAGCACTGGCCGATGCCGAAGACGATAGCTCGCTGCGCGACGAGATTGCGGCTGAATATCAGCGCGCCGTGCAGGCAATGGATCGGCAAGAGATCGACCTGCTGCTCAGCGCACCATACGACGATCGTGATGCCTTCCTCTCAATTAAAGCTGGCATGGGCGGCACCGACGCGCAAGATTGGGCTGCGATGATGCTGCGTATGTACACGCGCTGGGCCGAAACGCGCGATTTTAAGGTGGCGCTGGTAGATCAGAGCGATGGCGACGAGGCGGGTATCAAAAGCGCTACGCTCGAAATTCGTGGGCCGTATGCCTATGGCTTTGCTAAGGCCGAAGCGGGCGTGCACCGCCTGATTCGCCTCTCGCCCTTCAATTCAGGCAATACCCGCCAGACTTCGTTCGCGCTAGTGGAAGTGCTGCCCGAAGTCGATGATGCGCCTGAGGTTGCGATTAAGCCCGAAGATGTGCGTGTGGATGTCTTTCGCGCAGGTGGGCACGGCGGCCAGGGTGTGAATACCACCGACTCGGCGGTGCGCCTGACCTACAAGCCCGGTACGCCCGAGCAGATTGTGGTGATCTGCCAGAACGAGCGCTCGCAGCTGCAAAATAAAGAAACGGCAATGCGCGTATTGCGCGGTCGCCTGCTCGAACGCGAGCTACAGCGCCAGCGCGACGAACGCGCCCGGCTCAAGGGCGAGCATCGTTCGGCTGAGTTCGGCAGCCAGATGCGCACCTACTACCTGCATCCCTACACCCTGGTGAAGGATCACCGCAGCGAGCATGAAACCAGCAATGTGCAAGCCGTGCTCGATGGCGCGCTCGACCCATTTATGGAAGCCTATTTGCGCTGGAATATTGGCCGTGATGGCGAAATATAGCCGCGTGGGGCCACTCACTACATTCGCGCTGCCGGTACGCACCGTGCCATATTGCTGTGTTGTGGCTGGGAGGGGAAGATGAAACGCCTCTGGCCGATTCTACGTGATTATTTGATGATCACCGCCGGAGCCGTGATGGTTGCGGCCTCGGTCAATATGTTTCTTACCCCCAACGATGTAGTGATGGGTGGTCTCACCGGCGGGGCGCAGCTGCTTCAAAGCACCATCGGTACGCCGATTGGCCTGGTAACACTGCTGGCGAACCTCCCGTTGTTTATCATCGGGTTCCGCGCACTCGGCGGTCTGATCTTCGGCGTTCGCACGATCTACGCAACGGTGGTGATGGCGCTCGCGATCGATCTTCTCGCGCCATATCTCAAGCCCGTCAGCGCCGACCCATTACTCTATACGTTGTATGGTGGTCTGCTCGATGGGCTGGGCGTGGGCCTGGTGTTTCGTGCGCGCGGCACTACGGGCGGGGTCGATATCATTGCGCGCCTGCTCGAACGCCGTTTTCGCTGGCGGCCTGGGCGCAGCATCCTCGCGATGAACATGGCAGTTTTTGGGGTCGCTTTTTTTGCGTATGGCCCTGAGAAAGTGCTCTATGCCATTCTTGTAGCTTTTATTAGTAGCGTGGCGCTCGATTATACGCTGGCAGCTGGCAGCGGTGCCCGCCAGGCGCTGATTATTACTGACCAACCCGCTGCGATTACGCAAGCCCTGCTGCACGAGCTGGTGCGCGGCGTAACGATGCTTGAAGGCCAGGGCGCGTATACCGGCGAAGCGCGCGCGGTGCTGCTCTGCGTGGTATCGCGTTCAGAAATTAGTTTCTTGAATGACATTGTGAGCCGCGCCGACCCCAATGCTTTTGTGGTGATTGGTGATGTGCAAGAGGTACACGGCGAAGGGTTTGTGCCCCACGCCCCGCCGAAAGGGTAGACTGGGCGCGCTATAGCCTGCCCGCCAGGCTAATTGCCCTGCGACATGTGCTGGGCGAGCAGTTGGGCCTGCTGCTGAATGTAGGATAGGTCGTCAGCACGCGGGTGCAGGTGGGCATAACGCTCGAAATCTTGCAGTGCGCCATACGTTTGTCCAAGGCGCGCTCGCAACAGCCCGCGATCACGAATGTCGTTCGGTTGGCTTGGGTCGATCAGCACAATACGTTCGCAGGCGGCCAGCGCGGCAGGAAGGTTGGCACGTTCAAGATACAGGTTTTTAAGATTTCGCAGGATGCGCACGAGTATGGCACGGTGCGACGGTGGTTGGAGAATATTCTTTACGAAGTATGCGTCAGCAGCGCGATAAAACGTTGTAATCTGTGTGATACACTCGGTGCGGCTCCATAATCGTCCCCGATTAAAGGCATCAATAAACAGCTCTTCGTTAGGCCCAGTGTAGCGTGCCAGAAAATGCCCGGGTAACGCCACGCCCGAAACCGGCAGCCCCAGCCGCCATCCTACTTCCATATAGATAATTGACAAGGTGATTGGCAGCCCTGCACGCGTAGCGAGTACCTGATCGAGGAAGCTGTTGATTGGGTCGCTATAATTCCAGGTATTGCCGCGAAAGCCGATCTCACTAAACAGAAAACGATTGAGTGCCAGTACAACCTCGCGCGGCTTGCCAGCGGCAGGTAACCAAGCCTCAGCCGCCGCCGCTAAACTATCGAGTTCGCGTAGCGCGGCGGGCAGCATTGCTATACCCTGGTCTTCCCAGGCAATACATAATGCTGCCTCGGCCAGGTTAAGCTGTGGCTCGGGCTGACGCAATACTGCGCGTAATTGTGTTCGGGCCGGGTGAATAGAAGGCATAGTGTAATGATAGCACAAGTGCTGCTGAGGGATAGTTAGGGTTCTCATTCGTAATTGCTCGTGCTATAATCAGTCCGCATAATACAGAAATATGATTGCTGTGGTATTGTTGGTAGCATGTTTTACTCGAACCAGAGCTGAGAACCGACCAGGGTAACGCGCCGGTGTGGTTTACCTCGCGGATAGAATTGCTGAAATACCAGGAATGTTGTGGTTTGGGAATGCTGAACATCATTCGCTTATTCCTACCTACAGAGCAGCGCTATAGCGACCAAATGGGGTGACCATGACTTCCAAAACTGCACGACAACATAGCAAACGTGATGGAACCCTTCAAACTAAAGATATAGCTCGGCGCGCCCAGGTACTTAATGATATTTTGAATGTTTCAACCCACCTCATCTCTATCCTCGACCCCCACGAACTGATAACGAGCCTGGTTCAACAGTTCGTCAATGTTGTCCCCGATGTGCAAGCAGGGTTGCTCTGGCTGCAAGATAAGCAGGGGGGCCTGCAAATTCGCTCGTTCTCTGGCCTTGCTGCGGCACCGGATGCCAACCTGCTCAATCGTTTGTTCTTGCGCCCCGGCGATGGCCTAGCAGGCAGTGTATGGCAGCGCAATGAAGTGACGATTATTGAAGGTGCGGGGCGGTATGCCGAGCGCGCCTACCGGGTTAGCCCACGGGTGTACGATGATATGCGCGCTGTGGTGGCGCTGTTACCGCCTCACGAGGCGGTAGTTCTGTTACCGTTGCATATCGGGAAGCAAGTGCTTGGCGTGCTCGAACTGTTCTACACGACAGCGCAGGCCGTGCAAAGCCAGCACAACATTCAGATGCTGCAAACATTCGCCGACCTTGCGGCAGGCGCGATCAATAATGCGCAATTGCACGCCCAGATGCAAGATCACCAGTACCGGCTTGAGGCACTTGGCGCCATCGGTACGGTCGTTAGTATGGCTGCCGATCTGGAAGAATTATTAAGCAATGCGTTTGAAGTAATTCTTCACGTTCTTGGTACCTCGGCGGGCATGTTACTCTTACACGATCTTTCACGCGCCGAACTTTCAATTGCCGTGCAGCGCGGCCTGCCCGAACGCTTCGTGCGACTGCACGAGGCGGCACCGGTACTCCATTCGCCATACGAAGAAGCCGTGCGCTACGGCCAGACGATTAGCCGCCCACTTATTCCAGAAGATACCGAAGAATTACTCCTCGATACGGGATTTACCAGCTGTGTGTATTTACCATTGCTAGCTGGTGGCACCGTCGTAGGGGTAATCGGTGCTTACGGCCAGTCCGATTTGCGCGAGCGCGTTGATATCCCGGCATTAATGACCATGGGCAGCCAGCTTGGGTTAGCGATTGCGAACGTGCGATTGTACCAGGATACCCGCACCGAGCGCCTGAAACTTGCTACCGTCATTAACAGCATCGCCGAAGGAGTCGTGCTGTGCAACCGCGAAGGGCGGCTGGTGCTGGGCAACCAATCGGCAATGGAACTTCTTTCCGTCGAGCGATTGCCGGCCGAGCAACCCCTGATTGAAATGCCCGATTTCTATGCAATCCGCGATCTTGAAGGCAACCCGCTGCCAGTAGAACGGCTGCCGCTGGCGCGTGCGCTCTCGGGCGAAGTCTTCCATGATTATCGGGTATTAACTTATGGCGCCAGTGGGCAAGATACTGTGCTCAGCTTCAGCGGCGCACCCGTCTACGACGATGAAAATAATGTTGATGGCGCGGTAACAATTTTTCGCGATGTCACGACGAGCCAGAAGCTTGAGCGCGCAAAAGATGACTTTCTGGCGGTGGCTGCTCACGAGCTGCGCAGCCCGCTCGCGGCAGTACGCGGCTACACCGATTTGTTGGTGCGCCGCGAGCAGCGCCGTAGCGAAGAAGATTCTGCTGAACTACGCGGCCTGAATGTATTAGCGCAGCAAGTAACCCACATGCTGCGTATGGTTGATAACATTCTCGACGTATCGCGCATTGACGCCGGGCAGGTGAGCTTGCAGGTGCAGGTTATCAACCTGGTTTCGTTGGCCGAACAGGTGCTTGAACAACAGCGCCCGAGCGCTGGCGACCGCATGCTGATACTCGAAAGCGAGAGCGCCGAGCTATGTGTGTGCTGCGATTCGCTGCGTATTCGGCAAGTGCTTACGAACCTGGTTGGCAATGCAATTCGCTATAGCGGCCCCGGTACCGATATTCAGGTACGGCTCGGCCAGATGAGCGTCGCCAGGATTGCCGCCCAGCATCCCACCTATCCATTACCCGCCGACGGGTCTCTGCAGAGTATCCAGGTATTGATTGCCGTTTGCGACCAGGGCGCAGGCATCCCCGAAGACCAGCTCAATCGCTTGTTTCGGCGCTATGCCCGTGGCCGCGAGCGGCGCGCCGAAGGGCTGGGGCTGGGCCTGTACCTTAGCCGCGAGTTTGTACTGCGCCATGGTGGTGCTATCTGGGTCGAAAGCCGTGAAGGTCATGGCACCACCTTTTTCTTTACCCTACCCCGTGAGTGCGACCAGCTACACACCATTATGGCCGGTTGAGTATCGCGCTATAGTATGCAAAGGAGCGCCATGCACTACAAGCAGCATATTGCTACGCTTCCGCCCTATAAGCCGCCAAAACTTATTCGCCAACAGCCTGCTGGTGTCGTAAAGCTTTCGTCGAACGAAAACCCACTTGGCCCGTCGCCGCGTGCCCTGGCCGCGTTGCACGAGGCTGCTACTCAGGTGCATCGCTACCCCGATGCTGGTTCGGTTGCACTGCGCGAAGGCATTGCCGCGCGTTTTGGCCTACCACCTGAGATGGTGTTATGTACCAACGGCTCCGATGAAATGGTGTTTCTGCTGGCGCTTGCCTTTTTACGCGAAGGCGACCAGGCAGTAATGGCGCACGGCTCGTTCATTAGCTACTACCTCCGCACGATTGAAATGGGCGGGCAGCCGGTGCGTGTGCCACTGCGCAATTTTACGCATGATCTGAGCGCAATGGCGGGCGCAGTCACCGATCGTACCCGGCTTTTGTTCCTCTGCAACCCTAACAACCCGACTGGTACCACCAACACTGCTGCCGAGATACGCCAGCTGCTTGCCGAAGTGCCTGATGATGTGCTGATTGTCGCTGATGAGGCATATATCGAGTTTGTTGAGCGTACAGATTACCCCGATCTGTTAGCTAAGCTGCGCAACGGCCGTGAGAATTTGATTCTGCTGCGCACGTTTGCAAAAATCTATGGTCTGGCTGGCCTGCGGCTGGGTTACGCTTTTGGGCATCCCACCGTGATGAACTACCTGGAGCGCGCACGCCCAACCTTCAATGTCAATGCACTTGCCCAGGCTGCCGGGCTGGCGGCGCTGGCCGACGAAGCCCACGTGGTGCGCAGCCGAGCGCATGCCAATGCCTGCCGCGCGCAGTTTATGAATGAGCTGCACGCGCTGGATCTTGCGCCAATTGCTAGCGAAACGAACTTCATTGCGGCGCACGTGGGCGATGATATGGCAGTAACGGCTGCGCTGATGGAGGCTGGGTTCACCGTAACGCCGCTGAGTGGCTGGGGCATACCTGGCTACATCCGGATTTCATTTGGCACCGACGCCGAAAATGCGCGGTTCTTCGGCGCGCTCCGTCAGATTCTTCAACGGTAATACCGCGCATCTTGAGGCCAAACCCATCCGGTATACGTCATGAAGAAAAACATACTCGCACAAAGGGAGTTTTTACATTATGCAACACTGCCCGAACTGCAATAACGAATTCAAGCCCGGTGAACGCTTTTGTGGCAACTGTGGTGCACGCTTGCCCGAACTACCGCCAGCAGCGCCACCGCGCCAGCCTACTGGCAAAGAGACGGTGATCTTGCCGTCAGTCGATGCACCCGCTCCCAACGTCCCGCCTGCGGCCAACCCAGCCCAGCCCGAAAAAACAATTCTGGCCGGGCCAGCCCCGATCCCGCCATCACAGTTTCCAGCGGATCCGGCACCGCCGCCATCGGGAGGCCAGCTTCCGCCGACCACGCCGCTCACGCCATCGGAGCCAAGCTATCCGGGTGCATCTTACCCCGGTGCGAGCTACCCCGGTGCCAATCTTCCGCCTGGTGCGGCTGCACCACCGCCAAAATCAGGCGGCAATAATATCTGGAAAATTATCGGTATTATTGCCGGTATTGGTGTGGTGGCCTGTATTGCGCTCGCAGCCGGGGCATATATCCTGATCAACCGCGCAGCAAGTCAGGCTGGCAATGCACTTTCAACTGCCGCTGCCGCTGGCATTGGCACGGCTGAATCCTTCCCAACCTTTGCACCGATTCCTACTTTCGAGATCGACCTGCCGACACCAGAGACTACTGAGCCAACGCCGGAGGACATCGCGCCCACGCCTGAGCCTGCAGCAACTGCTGAAGCAGGCAGCGGCGGCGGCAGCGGGGCCGTGCTGCTGCGCGATACCTTCGATAGCGCCAGTGAGAGTAGCTTTGAGGATGGTGAAACCGACAATGCAGTGTATGCATTTGCCGATGGCACATACACCGTTAAGGTGAAACAGCCCAAGCTCATTCTCTGGAAGACGATGCGGGGCGATTATGGGAATGTAGCTATTTCGGTTGATACCACTCTCGATGGGCCACCCGAGAGCGCTACAGGTCTGATCTTCCATTATCAAGACGATAAAAATTTCTACATCTTCACGGTAGCTGGTGATGGCAGCTACAGCCTTGATCTCTATGATAACGATGAGCTCAAGCAGCTCATTGATTGGACGAAATCGTCGGCGATTAAGGGGCCGGGCGAGCTCAATACATTGCGGGTTGAAACCCAGGGCGATAGTATTCGTCTCTATGCTAACGACCAGCTCCTCGATGAAGTAAGCGATTCGACATTCTCGCGCGGCAAGGCGGCAATTGTGGTCAACACCTTCGACAAGCCGAATGTGACGGTAGCCTTTGATAACTTGGTTGTGCAAGCAATCAAGTGATGCCCTAAGCTAGAAGGCTCGCAACAGCCATCACCATTCGGCGAATGCAACGAACAGTGATGGCTGTTGCTCATGCCGCGCTTAAAACCAGGCCTGGCGCGCGTTTTATGTATGGGGCTGCCGTACTACGAATATTAAGAAACTGCAAACTACCTACCCCGGTAGCTTCATACCTTTTCGGTAGGAATTACGGTATCATGTCGGTGTGTGCGTATACCCCTCAATGTTGATCGGGGACTTCCAGCAAAGAAGATAAAGTGTTTGCTGCACCGCACGACGCGGTGTTGGGCGCAAGGCGATAGGGCATGACGTAGCGTTATCGCTTTATTCAATTTTATTCAAGGAGATACAATGAAAATCATTGTTGCCGGAACAGGATTTGTGGGTTTGACTCATGCAGCGGTTTGTTCTGAGTACGGCCACGAGGTGTATGCCTACGATATCGACGAGAAAAAGCTTAACGCCTATCGTTCAGGCGAGGCCGAGCAGATCAACCACTACGTCAATGAGCCTGGGCTTGCAGAAATTATTGCAGAAAACAAAGATCGCTATTTGTTCTTCTCAAGTGATCTCGAAGGTATTATTGAAGGTACCGATGCAATTTTCTTGTGCTTGCCAACGCCGCCAAATGTGGATGGCTCATCTGATTTGAGCTTCTATTTCAAAGCGGTTGACCATATTTGTACGTTGCTTGCGAAGCGTGCAGATACGCGCCGCATTGTGCTGATCAATAAAAGCACGGTGCCGATTGGCACCGCCCGCCAGCTTGAGCGCAAACTCCATGAGTATAATGTGCCGAATGCTGGTGTCGCTTCCAACCCCGAGTTTCTGCCTGAAGGCGATGCGGTAGAGAAATCGCGCCGCCCCGATCGGGTTACGGTGGGTGCCGATACTGATGAGGATTTCCGTATCATCCGCCGGATCTACTCGCAATTCGTGAACCACGTTCGCATTCGCTATATCGAAACTACCCCTGAGACGGCTGAGGCGATAAAGTATGTCGCCAATACGTTGCTGCTTACTTATATTTCGTTCTGGAATGGAGTTGGCGCGCGCCTGGGCGAAACGTTCGCGAATATTCGTATGGAAGACCTGAAGCGCGGTGTAACTGCCGACAATCGCATTAGCACCTGGGGGTCATATGTATCAAATGGTGCCGGTGGTTCGTGCTTTGGGAAGGATATTCAGTCGCTGATCTACCAGCTAAAGAGCGCTGGGCAGCCTACTGATGTATTGCAATCGGTATATAACATCAACGAGTATCAGAAAACATACCTGATTGACCGAGCTAGCCGCGAGGCAGGCGCGCGGTTCAACCAGAAGAAAGTTGCGCTACTCGGGCTTGCATTCAAGCAGCGTACCAACGACATGCGCGATGCTTCGTCGCTTAAAGTTGTTGAAACCCTGCTGGCGCGTGGCGTGAGCGAAATTCGCGCGTATGATCCGGTAGCCACTGCCGAGGCCAAGCGCTTCTTCAACCCAGAGAATAATCACCTATTTGAGAAGATTAGCTATTACAAGAGCGCTAAGGAAGCTCTGGCCGGAACGGATATGGTGTTTATCTCGACCGACTGGGAAGAGTTCCGTGGTCTCTCGCGCACAATCGAGCAGGCGGTCAAACCGCCGTTCCTGGTAATCGACGGACGCCGCATGATTCCTGACTACAATGAGCTGACAGAGCGTGGTTACGGATATATTGCGGTTGGCTCGCCTTACATGCCACCGAAGTAGTACCCCACCTGATAACTTATCGCACTTATGCGGCCATCGAGAAGAACCTCGGTGGCCGTATTGTTTAGGGCTTATACTTGCTTCGCTTGATGATGCGGTGCGCGGCGCGGCTGTGCGGCAAACCGCACACAAAGCGTAGACGAATACCGTGCTGCCATGGGCAGACAGAGGTGTTGAGCTGGGAAACAACGCAATAGCGTAAGCCTTATTGTTATGCGCCGACATTGCTGAAGTACTGCTGTTCTCCCATGGTATACTACTCGGCAGAATTGTAAGGATAGGGTTAACATAATGACCGATGTTCTATATGGCCGTAATGCTGTACGTGAAGCACTCCGGGCCGGGCGGCGTTCCTTTCAACGATTATTGGTTTCGTCGGGTGCGCAGGAAGCTGGCACGCTCGGCGAAGTCGTAAAGCTTGCGGAGAAAAGTGGCGTAGCCGTAACACGGGTCGAGCGGCAGGAGCTTGACCGACGATTACGTGATGCCAACCACCAGGGGGTAGCGCTTGAGTGTGGGCCGTACCCCTATGCCGAACTAAGCGATTGCCTGGCGCTGGCCGAGGCCCGCCACGAGCCAGCCTTGCTTTTGCTGCTCGATCACCTTCAAGATCCACAAAATGTGGGTACGCTGCTGCGTACTGCCGAAATAGTAGGCGCACATGGCGTAATACTCCCTGGCCGCCGCGCCGCCGAGATTACGCCAGCCGTTGTGAATGCCTCTTCCGGGGCCACCGAACATTTGCAGGTCGTAGTTGTTAGTAACCTTGTTCAGGCGATAGGGGAATTACAAAAGGCTGGTGTCTGGGTGATTGGCGTCGAAGATGATGAGCGCGCTCAGGAATTCGACAGCGCTGACCTGGATATGCCCTTGGCCCTGGTTATTGGGGCCGAAGGCCCAGGGTTGGCGCGCCTCACCCGCGAGCGCTGTGATTTCCTGATCAAGCTGCCTATGCGTGGGCAGATTGCCTCATTCAATGCTGCCGTCGCT
The DNA here is from genome assembly GCA_018266315.1 of Chloroflexi bacterium SZAS-1. GTDB lineage: Bacteria > Chloroflexota > Chloroflexia > Chloroflexales > Roseiflexaceae > Kouleothrix. Next base: position 801 of record JAFEAS010000006.1, on the reverse strand, counting down.
GGATCAATTGTGCTGTACCATGCCTGGCGTATGCGCAGCCCGCGTTCCACGCCCAAAGTTACGACGTAAAGGATTGGAAGGATGGCCAACTTAACTGAACGCGCGCTTGAGATTCTGCACGAATGGGTACAGTCGGAGAGTTTACGCAAGCATTGCTATGCTGTTGCGGCATCGATGCAGCATTTTGCTCAGCTGCAGCATGCCGACGCTGATATGTGGGGTACGGCAGGCTTGCTACACGATTTGGATTATGAGCGCTACCCCCAGATGCCCCCACCCAGCGAGGCCACTTCGGCAGCATCGGCGGCGATCCTCGCTGGTACTGTAACCGAACCGCCGATCGTGATGCATCCCTTTGTTGGGGTGACATATTTGCGTACCAATGGCTGGAGCGTGGAGATCTGCCGGGCAATTCTGGCTCATGCCGACTATAGCGGCGTGGCACCTGAAACGCCAATGGAAAAGACTTTGGTAGCAGTTGATGAACTTTCGGGTTTTGTGACCGCCGTGGCATTAGTGCGCCCAAGCAAAAGCATTCACGAGGTCGAGGTAGCCGGTGTTCGCAAGAAAATGAAAGATAAGGCATTCGCGCGCGCCGTCAATCGTGAAGACATCATTCGTGGGGCCTCGGCGCTGAATATTTCGCTCGATGAGCTTATCGGCCAGGTTATCCTCGCGCTCCAGGCGAACGCAGCGCGCCTAGGGCTTGCAGGTGGGTAATACATTGGCAACACCCCGCACAGTGTAGCAAGAATAACATATGTAAGACTTTCGCTAACTCAAGCAAATTCTTCTTGTTCT
>JAFEAS010000069.1:2355-11665 GCA_018266315.1 Chloroflexi bacterium SZAS-1 | reverse complement strand
CCATTTCATCTGCCAGATGCCCAGCCGGTGCGCAAGCGGCGCATAAATATCGAGCGTTTCGCGGGCATTACGCTGCTGGCTTTCGGGCTTCATAACGGCGATTGTGCGCAGATTATGCAGCCGGTCGGCCAGCTTTACCAGCACGACGCGCGGATCGTCGGCCATGGCAATGAACATCTTGCGGTAGGTGCCAATCTGGGCTTCTTCTTTGGTTTGTGCCTCAAGCGCCGAGAGCTTGGTAACGCCATCGACGAGGTGCGCAACTTCGCTGCCGAATGCCTGGGCCACCTGCTCCTTCGTCACCGTGGTATCTTCTACCACATCGTGCAGCAGCGCCGCCGCGATTGAATTAACATCGAGGCGTAGATCGAGCAGCAGGTTGGCGACTGCAACCGGGTGATCAATGTATGGCTCGCCGGAAGCGCGTTTCTGCGGGGCGTGGGCCTCGTAGGCCACCGCGTAGGCACGCCGGATGGTATCGGTATCGCGCACAAGGTCGGCGCTGCGCTGCTGGTAGGCGCTGAAGCGCTGCACCAGATCGTTCGCCACTGGGTTGTGCATAAACTCGGGGTTAGGGCGCAGCGGCTGAACCTGCGGCGCAGCGCTAGCGCGGCGGGAGCTTCGGGTGGGTTCGATCACAGCATCGGCGCCGATCGTTCCTGGGGTAGGTCTCATGTCCATAGCAATACGTGCTGGCGCTGTGCTTCTGAACTGCTTGCGGTTTCAGCGCAGGATGTTTGTTGCGCTTTAGGGAATTCGTAGGTAGCGGGTAGAATAGCACGCAGGGTAGGGCTTGTCAAGGCGCGAACAACGCGCTGCATCATGCCGATGCCGATGCAGCGCGTTACGTAATATGGCTTCTAGATGCGCTATTTTCCGGGTGTATAGATAATTATGGCATTAGAGTTTGGGTTTTGGCCGCGCTCGTATGCTGCGTAGGGTTGAAGATTATCGCCACTAAATTGATCGATGGGCAGCTTCATAAGGTGAAAATATCCATTCGTTTTTGCCAGCAACATCAATGCGATCTGGTTATTCTGCCAGGCCAAATCGGCAATTTCAGCCGCCACGCTTGCGCTGCCAACTACAAACGTATGTTCATTACTACCATCAATATTGCGCATATGAATAATAGCATCCGGCACGCCATAATCAGCAGAGCTGGCATAGAGCAACCGCGCGCTATTCGGCGACCAGCGCAACCTGCGGATGTAGCCGGGCTGCTCAGGTATGATTACCTGCTCGGTGCCATCCGTCACGGTTACAATCGCAAGTTGCATGGTTGGCGTACTACCCATACCTGGCTGCCCAGTGACAATTGCAACATGCGCGCCATCGGGCGCAGGAAAGCTGTTGAGATAACCCTCTTTGCGTAGTAGGCGTTCTGTGCCATCGGCTGGGTTGATCAGCGATAGCTGGCTTGGCAGCGCATCGGTTCCCCACAGCACATAATCCACAAACAACCCATTCGCCGCCCAATGAAGAGGCCGAGGTATTAGCGGCAGTTGGTCATTAAGCGCGACGCTACTGCTACCCTGACGTAGCTCGCGTGAATTGCCATCGACCAGCGAGTAGAAACGTAATGACCAAGTATTCTTCTGATCGTCGATGAGGGTTGCTGCCAGCTCACGGCCATCGCGCGAGAAGGCAAAACCGGCTACGACTCTGCCATATGCCTCGGCGTTGAGCACGCGGGTGAAGCGGCCTGTTTCAATAACGAGCAATTGACCATCCTGGCTGGTATAGGCGATATAGCCGCCGTTGGGCGCTCCTTGTATATTACCAGCTGGGGCTGGTAGATTATGAGCCTGAAAATCGAGCTGTTCGTCGTCGCCATAGACCTGATTATTCAGCAACACCCAGGGTACATCAGCGGGTAGTGCTGTGGTCGGAAGCGGTACATCTGTCGGCGTTGCGGGGATGGTGGTGGCCTGCGCTGGTGCCGGGGCCTCCGCCGCTGTAGCGACAGTTGTAGCCAATGGCAGGTGGGTAGCCTGGGCGGCGGTTGTCGGCGCTTTGGCGCTAGGCGTGTTGCCTGCGCTACAGCCCGCCAGCAACGTCGCCAGCAGAAGAACCAACGTAACACTATAGAGCGTTTGTCTAGGCATTTCTCCCTCCGTTCGTCATAGCTTGCTCCGGCGCGGCGGCAGCCGGGGCTACACTCAGTATGCCACTCGGTAAGAGGAGAAGCCATGAGCAGGGAATGAGGGGAGTCTGATAGGATAATTGTGGTTGTGTCAGCTGCCTACATCACCAGCCACAACCGTATGGAGCACACCTTCCTGATCGCGCACGCGCAACGCACCCGAAGGCTCAACCTCTTCAGCAATGCCCCGTAACTCACCTGCCGGTAGGTGCACATGCACGGGCTGTCCCAACGTTGCCAGGCGCCCGCGCCATTGCTCGAAGAGCGCGCTACGCTGGCCCTGGCGTAATGCCGTATAGCAATGATCGAGCTGCACCAGCAACGCACGCAAGAGCGCCAGCCGCTCAACTGGGCTGCCCAGCGCAGCACTTACACTGGTGGCTTGCGTCGCCAGGTCGCGCCCATCGACCAGCCCCTGTGGCGACCAGCTGACATTGATGCCCATCCCTAGCACTGCCCAGCCAATTGTGTCGCCAGCGAGTTCTAGCTCGCTCAATACACCTGCGGCTTTGCGGTACCCACTGGTCGTTGGCAGCAGCAGGTCGTTGGGCCACTTCAGCCGGGCGTGTAGCGGCGCCAGCTGCTCAACCGCATCGCAGAGCGCAACACCCGCCAACATCGTAAGCAGGAATGCGTCGGTAGGGGCGAGCCAGGCCGGGCGCAGCAGCACCGAGCAGAGCAGGCTACTGCCTGGCGGCGCAGCCCAGCTACGGCCCAGCCGCCCGCGCCCGGCGGTCTGCTCATCGGCTAGCACCACTAGCCCTTCGGGCTGCCCGGCGCGCGCGCGCTGCCGCACCAGCGCGTTAGTCGATCCGAGCTGCGCATAGTACTCAACCGCGCGTCCAATGGTGGTGGTTGGCAGCGCGCGCTGAATGAGGTCAGGGGTAAGGTCGCTATTCATATCTATTAGCCGTCGGTAGTTCTATGTGGTGCGCTACTCGCCACGCCACACTGGCTTACGCTTCTCAAGAAACGCCCGAAAACCCTCGAAGCCGTCGGCGCTGCCTAATATTTCGCGTTGCAGTTCGGCCTCGTGCGCGAGTGCGTCGGCGAAGGTGCTTTCTTGTGCAGTGCGCACGGCCCGCCGAATGCGCGTGAGCGCGAGCGGGGCCTGGGCGGCCAGCCGCGCCGCGTAGGCGGCAACTTCGCTGGCAAACTGCTCGGTGGGAAAGACGTGGCTTGCCAGCCCAATTGCACGCGCCTCTTCGGCGGGCACGCTTGCCCCGGTGTACATCAGCTCAAGCGCGCGACCCATCCCGATCAGGCGCGGCAGCATCCAGGTGCCACCGCCATCGGGGATCAGCCCGACGCGAATGAACAGCTCGGCGAATTGCGCACGCGCCGATACCAGCCGGATATCGCAGGCCAGCGCGAGGTCACAGCCAATGCCAGCGGCCACACCATCCACGGCGGCAATCACCGGCCAGCGCGAGTTGTGAATCGCCAGCAGCGCCGGGTGGTAGGCGTCGGTGAGCGCACGCCACGCCGAATCAGGCGAAGTGTTCGGCCCGACTGCCATATTCAGGTCGGCCCCCGAGCAGAATGCGCCGCCTGCGCCGGTGAGGACAATCGCGCGTGTGGCACCGTCGCCTGCGCATGCCTCGATTGCGTCGCGAACCGCCAGCATCGTTGCACCATCGACCGCATTGCGGATGGCGGGGCGGTTAATGGTTATCGTGGTTACCGCGCCCGCGCGGTCAACAAGGAGTGTATCGGTCATTACCATTTCCTTTGTCGTTGTGCGTTGCATTGCACTATAGAGGCCAAGCGGAGGCACAACGATGATTATTGTCTTGCGCTCCGGCCAGTTGTCGTTTTACTGCCTTGTGGCGCTCTGTACGTGCACGCGCCGCTCGCCGCGATTATGGAATCGCATTACTGAGCTACTGCCGGGTGCCAGGCTTCTCATCAGCGCCAAACTGCTCGATGCTGGCCCAGGCGCGCTCGGCCATGTCGGCATCGGCGGCGGTGGTGCTCTCAGGATTATAGCGCGCCTGCTCATAGGCCGTGGTGAGCACGGCAATGTGCTGGTTCGCTTCTGGCACCATAGTACCAGCAATTGGCGCATACTCGCGCGCCGTTTGGTTGGCGGCACGCGGCTGGTTGCGCTGCTCGCCAAATAGCAAGAAACGAATATAGCTGCGCCGGATGCGGTTCGCCGGATCGGGGCCGCGCAGCTGCGCCAGGGCAGCGCGCAAGCCACCCGGTGGTGGGGCCGGGCGCAATGTGTTCAGCAGCGACATCACGTCCTTAGCTAAGCCGCTCCAGCTCCACAGCGATTCGCGCTCTTCGTCTTCGGTTGCGCCACGCCGCCGCCTGCGCCGCACAATATACAGCAACAGCAGAATCAACAGCACCGGCACAATTGCCAGGAACGCCTGAAGCAGCACCTGCACCCACACCGGGAAGATGCCGAGAATGCCGCCCGTCGCCTGCATCGCGGCGTTATCGGGGAGCTGTGGCGGCTGAGGGTTGATGTCGAAGATACGTTCCAGGTGAAAGAAACGGAAAAGCCAGACAAACAATGCTGCTAATAGATAAATGATCGGTGCGACAATCAGCGCGACAATGAAAACCACCCCTTGCCAGACCAGGCGCAGCATCATCGCCGCGTCGTGCCCGAACAGTGCGCCAACCAGCACACCAATGGCTAGCACCATCACAATTGAGCCAGCCAGGGTAAGCATTCCACGCCAGCCCATGCGTTGTAGCTCGGTCTCGCGCTCTTCGCTGGCCGCCGCAAGCGCAATTGCCAGCAGCCCAACGGCGAAAAAGCTCAGCACTTCCGTCGATGCAATCGCACTTAACGTGGGCTGCCCACCATTACTAAAGAAGCCCAACACAACAATCAGCATAAGCAGCACCGTTGAGGTGCGGAACAGCCGGTGCAAGCTCACGCTATCGTGCAGGGTGAGGCGGGTACCGCGCCAGAAGCAGTACAGTCCGACTAGCAGGCTAAGGTACGCGCTGCCTGCGTGGGCATCGCTCATGGTCAAGAGCTGGCCGAGCGCAGTGCCCCAGCCGGTAAATGGCCCGGCTTCGCCAGCGGCGGCCTTCACAACCCATAGGCCAGTAAGCAGACCCAGCCCAGCGAGCGCTAGCCCCTGGCGCGCCGGTGGCAGCCGCCGCAGCACAATCCAGTCGGCCAGGGCACCAGCGAGCGCTGCTGCTAGCAAGCTGCCCCAGGTTGCATTCCCGGTGACGGTAAGCAGCAGGGCGGGCGGCGTTGCCTCAACCACCGCAAGACTTAGATAATAGATGATGCGCTGCCAGGAGGGCATGAACGTGCTTCCTTACACCACATAGAGTATCGAGTACTAGCCTACCGCAGGCAAAAAGCGGCGCATTGTTGTGCGAAACACCGCAGTTACATAAGAGTTAGGATTTCGCTTGCCGGTTTATATGCTTGCGGCAGCATAGAGAATTTGCTTGGGTAAGCGAAAGTCCTATGACTATTATGTAGTACGAACCACGCTCTCAGTATATATCTCGGGATGCAGCAAGGGTGCAAGCGCGCGGCAGAATACATCATTCAGCGCCGCTTCACGCGTGATCAGGCCATTCGTCAGGTAGCCGATTGCGCCTTGACCCTGCTTGATATTGCTAGTTCCGAGCAACTCATCCATCAGCATGCCTAGCTCACGGCCTGCACGTAATTGGGCGGCAAAGCGCGGCGGCACCAGAATTTGCCCGCCGCGCGCCAGGGACTCGCGCTGCGCGGCCCGATTCACAATCGCAACCACGCTGTACAGCCAGGCCGCGCCAGATTCATCAAATTCAACACCGCCCTCAAGCCCCACGCCCCAATCCGCGCCGAGCTGTACACTGGCATTGTGGGCACGCTGGCGGGCACCTTGCGCCATTTCCGCATAGCCAATCGGCATGTCGGGCACACCCGAGGGCACCGCGACCGCATGAACATCGGCGGGTATACACGCCCGCGCCAGCGCAAGGCGCACCGCGTTGACTTTGACCGGGTTGAGCGACCCGACGGCAACGCGCAGTGGCATGTGATTATTCATCGCTGCTCCTGGGGCACGCCGATTGGTTCAGCTTGCGAGGGCATGCGGCGTGAAGCGTGCGGCGCATGCCCGTTGCCGCGCCAGGCAGCTTTGGGCGGCAGGTGCTTCACCAGCACGCCCGGAACTGTGGGCGGCGAATCCTCACCCAGGTATAGCCAGGCCACCGAGCGGCCCGCCTCACGCTGGCGTAGTAGCGCGGCGCGCGTGCTTTCGGGCGCGATGCCACTGAGCAGCAGCAGCGTTGCGCCCCAGGGCAGCGTGGCAGCGGTGGTGCGCAACAGCCGCGCCATTGGCGTTACCGAGTAGTGCGTCAGGCGCGCCAGTGTTTCCATAATGCGTTCAAGCTGGGCTGGGCTGCGGCCCGGCGGTAGGCTCACAAAGCGCTCAAACTCGGCGGGTGCGCCATTCACATACAAACCAACCGCATAACCCTCGTTCAGGCCGGTTTGTGCGAGCGTGGCGGCGGCACTGATTAGACGCTCGATCTGCTCTTCGTCGATGCCCTGCCAGTAAAATTCGAACGAATCGAGATCGAGGAAGATCGCCAGCTCGCGCGCGGTACTTGGCTCGTAGATGCGGGTTTGTAGCGTGCCAGTGCGCGCGGTGGCATTCCAATGCACATCGCGTAAGGGGTCGTCGGGGTGGTAATCGCGCACCCCCACGGTGCGCAGTGGGTCGCGGATGAGCTGGCGCGAGCGTAGCTCGCCCAGGGGGTTGCGCGGCGGCAACCCTAACTCTTCTAGCGGCATCAGGCGCGGGTACACAATAATGCTGGTGCGCGCGGGCAGATCGAGCGCGCTGTGGTAGAAGCCAAACGGGTCGCCACCTTCGAGCTGCACCGGGCCGAGCCGGTAGGCCCCACGCGCCGTACAGCGCAGATGGTAGCGCCACACCACGCTTTCGTACCAGCGCAGGCTGGTGATGCGATTGATAATCTGGCGCCCTTCAGTGTCGAGCCGTCTGTTATGCCCGATGATTGCGAGGTTGGCGGGAACAATATCGCGCACTGCCAGCGCCACCAGCGGCAAGGGCTTGCGATTATCAATATGAATCACCAGCTCAACTTCGTCGTCGGGGAAGGCGCGCGACTGGCTCAGCTCGCGGCGGTAGCTCACGCGCAGCAGCGACCAGCGATCCCACTGGCGGGCCAGCCAGGCGGTGGTGAGCAGCAAAATGCAGATCAGCGCCAGCAGCCCCTGGCCGGTCGCCAGCGCGAGTACTGTGAGGATGATCAGGCCCTGGATAGTTTGGCGGCGGAACATTAGCGTCCTTCAGGCAATTTTCTGGCACCGCGAGCTGTGAGCGTAGCTCTTTTACCACCAAGACACAAAGACACCAGGATCTGAATAGCAGTGCACAGTGCAATGGTGGAGCTTGCGTATTATCGCCTTGCTGCCATTGTGTCGTAGTGGGTACGCACGAAACAGGCGCGCTAAAACCGTTGCGCTATCCCTCGACTGGCGCAGGCACTTTTGCAACGGCGTTGCGCACCACCTCGGCGGGTGAGCGCCCGCGCAGGCGGGCTTCGGGTGCCAGCAGCAGGCGATGCGCCAGCACCGGCGCGGCTAGTTCTTTCACATCGTCGGGACGCACAAATGCCCGCCCGCGTAGCGCTGCCAGCGCCTGCGCACCGCGATGCAGCGCCAGGGCCGCGCGCGGCGATGCGCCTAGCTGAACATCGTCGCTGACGCGCGTGGCACGGGCCACCTCAACAATGTAGCGCCGCACCGGATCGGAGACATGTACCGTGCGGATGGCGCGCTGCTGGGCCAGAATATCGTCGGCACTGGCAACCGGACGCAAGTGGTCGAGCGGGTCGTCTTGCTCGTAGCGCGCCAGAATCGCCACCTCTTCATCAATCGCTGGGTAGCCCAGTTCCAGCCGCAGCATAAAGCGATCGAGCTGGGCTTCGGGCAGCGGGAAGGTGCCTTCAAGCTCAACCGGGTTCTGGGTCGCCAGCACCAGAAACGGGCGCGGTAGCGCGTGGGTCGCGCCGTCGATCGTCACCTGGCGCTCCTGCATCGCTTCGAGCAGCGCACTCTGCGTGCGCGGCGTGGCGCGGTTAATTTCGTCGGTCAGCAGCACATTGGTGAAGATGGCACCGGCGCGAAACTGAAAATCGCCCAGCTTCTGGTTGAAGTACGACAGGCCGGTAATATCGCTAGGCAGCAGGTCGGGCGTGAACTGGATGCGGCGAAAATCGCATTCAATCGAGCGGGACAGCGCGCGGGCGAGGGTGGTTTTGCCGGTGCCGGGCACGTCTTCCAGCAGCACATGGCCTTCGCACAACAGTGCCACTAACAGCAGCTCAATCGCGGATTCCTTGCCGATGATAACTTGCGCAATGTTGGCGCGCACACGCTCGGCAAGCTCGCGAACTGCCGGTGCGGTAGCAGATACAGTCACGGGGTGCTCCTTCGAGCGCAGGTACGGAGAACGGGCGCGGGCAGTGTAGCACAGCGGATCGGGGGTGTCAAAGATTAAGGATGTAAAGGATTTTCCTGCTATTATTTCCGCATCGTGTACAATACTGCACGCATCGACCAGCGTGAAAGAAGAGGGCAATATGCCAAACTACCAGTACCTTGGCAAGGGCCACAAGGCGATTGATGGCCTTGAGAAGCTGACCGGCCGCGCGCGCTATGTGTCCGATCTGAAGCTGCCGGGCATGCTGCACGCCCGCCCGATCCTCAGCCCCTACGCACATGCGCGAATCGAGGCAATCGACGCCGACAACGCGCGCGCGCTGCCGGGCGTGGTGGCGATATACACCGCTGGCGATTTGCCCACGCGCAAGAAGGTGATCAACTCGCGGCATAGCGCGGTGCTGGCGCGCGAGCAGGTGCTGTTCCGTGGGCAGCCGGTGGCGGTCGTGCTGGCCGAAACCGAGGCGATTGCGCGCGACGCCGCCGATATGGTTGAGGTACATTACACCCCGCTACCCGCCGTTGTTGACCTCCACCAGGCGGCTGCGCCGGGTGCGCCGGTGATCTGGCCGCATGGCCTGCCAAAAGAGGGCATGGATCTCACTGCCGCGCATGCCGCCGTCGAGAAAGACGTGCAAGCGCAAGAGCGTGGCCCCTCGAATATTCACGCCGAGAACCATTTTGCGCGCGGTGACGCCGCCGCCGCGCTGGCCGCC
>JAFEAS010000069.1:0-2326 GCA_018266315.1 Chloroflexi bacterium SZAS-1 | reverse complement strand
CTCGAACCCTGCGCGGTACTGGCCGAGCCAACGCCACTGGGCGACGGGCTGACGCTATATTGCAGCACACAGGGCCAGTTCAGCCTGCGCGACGAGGTGGCGCGGATTGTGGGCTTGCCCGTGCGCAAAGTGCGCGTAGTGCCAATGACGGTTGGCGGCGGCTTCGGCGCGAAATATGGCATCATCGAAGCGCTGGTGGCAGCGGCAGCACTGCAAGTGGGCCGCCCGGTGCGTATGGTGCTCACGCGCTCAGAAGATTTCCTTACCACCACGCCTGCGCCCGCTACGGTAATCGAGCTGAAGACCGGCGCGAGGCGCGATGGCACACTAATCGCCATCCAGGCGCGCGTGCTGCTCGATAACGGCGTGTTTCCCTTTACCATCGGCGGCATTCTGGGCATTCTGCTGGGCGGCTACTATAAGTGTGAGAATGTGCAGATCGACTGCTACGAGGTATTTACCAACAAGCCGCAGGCTGGCGCATATCGCGCGCCGGGCGCGCCCCCAGCCACCTTTGCGCTTGAGTCGAATATCGACGAGCTGGCCCACGCGCTCGGCCTCGATCCCTTGGAATTCCGCCTGAAGAACGCCGCTGAAACTGGCGACCCGATGGGCAATAACGATGCCTGGCCAAATATTGGGCTGCGCCAATGCCTGGAACGCATGCGTGAACACCCGCTCTGGCAGGGTCGGGTAGTAGGTGATGCGGCGGCGCACAACGGCGTGACCGAGGGCATTGGCATTGCGGTGGGCGGCTGGCCGTGTGGGATGTCGCCCGCGGCGGCAGTGTGCCATGCCGATAGCGATGGCACGATTCGCGTGCATGTTGGCTCGGTCGATATTTCGGGCGTGAATAGCAGCCTGGTGCTGGTTGCCGCCGAGATCATCGGCGTCGCGCCCGAGCAGGTTGAGCTGGTGCAGGGCGATACCCATACCGGCCCGTTCGCCGGGCCAAGCGGCGGCAGTATGACAACCTACAGCGTTTCGGGTGCAGTGGCGAATGCCGCGCGCGAGGTGCGAAACAAGCTGCTCACGCTAGCATCCGACCAGCTTGAGGCAGCGATCGACGACCTTGAGCTAGTTGATGGTAAGGTGCAGGTGAAGGGTGTGACTGCCAGCGCCAAGCCAATTGGCAAGCTGGTGAGCATCGCCGAAAGCAAGGCCGGTGGCCCTGGCCCGATTGTTGGCGAAGGGCGCGCGGCGGTGGAAGAAAATGCGCCCGGCTTTGTGGTACACCTGGCGCGTGTGCGCATCGATACGACCACCGGCCAGGTAACGCCGCTCGAGTATGTGGCGGTGCAAGATGTCGGCTTTGCGCTCAACCCAACCATGGTGCTGGGCCAGATCCATGGCGGCGTCATCCAGGGGGTGGGCTGGGGCCTGCACGAAGCAATGATATACGACGAGTACGGCCAGCTGCTCACCGGCAGCTTCATGGACTACGACCTACCCAAGATCGACACGGTGCCCACGGTGGAGGCGCTTCTGGTGGAAAACCCTGCGCCGCATGGGCCATTCGGCGCACGCGGCATTGGCGAGCCGCCAATTACGGCGGGCGCGGCAGCGCTGGCAAATGCCGTGCGCAACGCGGTGGGTGCGCGCATCACCGAAGCGCCTATTCGCGCCGAGGCCGTGTGGCGCGCGCTACAGGCGTAGACCAGCACATAAAAAGAACTGCTTGACCGGCGAGTGCTGAAGCGCCTTGTGGAGATAGGGCTTCGGCGCTCGCCATTTGTATGCCAGCTATTGCAGGGCAAAATAGCCGTTTCTAGTGCTGCTGTAAGGTTTGTGCGATTTGACACGAAACTACGAAAATGGTACATTAGCGCCGCAGAGACGCCCTAATTTATACCTGCGTGTGTATCGCCATAGACGAGTGCCTGTCGTTCGGCCTGGAAAGTGTGTGCCGCATGCCCCCGATGACTGAACATATCGTGATGCGCGACCTCGACATTCCCGATATTGGCGACTTCGAGGTATACCTGAAGCACGGCGGCTACGAGTCGCTGCGGGTGGCGCTGAAGGAAAAGACTCCCGCCGACATTATGCAGATGGTGAAAGACGCGGGCCTGCGTGGCCGTGGTGGCGCGGGCTTCCCCACCGGCGTCAAGTGGAGCTTCCTGCCCAAGGGCGTGTACCCGCGCTATCTGCTGTGCAATGCCGACGAAAGTGAGCCGGGTACTTTCAACAACCACCAGATTATCGACAAAAACCCGCACCAGCTGATTGAGGGTATCGCCATTTCGTCCTACGCGATCGAGGCGCATACCGCCTACATCTATATTCGCGGCGAGTTTGCCGAAGGCGCGCTTACCCTCGAACGCGC
>JAFEAS010000068.1:20223-28459 GCA_018266315.1 Chloroflexi bacterium SZAS-1 | reverse complement strand
GGCGCGCCTGGCACTGGCGCTGCGGGGGCTTTGGAACGACGAGCCACAGCCAAGTATGGCCCCGAGCGGCGATGCACCGAGCGCCTATGCGCCATACCTGCTCACGCACCTGCCGGGCGCAACCCCGCGCGAATCGATGAGCGCGGCGCTCGACGCCTTTTACCGCACCCACGAACAGCTCAGCTCGCACCAGCAGCGCCGCGCCGCCCTCAGCGCGCAGCTGCACGATGCGCGCGAACGCCTACAAGCCCAACATCACAGCCTCACGACTCAACTGACCCGCGCCGCCGAGCTTGATCAACTACGCTGGGAAGGCGAAATGATCTACGCATTTATGCACAGCCTCCACCCCGGTCAAACAACCCTCGAAGTAGATGGGCGCATCATTACGCTCGATCCACGCCTGCGCCCAGTAGAAAACGCCCAGGAGCGGTTTCGCGCTTACGACAAGGCCAAAGGCGCACTGGCCGGTGTGCCCGAACGGCTGCGCGAGGTTGAGCTGCGCCTGGACGGCCTTGACGAAACGCTGGCAATGTTGGCGCTCGCCGAGGGCTTCGAGCAGATCGAAGGGATTGGGCGTGAAGCAATTGAACAGGGCTTCATTCGTGCGCCTGGCCGTAGTGGTGTGCCCAAACAACGCCGCCAAGCCCCCTTGCGCGTCGCATCAAGCGATGGTCATACCATCTATGTTGGCCGAAGCGCGGGGCAGAACGAGCAGGTTACTTTCAAGCTAGGCAGTGCCGACGACCTATGGCTGCACGCGCGCGGGCTGCATGGCGCGCATGTGATTATCAAAACCGGGGGGCGGCCTGTGCCCGAGCAAACCCTCCGCGAGGCCGCCGAGCTGGCAGCCTACTTCTCGCAGGCGCGCGGCGAAGCTGCAGTTGAGATCGATATTGCCCGCCGTACTCAGGTGCGCCGCATCCCCAATGGCCCACTTGGCCTGGTAAGCTACCATGCCGAGCGCACGGTACGAGCCACGCCAAAACCACCAGCAATATAAATGCCATAGTACATTGGCTTACCCGAGCAAAGGCCTCGATTTCCTGGTTATTGTAGCGCTACCCCTAAACAACGACCAAGAAAATGTACTGTGCTACTGCAAGCTCATACACGGCAGGCGCAACCGTACATGTCGCATAAACAGATGCCGTATAAACAGATTGTCAGCCACGTTCTGTTGACAGTCATTCCGCCGATCAAGTACAATCGCAACGGTGGTTGATGCAGACACCCTGCGGTTACCACATTTGCATTGACGTTATTTGTAAAGGATTCAAGCACGATGGGTCAACTGATCGACTTTGTATTGCATATCGACAAATATCTTGGTGATTTCATTCAGCAGTATGGAACCCTCACCTATATTATTCTTTTTGTCGTCATTTTCTGTGAAACTGGCTTAGTCATCACACCATTCCTCCCGGGCGACTCACTCATCTTTGCAGCTGGCGCGCTCGCCGCTATTGACACCAGCGGCACATTAAATGTCTTCTTCCTCTTCGCAATTCTGGCGGTGGCGGCCGTACTCGGCGATACAGTCAACTATTTCATTGGCGCAAAATTTGGCACCAAGCTGTTCGATTACAATATTCCCTTACTCAAAAAAGAACACCTTGATCGCACCTACGAATTTTATGAAAAATACGGCGGCAAAACCATTATCCTGGCACGCTTTGTGCCCATTGTACGAACATTCGCGCCATTTGTTGCTGGTGTGGGGCGCATGAACTATAGCCGCTTTATTACCTTCAATGTTATCGGCGGTGTCGTCTGGGTCGCAATTTTCACCTTCCTGGGCTATGTTTTTGGTAACGTACCATTCGTCAAACAGAACTTTGAAATAGTTACCCTGGCGATTGTATTGATCTCGGTGCTGCCAATGGTTATTGAATACGTGCGCAGCCGACGACGCGCCAAGGCACCGGCAGTGTAACGTCATAGCTCAGGTGAAGGAGTTGCTATGGCCCTCCGTAAGATTATAACGAAACCGTTGCCCGCACCGCCTGCACAAAACCAGGCATCGCTTGTTGACCAGGTGCTTGCGGCACCGCAAATGACCGCAGTGCGCATGTTCTGGAATAGCTTCCGCGATTTACAGCCCTGGTGGCCGGTGATCATCCCAATCTTGCTGTGGGTAGGCGTGCGAACTTATCAAAAAGAACGAGCGGCTTTGCAGCGCGAAACAGCATAGCCCATAGGGTATGCCCCTTACACAGCAATGCGGCCCGCTGGGCCGCATTGCTGTGTAAGACCAAATTTGGGTGAACACGTACCCACTTGTGAGCGTCTGAGGCGGCTTTGCCGCGCCGCGCACCACAAACGGTACGGCATCAAGCGAAGCTCGTATAACAAGTACACAAAAGGATCTACGCATGGCCGAGCCACAATCTGCACCAGCGCTTACCATCGGCGAAAAGCAGTTCGTGTGGGGCGCGCGCACCTACATTATGGCGATTATAAATGTAACCCCCGACTCGTTTAGCGCCGACGGGTTAGCGCAGCCAGACGCCGATATTGCGGCTGATGCCCTTGCTCAGGCCCGCCGCGCCGCCGCCGAGGGAGCCGATATTATCGATATTGGTGGTGAATCGACGCGGCCAGGGGCCGAGCCGATCGGAACTGAAGAAGAGCTGCGGCGCGTGCTGCCCGCGCTACAGGCAATTGCTAGCGAAATCACACTCCCAATCTCGATCGATACATACCACGCCGAGGTAGCCGCTGCCACACTCGCTACCGGCGCGCACCTCATCAACGATATTTGGGGGCTGCGCATGCCAGATGGAAGTTGGAATACGCCATTAGCCCGGCTTGTGGCTGCACAAAGTGTACCAATTGTGTTAATGCATAATCGCCGCGCACACGCTACCGTTAGTGCGCTGGGGGGGCACTACCGCGATGTTGTCTATACCGATTTGCTCGGCGATATTATTGCCGAACTGCGTGAATCGGTTGCGTATGCCGAAGCCCAAGGGATTGCCCGCGCTAGCATTCTCGCCGACCCAGGGATTGGCTTCGGCAAAACCCCGGCCCAAAACCTGGAGCTGGTGCGCCGCCTATCTGAGCTTCAGGCACTCCAGCTCCCACTGCTCATCGGAGCATCGCGCAAGTCTTTCATTGGGTTGCCGCTAGGGCTAGCACCCCAGGAGCGCGATGAGGGCACTGCGGCTGTGACTGCGCTGGCGATTGCAGCAGGTGCCGACATTGTGCGGGTTCATAATGTGCAAATGAATGTGCGCGCCGCGCGCATCACCGACGCCATTTTCCGCTCGCACTAGCGCTTGCGCAGAGGCCGCGCCAATGGTATACTCTCCGGCTTGGAGCTACCGGGCAATGCCCCTAGCTGATGGCGAAGGTATTTGCAACTTCTAAGGAGCACAGTTTCCATGGCCGATCGTTTGAAACTTGATCTTGAAGAGCGCACCCTGATTGGGAAGAAGGTCAATCGTCTACGCCGCGCTGGCATTCTGCCCGCAACCGTTTACGGCAAGGGCGTTAGTCCTCTGGCGGTGCAGCTCAACGCCCGCACGTTCGCCGACACCTACCGACATGCTGGCCGCACGGGCCTGATCGACCTGAATATTCCTGGAAAATCGGGGATTTCAGTGTTTATTCACGCTTTACAGCGCCACCCAGTCACTCGCGCAATCACCCATGTCGATTTCCTCGCAGTCGACCTGCGCACCGAAGTAACGGTGGACGTGCCCGTGCATATTGTTGGCGAATCTGCACTGGTGAAGCATGGCGATGCACTGCTCAACCAGGTGCTTACCACACTCGAAGTACGCGCGCTACCGGCCGATATTCCCTCCTTCGTTGAGGTCGATATCAGCGGGCTGGATAGCTTCGATAAAGCCATTCATGTGAGCGATATTCAGCTGCAAAGCAAGGGGGCGATTGTTACCCCAGCTGACGAGCTGGTGGTAAGCCTGACGCAGACCCGCGCTGAGGAAGAGGAAGCAGCTGCAGAAGTTACCGAGGCTGAGCCTGAGCTGGTGCGTGAGACGCGTGAAGAAGACGAAGGCGAAAACGACTAACGCCACCGGCGATGTTCGCTGGGTACAGCCCCTGCCGATTGGTAGGGGCTGTATTATTTCAATCCGCGCGCTTGAGTATAATACGACAGAACCCGGCGGTATCCTGGGCAGACAAAAGCCCCCGCCGTTGGCGAGGGCTTTTGTTTAGAGACGGGCATCACCAAAGGTAACTAGTTCGTCACCTCGGTGATGCCCTTACGCTCATTACTCATGGGCATCACCTCCTTTGCGCCTGGTCGGCATATCAGGATGTTGCGGTAACTATAGCGGAAAGAATCGCAGATGTCAAGACCAAATTGCAGGAAAAACGAACATGGTTGCTGAATCCGCTCTGCCCGCCAAAGTGACGATTCTTGGCGTCACAATCGATAATATTGTTGAAGCTGAGGCAATCGACCAGATTGCGCAGTTTATCGCTACGGGCCAGCCCCATCATGTTGTAACGGTGAACCCGGAATTTGTGATGGAAGCACAGCGCAACCGCGCCTTCCGCCGGGTGCTGGCTGCTGCCGACCTGGCGACGCCCGATGGGTTTGGGCTGGTGCTGGTGGCGCGCTGGCGCGATACGCCTTTGCGCGGCAGGGTTACGGGGGTAGCACTCACCCAACAAATTGCGGCGCGGGCTGCCACACAAGGCTGGTCAATATTTCTGCTGGGTGCCCGGCCAGGAGTTGCCGAGCGCGCCGCCGCTGTGCTTGAGCGGGCGCACCCTGGGCTACGCATTGCCGGGTGCTACGCTGGCTCGCCACAACCACAGGAGGAGGCTGGCATTGTAGCGCGGGTTGTACAAGCGCGGCCCGATGTATTGCTAGTTGCGTATGGGCACCCGGCGCAGGATTTGTGGATCGCGCGCAACCAGCCGCGCCTGCGGGTGCCGGTGGCAATTGGCGTGGGCGGTGTTTTCGATTACCTGGCGGGCGAGGTAGCGCTTGCACCCGCCTGGATGCGCTGTGTGGGGCTGGAATGGCTCTACCGGCTGATCAAGCAGCCCTGGCGCTGGCGGCGCATTATGGTAGCGGTGCCGCTCTTCTTATGGGCGGCTTTGCGCGAGCCACACCGCAGTACTTGATACAGAACACGGCTTATACCTGACGACCAGGCACATGCCTATCGCTCGTGGTCGGTTGGTGGCGATGAATAGCGCGAGCATATGCTCAGCAACGACCGCGATTTCCCCACTGCGCGAATACGCCCCGGCACAAGCGGGGCATGATAGTAGAGCGTTGCTCAGCAATGTCTCATCTTTTTTTCATCTTACAGCTGGAACAAATTCGATCTGACGATCGTTTGATGAATATAGAAGCGGTGAATATGAGCGGCGCATACCACCGCTGACGGAACAACTACCTGGCTCCTCAGCCGCAGCCAATTTCCTCCCGGCTGCTCACGCGGCCGTTACCACTCATTCGCCCGGTTGCCGAAATGGCAGCCGGGCGCGCTTATGTGCCTTATGCCAGGAGCATGGACGAAAAAGCGCGTTTGCCACGTTCCATAGTAGAGCATGTATTGCAATGGCAACGAGAAGTCGTGGTATAGTCGCGGATCCGGCAAGTAGGTGCTGGCTGCAACAGAACGTACAGGTATGGGCAATATAACACTGGGCAACGTCACCATTCGCATATCGGCCACGGCCCTGATGAAGTGCCAGGTAGGACTGAACAGCTGGCAAGATGCCCAGCAGCAGCGTAGCCATATCCAGGCTGTACGCTTTCACGAACAGCTCTGTACCTACGTGATGACGCAGCCCGATGCGCTAAGCTTGCCCGAGCTGGCCGCCAACATCATCAACCATTTGAAATACCTTCAGCGCGAGCAGAATGCGCGGACCATGGTGATTGAAGGATACAGCCGCCAGGTGCGAGCGCTGCTGCGTGACCGGGAGCAGCGCGTGGAACTGGCGCAGACGGCGGATACGTTGAGCGATTGGCTTCAGCGCCTAGTTGATTCGGCGTATGGTGTGCTGGCCTGCCGCGCGCTTGATCAGCTAACCGGGCTAGGGGCAAGGCTGCCTGGCGAACAGGCCTTCCGCGATGCGTACCTGACGCTGCGACCGACGCTACCGGCAAGCACTGGCCGCTACGTGCCCTGGCTGGGCGCGGTCGCGGTTCACTTCGCAATGCTCGCTACAAGCCCTTACCCCGAGCTTGAATTTATTGAAACGCTGCTGCATGAGCAGATTCACGCGGTTATCCACGAGCGTATGGGTGATGATGGTGAGCACTATCGGCGGCTGCCCTGGTTCAACGAGCTTACCGCCATTCTGCTCAGCCAG
Source organism: Chloroflexi bacterium SZAS-1 (assembly GCA_018266315.1). Classification (GTDB taxonomy): domain Bacteria; phylum Chloroflexota; class Chloroflexia; order Chloroflexales; family Roseiflexaceae; genus Kouleothrix. The sequence continues at coordinate 22,150 of JAFEAS010000068.1, read as the reverse complement.
TATGCGCTAGGCCGGGCATTTGCCGAGCTGCGTGCCGAGCCGGAGCTTGCCGATGTGCCCGCGGCGCTACGCCTTTCGCGCGAGCAGCAAGTGTGGGGTGATCTTGCAACGGCAGTACTGCACGAGACCCGCGACCCGCTGGTAGTGTGGCGGGCCTGGCAAGCCATTTTCGCGCACGGTGGATATAGCCGCCGTAATTATGCACACCGCAGCCTGTTGCCTACAACCCTCGCCCAGGCAGGGTGGTCAGCAGCCTTCCCTTACGGCTATGGCACAGGTACCGTCGATTGCCGCGACGATCTGAGCGGGTAGAAATCCTGGGAGAAGATTGCACGCGGCGCTACATCTCAAGCTGGCGTGGCATCAGTGGCAGCTCATCGACCCGCAGCGAGGGCGGCAGGGTGCATGTCCACAGCACAGCCTCGGCCACATCATGGGCGGTCATGAGCTGGCGGCGAAACTCTTCGCTGGGGTTAAGCGGATGAATGTCGGTGTTGATCATACCGGGGAAAATGGTTGTGACATAGATATTTGCCGGGCGCAGCTCTTGCCCGAGTGCCTGCGAGAGGCCAGAGAGCGCAAACTTCGCGGCGCAAAACGGCGCGATATTCGCAATTGCCTGCTTACCTACCCGCGAACTGATATTCACAATAGTGCCGCTGCGCTGACGCTTCATATAGGGAATGGCGGCGCGCGCGGTATAAAACGCGCCGGTGAGGTTTGTGTCGATAACCGTGCGAAATTCCTGGTCGCTAAACTGTTCAAGTGGCGCGATTTTTGTGATCACCCCGGCCGCATTCACTAGAATATCGACGCGCCCAAAAAAGTTGTAAGCGCTATCGATTAAGCGTGTCACCTGCACCGAACTGGTCACATCGGTAGGAATAGCCAGCGCCTGGCCGCCTTCGCCTGCGATTTCGCCAACCAGCCATTCAAGCTTATCGCGCCGCCGCGCCGCCGCCGCCACGAACGCGCCTTCGCGGGCCAGCCGCCGCGCAGTTTCGTAGCCAACCCCACTCGATGCGCCAGTAATAATCGCGACCCGCCCCTGTAGCTTCATGCAAGCCTCGTTCTAGTGCTACGGTTTTGTGGCGCGATTATACCATTCAATCGATCAGCCCTTGCTTGCGAGCAATCGTAGTGGCATGGGTACGGTTAGCGGCATGGAGCTTATCGAGAATAGTCGAAACATAGTTCTTAACCGTGCCTTCGGTGAGGGCAAGCTGGGTAGCAATGGTCTTATTGTTCATACCACCGGCTAACAAGCGCAGCACTTCAAGCTCGCGCTGGCTCAGGGCATCGTAGGGGTGGCCGCTAGGTGCGGTGCGGCGCTGGCTAAATTCGGCGATCAGGCGGGTGGCGATGCTGGCCTGCACAATGCTTTCGCCTGCATAGACTTTACGGATGCTCTCAAGCAGATCGGTGGCGAGGATGTCTTTGAGCATATAACCACGCGCCCCGGCCTTAATCCCATCAAATACATATTCATCATAGTCAAAGGTGGTGAGGATGATGACTTTCACAGTAGGAAGTACAAGGCTTAGCTGAGCAGTGGCAGCAACCCCATTTAGGTTCGGCATTTGCACATCCATCAGCACAATATCCGGCCGCAGCGCTAGCGCCTGGTCAATTGCCTGCTGCCCATCCTCGGCCTCGCCCACAACGGTAAAACCGTCGCTTAACTCTAAAATCATGCGCAATCCCTGGCGCATCAGGGTTTGATCTTCCGCTATCAACACGCGAATATCGCTCATCGGCGTACCTGTTGCTCGTAGGGTAAGCAAAGAGGCATCTGCGCCTCAACCACAGTGCCACCCGCCGGGCCAGGTCGAATATCGAGCGTTCCACCCAATTCCACCATACGCTCGCGCATACCTAGCACGCCGTAATGCGCCGAACTCGCGAGATCGGCAGGTTTCACGCCCAC
>JAFEAS010000068.1:1241-20168 GCA_018266315.1 Chloroflexi bacterium SZAS-1 | reverse complement strand
TGGCGCTCGATATTAGCCAGTGCCTCGCGCGCCACGAACCATAGCGCCTCACGCGCCGGGGCAGGCAGCGAAGATGCTAAGGAAGAAACGTTACATTCAACGCTCTGACCGCTCCGCTGCTGCGTTTCGCGGGCCAATTGCTCAAGTGCAGCGGGCAAATTGGCATGTGCCGTGGTAGGCGCGCGCAAATCAGCAAGCGTGCGGCGTAGATCGCTCATGGTTGCGCGAATCAGATCACGCGTGGCTGCGAGTTCAGTGTCGCCACGCACACGATCGCGCGCATACAGCAGCTGGGCCGCTTCGAGCTTCATATTCATTGTGACGAGGGCATGGCCAATGCTATCGTGCATGGCACGAGCCAGCCGGGTACGTTCGCGCAGTACGGCCAGTTCTTCGCCCTGAGCAGCGCTGGCGGCAAGCGCCGCATGGGCCTGGCGCAATTGCGCGAGTGTGGCCCCAAGCTGTTCGCGCTGTAGCGAAATATAGCGTAACGAGGTAGCAATTGCAGCATTGATTACAAATAGTAGCGCACCACTCACGAGGGTAGAGATATCGGGCGTACCGCTGCCCACAGTAAATGCGCCAGCAATCAGCACTACCAGCACACCAAAAGTAGGCAGCAGCCAGGTTCGCCCAGGCAGGCCACCGATCGCCTGAAAGAGCAGTGCAATACTGAGCCAGCCAAACGCCGGTGCATACCATATACTGAGTGCGAGCATCGTCAGCAGATGCGCTACAATCGCAGCCTGGGTTCGCCATATACCCAGCGGCCGGTGTGTATAAATACTGCGCCAGCTGATCAGCAAATGCGTGGCATAAACGCCACACAGCAACCCTATGAGCAGCACACCGCGCCCGCCGGTCGCGCGCTCGGGATGCTCATTCAGCATCCCAAGTGTGTCGAGCACAAGTACTACTAGAAACAGCGCCGACCAAAAAATAGGCACAGCCGATTGCCAGCGTTGCGGTTGTTTGCTCAGGCGCAAAAGCTGCGCCGCATTATGGTCTGCCATTGCCTGTACCTGCTTAGGGCAAACACTTAAAAAGAATGGTCTGGCTCATTGTAGCAGCATCACCCCACCGCGTCATGTGACTTTCGTCAGGTTTTATTCCTGGCTTTGGTGAATAGCGCTGCCGCCACAATAACGCTATAGTCAAACCATCGTTTTCGTACATAGTGCAGAGGAGGCCACAATGGTACGGAAATATAGCCCGGTGCTCGTGTTATTTTTGCTCTCGCCACTCATAGCCGAGGTATTACTTGGAGCAACCAAGCTCAGCAACATTGGCGGTTTCCTACCCGTATCGCTCTTATATGGCGGTGGGGCGGTGCTCATCCGCGAGCTTGCCCGCCGCCGGTGGAGGGGGTGGGGCGGTATAGTACTGATGGGCGCAGCATATGGCATCATTGAAGAAGGCTTGGCGATTCAGTCGCTATTCAACCCCAGCCTCTTCAACGCGGGGCTGCTGGGTGGGCGCGCGCTAAACGTTAACTGGGTTTGGGCACAATGGACGATTGGCTATCATACTGTTTGGAGCATTCTGATACCAATTGTTCTGACCGAGCTGCTATTTCCAGCACGTCGTAGCGAGGTATGGCTGAAACAGCCCGGCCTCATTGCATTCACCGTCATTTATGCCCTCGGCGTGGCAGTTATCGCCGCAATCTTTCAGCTTGTGTTAGCGCCCGATTTTCATGCTTCAGCCCGCCTGCTTGCAAGCACGGCACTGGTAGCTGCGGCACTGGTAGCTGCCGCACTGGCCTGGCCGCGCAGATTGGCTGACTCAGCGCACCAAGTCACCTACCATGCACCGGCCGCCTGGGTAGTGACGTTCGGCGCTGCCTTTACAGCAGTAGCCTGGTTCATGCTGCTTGCTATCCCCGAAGGCTGGAAATCTGGCGCAATTGTCATTTTACCAATGAGTATCGGGGCTGCTATTGCAGTGGGAACAGCAGCGCTGATGCGCTATTGGTCGGCGGGGCAGGGCTGGGGCGATATACATCGCCTGGCGGCGGTGTTTGGTGCGTTGCTGGTGAGCATGCTGTTCGGGTTCTTCTTTGTGACCGCCGGGAATACCCTCGATCAGGCCGGGCAGGGTATAGCCAGCCTGATCGCTGTGGGTCTGCTAGCGCTGTTTGCATGGCGGTTAAGTGGGCAAAACCAGGCCGCAACATTAGTGCGTGCGGGCGCGGCGCGCGACTAGCCAGGCAGCCTACTTCACGGTTCTGCCAAAAGCGCACCGCGTGCAAAAAGCACCAATACGCGGTATAATACACCCCGCTGAAAATCAGCCACTGTAGCACGATGGTGAATTGCGACAGAAGCGCTTGAGATGACAATAACCTGCGACGCCTCGCCGCGTGCGTATGATGTGATTGAGCGCAAGATCGGATGCTTGCGCTCTTCAATTTTTTCGTAATCAAGGATAGATAAACGTGACAGCGACTCCAACGACTAGTTTTACAAGTCTCGGGTTGAGTGAACCGACGCTACGGGCGATTGGCGAGCTTGGCTATGAAGAACCCACCCCGATTCAGGCGCGCACCATCACCAAGCTCATGGCGGGCGGCGATGTGATTGCGCAAGCCCAAACCGGCACCGGGAAAACCGCTGCCTTCGCCCTGCCAATTATCGAGCAGCTAGATCCCGAGCTGCGCGCACCGCAGGCGCTGGTGATGACGCCGACGCGCGAGCTTGCCGTGCAAGTGGCCGAGGCATTCCATTCTTATGGCAAATTTCACCAGAATGTAGCGATCTTGCCGGTGTACGGCGGGCAACCAATCGACCGGCAGCTGCGCGCCTTGCGCGGCGGCGTGAATGTGGTGGTTGGCACGCCTGGCCGCCTGCTCGATCACATTCAGCGCGGTACACTCAAGCTCGATCAGGTGCGCACCGTGGTGCTCGATGAAGCCGACGAAATGCTCGATATGGGCTTTATCGAAGATATTGAAGCCATTTTGAAAGAAACGCCTGCGGAACGCCAAACCGCGCTCTTCTCTGCCACAATGCCCGGCCCGATCGCCGCGCTCGCGAAGAACTACATGCGCGACCCCGAGCGAATTACCATCCAGACCGAGCATCTCACCGTGCCACAGATCCGTCAGATCTATTACGAGGTGGGTGGGCGCGATAAATTTGAGGTGCTCGCGCGGGTGCTCGATTTCGAAATGCCCACATCGGCAATTATTTTCTGCCGCACCAAGAGCGAAGTCGATTCGCTCGGCGAGCGGCTGATTGCGCGCGCCTTCCCCGCAGAAACGCTGCACGGCGACCTGAGCCAGATTCAGCGCGACCGGGTGATGCAGCGTTTCCGCACCGGGCAGGTTGAGCTGCTGGTTGCCACCGATGTGGCGGCGCGCGGCCTGGATATTGAGCATGTGTCGCATGTAATCAACTACGACATTCCGATCGACCCCGAGGTGTATGTCCACCGGATCGGGCGCACAGGCCGCGCTGGCCGCACCGGTAGCGCCATTACGCTGGTTACCCCGCGCGAGCGCCGCCAGCTGCGCACGATCGAGCGGCTAACGAACGCAACGATTCAGCGTATGCACCTGCCCACCATCTCCGACGTGATTGCGCGCCGCCGCGAGTCGTTCAAAGAAACGCTGCGTGAGACGATCACCAGCCCGGGGCTGGAGCCATACCAGATTATGGCCGAGGAACTAGGCGAGGAATATAGCCCGACCGACCTGGCGGCAGCGGCGTTCAAGCTGCTGCTTGATCAATCGCTGATTGAAACCGACGATCCGCTGGCAAACTACGCACAGGACCGTTTCGATGAAGACCGTGAACCGCGTCAGCGCCGCACGCGCACGCGCGAGTTTGGCCCAAGCCAGGGCATGACGCGCCTGTACATCGATGTGGGCCGCGACGACAACGTGCGCCCGGCCGATATTGTGGGCGCGATTGCGAACGAGGCGGGTATTCCAGGCCGTGCCATTGGTGCGATCGAGCTATTCGAGCGCTTTGCGCTGGTGGAAGTGCCAAGCAACGCTGCTGAGAAGGTATTACGCGCGCTGCGCCATACCACCATTCGTGGCCGCAAAATCGCGCCGAGCATTGCCCGCCCGACACGGCGCTAGGGTACATATCACACAGACCATCCACAGGTTCTGCCAGGTTCGCACATAGAGCTACGCACGACGATCTCCTTTTCATAAAGCAAAGAGCATCGTGCGTAGCCTGTGGTCACTTCTGAAAAGTGTCGCGCGACACTTAGTTCACCACTGCCCAGCCAGCCCACCACCTGCACGGCCCAGCGCCTGCCGCCCGCCAACAAACTCCTCTATTGCGGTACTAAAGGCATCGGGGGCTTCGAGGTTTGCCAGGTGTCCGGCCTGGGGAATTTCAAGCAGCTGGCTATTGGCAATTGCGGCGTGCATAGCGCGTGCCTCAGCGGGCGGCGTGAGCACATCTTCTGCGCCAACAATAATAAGTGTGGGCACGGTTATCGTTGCCAGGTCGGGGGTTGAATCGGGGCGCGCAGCCATAGCGCGGAGCGCAGCGGCTACACCAGCCCGGTCGTTTGCGGCGGCAATCTTGCGCACTTCGTCACGCACCGCAGCATCGGCCTGGGCCGAAAGCAATTTGGGCAACATCTGCTCGGCCACGGCAGCAGCCCCTTCGCGCTCAGCCAGCTGCGCATTCTGCTCACGGGCGTGTTGCGCTTCAGGCGAATCGGCACCGGCGCGGGTATCGGCCAGCACCAGCCGCGCAACATTGGCCGGGTGCCGCCGCAGCAGCGCAAACGCAATATAGCCACCCATCGAAAGACCTGCCACTGTTACTGTCTTTAGATTAAGGTGATCGAGCAGCGCCGCCAGGTCGTCGGCAGCCTGGTCGAGGCTCGTGATTCCGCTGCCGCGCGCCGTCGCCCCAAACCCGCGTAAGTCGGGCGCGATCACCCGGAAGCGCGTCGCTAGCGCATCGATCTGGTCTTCCCACATAGCACTACTCAGCGGGAAGGCGTGTATCAGCAAAATCGGCTCGCCCTGGCCCTCATCGCGGTAGCGCATCGTCACGCCATTCACCGTCGCTTCAGTCGCCGATTCGTGGGTGCGGCGGAACCAATCGAACAATGGCATAACGCCTCCTTTCATAGATCAATCGCCAACTCGTGTTGGCGATCAATTTCAGCAAATCCTAGCGTATCGAATGCCGCCGTCAGCGCGCTATTCTCAGGCTCGTTGGTGCTCGCTACCGACGTATAGCCTTGCAGAAGGGCGTGTAACACAACGCGCGCGCCTTCGGTGCGAGTCGCCCCCATATCAGCGATCTGTGCATGCGCGCCATCGGCACTCTGAAACAGCACATAGGCAGCCGGGCGCTCGTCTTCGAGCAGCGCAAGGCCGCGCAGCTCGCCACGCACCAGCAGGGTGGGCAGATCGCGCTGCCAGGCTGCCGGTACGGGATGAAACGCATCGAAATACGCCAGTAACGCCCGTGGTTCGGCCTCAACCAGCGTGCCAGCGTAGGCCAATTCGGCAGGTGCAGCATGTGCATCGCGCACCCAGCGCATAATCCGCACATCACGCTGATGCAGAAAACCAACCTGCCGATAGACAGCGATTGCTGGCGCATTGCGCGTGAGCACTTCGAGGCTAAAGCGCCGCGCACCGGCCGCACGCGCCTGAGCTAGCATTGCCTCGGCCAGTGGCACTGCCAGCCTGCGCCCACGAAACGGCTCGGTAATGCCGAACCCACCGCACCAGGCCTGGTCGCCACGCAATGCTACCACCGCTAACCCGGCCAATGTGCCCTCGACCTGCATCACGACCGAGCGCGCCAGATCAATCTGATCGGCACGCACTCTGTTAGACAGCACCTCAGCGGAGATGGTAGCTGCGTAGAAATATCCGGCAAACCCGCGCGTGAATAGGTCGGCGAGCGTATCGAGCGAGAAAGCGGCGGCGGGAAGGAATTGCGGCGCATCGTCCATACGTATGTACCTCAGCAATATCGAAGCACGGCCAATCAGGTAGACTTCTTATTCACATGGTATAGTATAAACGAAGCGCTCACCGGGCAGCGCAGGCCCTAAAGGGGATTCACTAGGCGGGAGATCTCATGATGCGACGATTTCGATGGCTGTATGTGCTGGCGGCACTGGTATTAAGCGCGTGTGGCGGGAACGACCAGCTTGCAACTGCGCCAACTGCCCTGCCAGCCACAACCAGCGCGCCACTACCAACCGACGATCCGAACCTCTTTCGCGCCGAGCCAACCGGCGCCCCGGCAGCCACCAGCGCGCCAACCTTGGTAGCAAGCGATGTGCCTGTGCCGACGATAGCCCCGGCAGCGACCGACACACCAGAACCTGCACCAAGCGCGACGCCAGAGCCAACTGAGCAGGCCAAGCCAACCACTGCGCCAGCAGCTGCGAAACCCGCCGCCCCGGCCAGCGGCGCGCCCAAGCGCCTCGTCATCGACGATATTGGCCTCGACTATCGGCCAGTATCAGTCGGACTCGACCGCAATAATGTGCCGGTTGTGCCCAACCATGATGTTGGCTGGTACAACCTTGGGGCCGCGCCCGGCCAGGGCGAGAATATCGTGTTCTGGGGCCATGTGCTTCGTTTCCGCAACGCGCCGAAAATCCCCGCGCCATTTGCCCGCATGAAAGAACTCAAGGTTGGAGCCAGTGTGGTGGTATACGACGCGGATGGCGAACGCCATAATTATACGGTTACGCGCACATTCTGGGTTACGCCCGACCAGGTGGAGGTGATATTGCCGCAGGGCAAAGAAATGGTGACCATGGTGTCGTGTATTGGCGACAAAGTCATTCAGAATGGCGAAGTTGTGGACGAAAGCCATCGCCTGATCGTTGTCGCCGAGCCAGCATAGCGCGGCCTACACACCCTAAGAGCAGATCAACACGGCGGCCCCAGTGGGCCGCCGTGTTCGATGTAAGGCATTAGGAAGAAGAATGTATTTTGCCCAGCTCGTCATGCTGCCACCGAATCTGGCCACGCAGCAGCAAGTTCGATGAGCGTAACTTGAAGGCCAGATCCTGGGCGAGATTGCGGATGACCACATAGCCGATACGCGGATCGGACTCGCACAATTGGCGAAAATCGTGCTCCTGCATCACGATCAACGTCGTTGGATCGACCGCTTCGATCGTAGCCGAGCGGGCCGCACTATTGAGCAAAATCATCTCGCCAAAACACTGGCGTGGATACAATAAATTAATCGTTGATGGCGAAAACGTGCCATCGGCATTACGCGTGTTAATCATCACGCGTACCGAACCTTCAAGAATAATAAATATTTCGTTCCCGCTATCGCCTTCGCGAAAAATTGTTTTCCCAGCAGCTACCTTCAAGCCTCGACACAGGGTGGAGACTTTAAGCAATTCACTATCCACTAATCCCAGAAATATCTCTACCTGCCGCAGGTGCTCAATGACTTTGGGATTACTCATAATCACTCTCTCACGCTGATACTGCCAAGGTCGAAGTAGTATAGCATACTGGTGCGGCCGAACGCACTACTCACAGTACGAGAATCAGTAGTAGCGCCACAGAGCACTACATACACCTTACTAATGGCCTACTCCTCTGCCAGCAATCGAACTGTAATCTACGCATCTAGGTGGTAACGAGTGCTTATGCTATGCTGTTTCCAGTTTATTGAACCTAACCGGAGACGACAATGCAGCACTACAACGACGAAGATATCGGATGCGATTGCCCAGAGCATGGGCCATATGCCGGTGACGATTGCCCCAAATGCTAATGTATCGCCTCCATTAGCTCATCATACGAAACAGGCGTCCCTGGGCATCCCAGAGGCGCTTTTGTTATTCCCTCGGTGGTGTAGCTTCGCAGCGCAAGCCAGCAACCGCGAACACCTTGCTACTCTTTGGCAGCGGTACGTTGATATTTATTGAGCCACCAGCTATGCAAATCTGCACATACCTCGGATGGCAATGGCGCTGGGTCAACACCAAGCTGGCGTGCAAACATATAAGCGCGCGCGGTATCTTCTACCGCTATGGTTGTGGCAAAAGCCCGCCGCAGGTCGGTTCCGCACGCAACAATGCCGTGCTGCCCCATAACTGCTGCACTTCCCGCACCAATTGTGTCGAGCATCAGCTCGGCGAAGGCTGCTGTACCCGAGGGCATAAATGGCGTAACTGGCACCTCGTGGCCAATACAGGCAGCGGCTTCGGCCAACACGAGTGGAATAGGGCGCAATGCCGCCGCAAAGCCCGACGCATAGGGCGCATGGCAGTGCATAACTGCACCAACATCGCCACGCCTGCGGTAGAAGAGCGTGTGCAATGGCGTCTCAATAGTTGGCTTCCACCGACCTTCTACAATAGCACCTTCCTGATCAACAACAACAATATCTTCAGGCGTCATGGTTGCATAATCCGCGGCGGAAGGGGTGATCGCGACCAGGCCCGTGGCCCGATCCAGGGCGCTAATATTCCCCTGTGAGCCATGCGCTAATCCATCGGTGGCCATCTGTCGGGCATAGTTGAACACCTGCTGACGGAGTTCGGCAAGTAGCATCATAATAGTCTCCTTATCTTAGATTTTGCGCATGCTACACCAGATTTAGCGCCAACGCGGAGGCACAGCATTTGCCAGAAAAGCAGCTGTTAGGTGGCTGCCTATTTGCAGGAGGAATAGATTGTCACACCCACAGCAATATGCTATAATGTTCGCGCCGAATTAGTGTCAATCTAACACACATTCCCGTGCGCTCGAGAAACCCGCATCAACCGTAGTATCAAGGAGCGAACTATGACCACCACACGGCGCGGCGGGCTCAATAGCACCGCCCTGGCTCTCATTCCGCTGGCAATTGCCATCAATATTGCAATCGGGCAACTGGTAAGCGTACTCAAACTGCCCCTTTACCTCGATAGCATTGGCACAGTGCTCACCGGTGCCCTGCTTGGCCCTTGGGTCGGGCTAATCACTGGGGCGCTTGCGAATATTATCTGGACGCTCCTGGGCATCAACCCGGTGGCCTGGTGGTTTGCGCCAGTAGCCGCAGTTATTGGGCTGATAGCAGGCTTTGCCGGGCGTGCCGGTCTCTTCCAGCGCTCCTCACCGCGCTGGCTTTCGGCGATTATTGGCGGCGTGTTCCTATTTGCACTTACCCTGTTCATTATGCTCTTTATCAACCAGACGACCGATGCCGATGGCAATCAGATTCTGCCGAGCGCGGGCGAGCTATTTGCCAAGCAGCCAATCATCTTTATTGGGGCGCTAGTAGCTGGCCTGGCATTGGGCTACTTTGTGCTTAAAAATGCGGGGTATGCCGGCCTCGCCGGGTTGGTGACTGGTGTGGTAGCGGCGATTGTTTCGGCACCGATTGCAGCCTATGTGTTTGGCGGCGTTACTGGCGGCGGTACCGATGCGCTGGTCGCGGCTTTCCGGGCTAGTGGCGCGAACATTCTGGCCTCGGCGTTTGCCCAGGGCACGGTTTCCGATCCGTTTGATAAAATGACCTCGTACATGATTGTGTACCTGATCATTCAGTCGTTGCCGCAGCGCCTGCTCCAGCGCTTCCCGAACGCACGCGCCGCCGAGCGCAACGCGATGGGCCAGCCTGTGATCAGCCGCTAAGTTTACACGCGCGCCGAGGCACTGGTATTCGTACACCAGCAGAAGGACGACAGGGCCTGATTCTGTCGTCCTTTGTTATACTTGCACTCGCCTGATGTTTGGTAAACATATATGCAATCAAGCTATAGCCCTGGCATCAGCCTGTTACATCGCCTGCATCCGCTTACCAAGCTAGCCGCTGTAGCGTTGCTGCTTGTGCTGCTCTATATTCTACCTGGCGAATGGGGTTCGCTGCTGTTATTCGCATTCGTACTGATACTGGCATTCACGGCTGGCGTAGCTGGGTCGCTGCTACGCACTGTGCTCAGGGTCATTCTGCCATTGGCCTTCTCGCTCTTTCTCATCCAGGGCATCCTGTTCCCGCCCGCCGATGCAACACCCATCCCACTCGGCCCAATTACGCTCACGCGCGAGGGTTTGCTATTCGCCTATATTACTAGTGCGCGCTTGCTCGCGATGAGTGCGATTGTGCTGTTGCTGCTCCGCACCACTCACCCCGCCGATCTAGTCTACGCGCTGACCCAGCGCGGCCTGCCACGCAGCATTGGCTACATCCTTCTCGTCACGCTGCAAATCATTCCCGACATGTCGGCGCGTGCAACCGCCATTCTGGAAGCACAGCGTTCGCGCGGCCTGGAAACCCAGCGCGGCTTTCTACGCTTTCGTGGTCTCGTCCCCTTGATCAGCCCGCTGGTAGTCGGCGCGCTCGTCGATGTCGAAGAGCGGGCTATGGCACTTGAATCGCGGGCATATACCGCCCCTGGCCCCAAAACCAGCTTGCGCCAACTGTTCGATAGCCCGGCCCAGCGCGTGGTGCGTGTGCTCTTGCTGCTCAGCATTCTGGCGCTGATCGCCTGGCGCATCGCTCAGTATTTTATGTAAATTAAAAGCAGTAGCGCAGCGCACGCTGCCACATACTTGTGCCGCCTTTACCATGTTGTGAATATGAATCAGCCAAGCAATTCTATTATCGATCTACGCGACGTTAGTTTTACCTACTCGATTGGCACACGCCCAGCCCTGAGCCATATCAATCTTGCCATTGCCCCCGGCCAGATCTGTGGCGTCGTTGGACGGGCCGGGGCCGGTAAAAGCACGTTGTGTGCGCTATGTGCCGGGTTTATTCCCAACTTCTACGAAGGAACATTTAGCGGCGCAGCAACGATCGACGGCCAGGACGTGGTACAACGCGCGGTCGCCGAGCTAGTGCGCCATGTTGGGCTTGTTGGCAGCAATGCCTTCAGCCAGATTTCAGGCGCGCGCTTTACGGTGTCTGAAGAAATTGGCTTCGGGCTGGAAAATATTGGGCTACCGCGCGAAGAAATTATCGAGCGTATTGAGTGGGCGCTGGGCGCGCTGCATATGAGCGAACTGCGTGATCGTTCGCCTTACGCACTATCGGGCGGCCAGCAGCAGCGTCTGGTACTGGCCGCCACCTTAGCCATGCGCCCGCCAGTGCTCGTGCTCGACGAACCCACCGCGCAGCTCGACCCGCCTACAATTGAGTCGCTCGCCGAGCTGCTGCGCGACCTGAGCCGCCAGGGCACCACCATTCTGTTTGCCGAACACCGCCTGGAATGGGCCGCAACCCTGGCCGAGCGGATCGTAGTCCTCGATACTGGCGAACTCATCGCCGATGGCCCGGCCGCCGAAGTTTTAACCGAGCCCATTCTACTTGAACGACAGATTGGCTGGCCACGCCCGGCGATACTTGCCAATGCCGCCCGCGACGCCGGGCTATGGCCTGGCACTCGCCCACTACCGATTGCCGTTGACGGGCTGGTTGCCGGGCTGCGCGAAACCGGCAGCGCAAGCGAAAGGCTAGCGCCGACACCAAGTACAGCCGCTGCGCCATCTGTCACCCCGGCCACCAGCCAAGCACCAATCATCGAAATCTCAAATGTACGCTTCAGCTACCCCAGTGGCGTCGAGGCACTGAAAGGCATTTCGCTGACCATTGGCAAAGGCGAACGGATTGCATTGCTGGGCCGCAATGGCGCAGGTAAAAGCACGCTGCTGCGCCACCTAAATGGGCTGCTGCTGCCTTCAGCAGGCCAGGTGCTGGTTGCTGGCACTGATACGCGCAAAACCACCGTGGCTCGCTGCGCGCGGCACGTTGGCATTGTATTTCAAGACATTCGCAACCAGCTCTTCGCCCGCACCGTGCGCGATGAGCTGCGTTTTGGGCCGCGCAACCTGGGCTACAGTACCGCCGAAACCGAGCAGAAGGTCGACCGGGCGCTCGATGCGCTGGGACTGACCGACTTCGCCAATATTCACCCGTACGATCTGCCCCCGGCCTTGCGGCGGCTCGTCGCTATTGCCGCCGTCGCCGCGCTTGAAAGCACGGTGCTCATTCTCGACGAGCCTACTGCTGGCCTCGACAATCCTAGCATCGAGCGACTGAATAACCTGGCAGCTAACTTGGCTGCGCAAAACCGCACCATGGTGGTCGTTAGCCACGATCTCGATTTCTGCTTCGAAGCACTCGACCGAGTCATCGTTATGAAAGATGGGCAGGTTATACTGGATAGTAATTGGGATCGGCTTGACCACAACGCGCGCACAATTATCGCCGATACCGTTGAATTGCCACTCGCGTTAGCTGCTGACGAAGCTCTGGCAGCACCTGAACAGAGCGCTATTGGGCAGTTGCTCACGCATACGGCACAAACGCTCACACCATTACACGCACAACCCACAACCCGTGCGTAGCACCGCTCGCTGCGGCACTGCCACAAAGGATGTATGAAGTGTAAGTTCAAGCGTTGTCAATTTGTCATCTTGGCTCATTGTACCCGGGGAAGAGTATGTTATTATTTATAGATATCAAATATCAAATATAATGTATTGGAAGCGGCCCACTGGAAGTGTCTTTGCGCGAGGATGGGGTACACGATATCGCGCATCTATCAAACCCGCTAGAAGGAAGGGTCGGGTTAAAAAGTAAAGTCTTTCTGTTTTTTGTGGAGTACGCCGATGATCGCTCAAGACGACACCTACCTGCCACCGGCGCCGCAAATTGGCCGAACCGCTGGCGCCAGTACCGCCGATGATGACCAGGCTGGCTTGTGGTCACAAATTATGGCGGTTTTTCGGGATATTGGCGGCACATTCGATCCATTTGCCAACGATGCTAACCCCGAGGTGCGCGCACTTGGCCGCGCCGCACGGCAGCGCCGCCCGCCACATAGCAACGATTATTTTGCCTTGGGCGATCTGTGCGCCCGCCTGACCCTACATAATGCCCAGCTCAACGAAGCATATATCGCCAAAACCATGGCTGCGTATACCCAGGCCGCCGAAATCGACCGGAACGAGCGGCGGCCAGCGCGGGTAGCGCTCCAAACCTTTGCCCAGTGGGTCGTCGATACCGCGCGCGCGCTGGGAAGCTACGAAGCGATCAAGGCCGCCACACTTGCCTGCGAGCGTATTCAGCAGCTCGATTTGCTGGCAAATAAGCCCGAAGATCGCGCGCGCTGGTTTGAAACCGCCCAGCGCCTTCGTGAACAGCTGAACCGACAGCCCGGTGCCGAAAACGGCCAGGCACACAGCGAACCCAAACTCGAAAGCCAGATGCTCTGCGACCGCGGCCAAATGCTGCTGCGCCAAGGCCAACCGAAAGAAGCCTTTGATCTCTTCGAGCGTGCGCTTCAGCTCGACGCGCGCAGCCATGCAGCTTGGCTCTGGCGGGCCATGGCGCTTACCGATATGGGCCGCTTTAACGATGCCTTAGCGAGCTACGATCGCGCACTAGAAATCGAGCCTGATAACGCCCGCGTGTGGAATAGCAAAGGGGCACTGCTCACCGAGCTAGGCCGCGCCGAGGCCGCACTTGAGTGTGTGAACCGCGCGATTGAGCTTTCCAATTCCGACGCCAAAGTGAAGGCGATTTTCTGGCTGAACCGCGGCAAGGCACTGTTCATTTTGAAGCGTTACCGCGAGGCGCGCGAAGCACTTGTGCGCTCATACCAGTACGATCCTTCGCCCGAAAGTGCCGCTGGCGTGGCTGCGTGCCGCGAACAGCTGGAAGTTGCCACATCCTCTAGCTCGGTGCATGCGTAATACCTGGCACGTGTTGCGTATTTCGTAGGTCGTATTCTGACGCAATACGTACTACGAAATACGCAACATGCATACCGTTATTCATTGGTTCCGGCGCGACCTTCGTTTGCGCGATAACCCGGCCCTCGCTGCGGCTGCTTCAGCCAGCGATGGGCATGTTCTCCCCCTCTTTATTCTCGATGATGCGATTCTATCTGCGCCAGATACCGGGTCGGCACGGGTGGCGTTTCTGCTCGATTCGTTGCGGGCGCTTGATGCAACACTGCGGGCACAGGGGAGCCGCTTGATCATACGGCGCGGCGAACCACGCGCAGTGCTGCTTACATTTGCCAAACAAAGTGGCGCATACGGCCTCTATTTCAACCGCGATTACACCCCATTAGCACGCGCGCGCGACACTGCCGTGGAGCAGGCTTTAGCCGAACATGGGGTGGCGGTGCATACATTCAAGGAAGCTATGCTCGTTGAGCCAGGCGAGGTTGCAACAAAAGCTGGCACACCATACACAGTGTATACCCCCTACCGCCGTCAATGGGCGATGCAGCTCGCGCATACCGCACTACCGGCGATCCCTGCACCGCGCTTGCAGCCAGTCCCGCAAGCCATTGAAAGCGTGCCGCTCCCGAGCCTTGCCGAGCTGCATAGAACGACTGACCAGGAAATCCTGCCGGGCGGTGAGGCAGCCGGGCAGACACGGCTTGACGCTTTCATCCAGCGGCACAACGAACTTGGGCTGCGCGGCTACAAGGCTGGTCGCGAGCAACCCGCCCTGAATGCAACCTCGCGCCTTTCGGCATACCTGCGCTTTGGCTGCATTGCCCCCGCCGCCTGTTTACGCGCCGCCCAGCAGCTCAGCACCCAGTTTGAACCCGGCCATCCTGCGCAGCAATCGATCGAAACCTGGATTGGCGAGCTAGCCTGGCGCGACTTCTATTACCAGATTCTGGCGTACTTTCCTTATGTGCTCGATGGTGCATTCAAACACCAATACGACGCGCTAGAATGGGATAACAACGAACAGCACTTTGCTGCATGGTGCGCAGGCCGTACCGGCTACCCAATTGTCGATGCTGCAATGCGCCAGCTAGCCCGCGAGGCATGGATGCACAACCGCGCGCGAATGATTGTAGCCTCGTTTCTCACCAAAGATCTGCTGATTGACTGGCGACGCGGGGAGCGCTATTTTATGCGCATGCTGATTGATGGCGACCACGCCGCGAATAATGGCGGCTGGCAGTGGGCAGCAGGCACCGGTACCGATGCCCAACCGTATTTTCGCATCTTCAACCCGGTGAGTCAGGGCCAGAAATTCGATCCGCAGGGGGCATATGTGCGCCGCTACGTCCCTGAACTAGCGCAGGTGCCCGAACGCTATATTCATACCCCATGGGAAATGCCGCCCGCCGAGCAGCGCCGCGCCAATGTGCAGATAGGGCGCGATTATCCGGCGCCGATTGTAGCGCACGCAGTGCAGCGCGAACGCGCACTTACGCTCTATCGCCAGGCCCGCGCCGACGATACCCAATCTGGTGTATAGTGTGTTGTCGCAAGCACAGGAGTGGCAAGCAAAGAGCCTCAGATTATTCCATTGGCACCAGCCGCTGGCGTAAGGCGTAAATCGCTGCCTGCGTGCGATCGGCCAGGTGGAGCTTACTCAGAATATTGCTCACGTGGGTCTTCACCGTTTTCTCGCTAATAATCAGCGAATCGGCGATCTCTTTATTGCTCTGGCCTTTTGCAATCAGGCGTAGCACATCCATCTCGCGCTCAGTCAGCTGCTCAACCGAATCATCGGCGGGGCGCGGCGCGGTGAACTCTTGCATGAGCTTGGCGGCGACTTCAGAATGCAAAACCGCCTCGTTGCGCTGCGCCGCGCGAATGGCGCGCGCCAGCTCTTCGGGCTGCACATCCTTCAATAGGTACGAAATTGCGCCAGCCTTCACCGCCGGGAATACCTTATCATCGTCGGCGAAGGAGGTGAGGACAATAATGCGCGTGGAGGGGCTGAGCGATTTCACGCGCCGGGTAGCCTCAACGCCATCAATGCCGGGCAGCACCAAATCCATCAGCACAACATCGGGCAGCAGCTCCTGCGCAAGCTTCACGCCTTCCTCACCGCTCGGCGCTTCACCCACCACTTCGATGTCATCCTGTAGTTCAAGGAAATCGCGCAGGCCCTGGCGAACAACCCGATGATCGTCAATCAGAAGCACGCTGATGCGCTCCATTGGCTTACTCCTTCACGTAGCAGAAGAGAAACGCGCAGGGTTCTAGCGCGGCACAACAACCACAACCTCGGTACCACGGCCCGGTTGGGAAGATAGCTCGAAACGGCCACCTAGCTCAGCCGCCCGCTCACGCATGCTGGTTAAGCCCAGGTGGCGGCCCATACTCGGCGCTAACACCTCCATATCGAAGCCTGCGCCGTCATCGCGCACACGCAATAGCACCTGCTCAGGCTGTAGATCGAGCAAGATCTCGACCCGGCAGGCACCCGCATGCTTTACCACATTGTTGAGCGCTTCCTGAGCGATGCGGTAAATCGCCTGCTCGGCACCACGGGCATAGCGCTCTTCACCGCTGGTTTCAAAATTCATCGTCAGGCCCTCGCGGCGGCCCAGCGCGGCGACGTGTTGTTGAAGCGCACTGACAAGACCTTGCTCGTTTAATGCGGGCGGGCGTAGCTGAAAGATCAGCGCGCGCATTTCGGCGAGCGCAGCGGCGGCAGTTTCTTGCAAGCGTTCTAGCTGAGTTGCCGTGCGTGCAGGATTCTTGTCTAGCTGCACACGCGCGGCCTGGGCCGTCAGCGTCATACTGAAAAGCTGCTGCGAAATCGAATCATGCAAATCGCGGGCTAGGCGGCTGCGCTCTTCCAGCACCGCCGCTTCCTGGGCGCGCTGATGCAGGCGAGCATTCTCAATCGCGCTAGCTAGCACATCAGCCGCCGTTTCGAGCACGGCCACACCTTCGTTAGTGAATGCACCAACCTGACGCGACTCAAGGTTCAGCACCGCTAGCACGCGCGCACCAGCCACCACCGGCACGCATAACTGCGAACGGGTTTCGCGCGGCGTTTCGGCAACATAATCGGGGTCGGTTAGCACATCATCGACGCGCACGGTTGCAGCGGTGCGGTAGGCGCGGCCCAGCAAGCCGCGTTCTACTGGGATGCGATAGCCAATACCATTCGGGCGGAAGGTGCCCGCCTGGGCAGCCAGCACCACCGCACGCGCCTCATCGTCGGCCAGATAGAGCTCGACATGCCCATAGCCAAAGCCTTGCTGAATTTGCAACGTCACCGCTGCAAGCATGCGCTCAAGATCGAGCGTTGAAACGGCGATTCGCGCCACCTGGTTAAGCACCGTCAGGTGTTCATTACGGCGCTTTACCTGCTCGGCCAGGTGCTGGGCCTCCTGGTATAGGCGCGTGCTGGCAATTGGCCCGCCGATCTGGGCCGCGACGGCTTCTAGCAGATCGACATCTTCATATGTAAAAGCATGGAGCTGTTCGGATTCGACACTGAGGGAGCCTAGCACCCGACCACCAGTGCGGAGCGGCACCGCAATATACGAGCGAATGGCGCGATTCGTACCGATATCGCGGCCTGCTGGCTGCACGCGTGTCTCATTCCAGGTGTCATTCGAGAGGAATGGCAGGCCGCGTTCGACCACCCAGCCGCAAATACCTTCGCCAACCCGCAGGCGCACCCGGCGCGCCGCGTCATCAATCTCGCCAACAGTGGCAACAATTTCAAGCTCGTTGTCATCGTTGAGTAGTGCGATCGCGCCGCCCTGAAAAGCCACTTCCAGCCGCTCGACAGTGCGCTGCAAAATAGTATCGAGATCGAGCGTGTCGCTCACATCGCGGCCCAGCTCGGCAAGCAGCTGTTCTTTTGCTAGCAGCCGTGCGCTGCGTGCGGCCAAGCGCGCATTTTCAAGAGTAAGTGCAGCCTGGCGGGCAATCGCTTCCAGAATCTGCACGCTGGGCAGATCGAGCAATTGACCGTCGGCTGGCGGCACCACATAAATTGCACCAACCAACCGTTCGCCGCGCCCCCGCAATGGCACTAGCAGAATATCCTGGGGCAGTGTTTGCGCGCGCTGGGCGGTTTCGTGAAACGGCGGCTCCTGCTGCTCAGACGTTTGGGTAGCTGGAATGAGGTACGAATCGCTCAGACGATAGTGGGGCTGAAGCAGCGCCTGATAAATGGCAGGCGCCGTAGGGTTTGCGCGTAGCTGAGCCACCTGAGAGGCTGGTATGCCCGCAAAGGCCACCGCCTCAAGTACATCGGTATCGGCATGGCGCAGGCGAATATATACTTGCGGATAACCAAATACGGTTGAGATAATGTCGGCAACTTCCTGAAGAACCGCTTCGGGGGTGATGTCGGCGCGCAGCTGCATCCCCAGAGCAAGCAGCTCGCCAAGTGGCAAATTGCGTGCCAACTCGGGGGCAGGCGTTTTAGCGCGCGACTGTGCTTGTTCCACAGAAACTACCTCGCCACGAGCCACAACTGATCTGGATATTTATGCCACTGCGCACTATATTGTACCATGGCAGCCCGCAAGCGAACTCATTCAGAAGCCTGATTCGTTCTACTCCTCAATGCCCAGGGCATGCAGATCGGTATCGCTAAGCTGTGAACCGCGACCAATCATAATTGGCCCAAACAGCGCTTCTTGCTCGGCAACAATTGCCCGGCGTTTTAGCAGCTCAAGCACCGCCCACAGCGCTACCACTATTTCAACCCGGCTCACCGCAAGCGACAATACATCTTCAAAGCTGATCCAGTGTTGCTGGGCCAGCTTATCGCGAATGCGCGCCGCCATTTCAGGCACAGTAATCACTTTTGGCGCAGGTAGCGGCACCTCGCTCGGCTCAAGTGGCAGCAGAAGTTGCATCCGGCGCTGCACCGCCGCGATCATTTCATTCAGAGTCACGTCGAGTTTATCGGGCTTTGGCAGCGCAGGCAGCGGCGGTGCCGCAACCCGCAAGTAGGCCCGGTGGCCGAGTGTTTCCCAGGCGCGTAGCAGCGTGGCAGCTTGCTTATACCGCTGATATTCGCGCAGCTGACGCGCAAGCTCAGCCGCTTCATCAGGAGGATCGCCGGGGCCGGGTGCAGCCGGTGGGCGCGGCAACAAGGCCCGCGACTTGATCAATAGCAGCCGGGCTGCCATCACCAAAAATGACGAGAGCGCACCTGGTTCAGGCGCTTCTAAACCGCGCACATGGGCCAGGTATTGGTCGGCTACCTGCGCCAGCGCCACTTC
>JAFEAS010000068.1:0-1172 GCA_018266315.1 Chloroflexi bacterium SZAS-1 | reverse complement strand
CAGCATAACAATGTCACTCTCACCTGGCTAATGTTGCCGATCGGCCCAGCCCAGAGCCAGCGTATGCGCTGTTTCGCGGCGTGCTCCATAATCGCGCAAAATTGCCACCAGGGCAGGTGGGCTGCCAGCCTGGGTAACCATTAGGGCGCTACGTTCATCGTGCGCGGCATGAATGGCGAACCAGTGAAACATGCGTCGCTGGCTGCGCGCCGCCCGCCAGTAGAGCCGGGGCGCAAGCCGCTGTAATACTACAAACAAGCCATAATAAAATAATGGCAGTGGCTGGCCCGCATCATCGACCTTCCCACAATCATGCAGCAGCGCCGCTCGGAGCAGTAATGTATCGGTGTAGCCAGCCTGGCATAGGGTAGTACACACATCCAGGCAGTGGCGCTGATCATAGCGTGGCATCTGCTGAAATAACCGCAGCTCGGTAGAGGTAAGCATCTGCGCAACAAATAACCGATCAGCCGGGCTTAGGCGCGCACTGAGCGCGGCGAAAAACTGTTTCAGGCGGTACCAGGTACTGGCAAGCATATCCATTCAATTGCAGCCCAGGGCATAACGAGCAAAAAGAAACCGAGAGCCTACGTGTTGTAGCTCTCGGCTCACGAACGTCAAGCTGGCAACGGCTAATCGAGGTAGCCGCGCAATTTCTTACCCAGGTGCGGGTGGCGCAGTTTACGCAGGGCCACGGCCTCGATCTGGCGGATGCGCTCGCGGGTAATGCCAAATTCGACGCCAACTTCTTCGAGCGTACGATAGCGGCCATCCTTCAAACCATAGCGCAGCTGAATTATTTTGCGCTCGCGCTCGGGCAGCTTTTGCAATACTTCTTCGATCTGCTCACGCAGCATCGAGGCAGCAGCAGCATCAGCCGGGGTCGAAATGCGGTCGTCCTCAATGAAATCGCCCATTCGGCCTTCGCCTTCCTGTCCCACTGGCATTTCCAGCGACAGCGGGTGCATCGAGGCTTCGAGCGTGCGCCGGACTTTGTTCGGGCTCATGCCCATTGCGTCGGCGATCTCTTCCGGGGTAGGTTCACGCTGCATCGACTGCTGCAGCTTATGCGAGGTTCGCTTCACCTGGCTGATGGCCTCGCCCATATGCACGGGCAGGCGAATGGTGCGGCTCTGGTCGGCAATCGCACGCGTGATCGCCTGGCGGATCCA
>JAFEAS010000067.1 GCA_018266315.1 Chloroflexi bacterium SZAS-1 | reverse complement strand
GAATCCATCCGCCGCTACCAACGCGAAAGCCAGTCCGTTCAGTATGAACGGGCTGGTTTTTTGTATGCTTCAACCAATAACAGCTATGCCAGCCCGAGGGCGCAGAAAAAACCAGTACTTTATTCCAACTGCCATAATATAGCACGTTGTGGTGATTAGGAATAAAGGTGCGAAACCATAATGCACCTGGATATAGGTGCTAAGTAAAGGCCCCCACAGGTAACCAACACTATATGCGGCGCTCATCAGTGCCATCACGGTTGGCCGTGCCGCTTCAGAAGTATGTTCCATTGCAAACGCATCGTAGAGCGGCGCGCCCATATTAAAGAGGGCGGCCCGAACCAAGGCTGCGCCCACCGCAATACCCAACACCGGGGCTACGCCCAACAGCATCAGAAAGGGAATAGCCAGCACTTCGGTAAGCACAATTGTAGCCATTTGCCCAACCCGAGCGGAAAGCCGTGGAGCAAGCAAGACGGCAACGCCTGTACTTACCCCTAAACCAGCAAAAATAAAACCAAGCATGGTATCGGGCACCCGAAATCGCTGTTGAAAAAACAGATTGAGGTATGGTATAAGGAGCGCGGCCCCAATTGAGATCAGCGCAGGGGACAGCAGGACTTTTAGCAAGGGGGCAGGATTCTGAATGAGGGCGCGCCAGCTCACTGAAGCGGCAGACACTTTCCTTTCAGAGAATACATGCTGCTCGGTAGTGGGGTTTGGTCTTTCCAAGGCTACATGCGAGCGTATTAGGAGTAATGGAACAATGGCAACAAGCACGCCAGCCGCAGCAAGGACAAAGGTTCCACGGTATGCAGCAGCGCTCTGAGGAGCAACGGCCCACCATCCTGCCAGTATTCCCGGCAGTGGCCCGGCCAGCAAACTCCCTACACCGGCCAGACCAATGCGGATAGCAGTGTTTGTGCTGAACAGGCGATCGCGGGATGCAGCCGTGCTGTGCTGCATCATAAATGGAGCCGCGCTCATTTCAAAGAGTACGCTACCCGCCCCCAGCGCTGCACTCGCGATAAGAATGGTCGTTGATGAGGGCCACACAGCAATGAGCAACACCCCAAAGCCCTGTATAAGCGCACCGCTGGCTAACGCTAACCGCAGGGGCAGGTACGCCAGTAGCCAGAGTAAGGGCAGGCCCAGCACCGCCGAAACGACAAAAGAAACGGTATTGATAAGGCCTAGAAAGTTAAGTGGAAACCCGAGTGCAAGAATGGTGAAATTGAAGAAGAGACCGACGATTGCCAGGCTGGTCGTAAGTAGAGCTGTATGGAGCAAGTACAGGCGCGCAGGCCAGCTTAGCGAATGCGATGCAACCTCATTTGGAATTACAACGTCATCATCAATAGCACTCATATCGATCGTATTTTAGGCAATAGAGCGCATTATTGAGGCGTCGAGATTGGTGCGCGAACCCCCCGCTCGAAGATTTCAGCAAGTGTATCGGCGATGGTGCCTGGGTTTAGTACAATTTCGCTGAATTGCACAGCTCGATCATAGGGACGAAGCTTAAAAAAGGGAGAATTTAGCGCATTAAGCAGCGCAAAAAACGCTCGAACAACGGCGGCGGCATCCAAACTTCGATTAATTTCGCCCTTATGCATCCCCGCCAACACTAGCTCGCTTACTACTGCATCGATCTGGCGTAGCCGTGCTAACCCTTCCTCACGCTGACGCACTATTTGAAAAACTTCGGGAGACCAGGGACGAGGGGAGAGTGCGCCGTGGTCAATCTGCATTTGCAGCGCGATGCGTAAGACAAATGTGAGCTGTTGAAGCGGCGTGCGTGGGGTAGGGTCGTTCTGCACAGCTTGGTCTATTTGATCAAACCAATGCATCACCGCGGCAAAAATCAAATCTTCTTTATTTGCAAAATGGCTATATAACGTCGGCTTTGAAATACCTGCGCAGCTGGCTAGCTCATCCATTGATATTGCTGCGTAGCCTTTTTCGTTGAGTAGCGCGCCAGCTGCTTGTAAAATCTCGTCGCGTAGCAGCTGTCGTCGGCGCTCGCGTAAAGGAATTGCCATCAAACTGTCCTTACATTCTCGTATCCACCAGCAATCTGTACAGGCATATCAGCCGTATTCACAATAACACTGACAGTATAATATACAATTATAACTGAACCGTCAAAAGTCCTACTTGCAAGTAAAGCAATTGTCCAGTATAGTGTCGTTCGTGACCTAAAGCACAGTTACCGTGTGCAGCTATGTCCATGGATCTATGAGAAAGTTGGGGTTCGCCTATGGCCCGTTCCACGCAGGAAAAGCTCAATGGCATGGTTATTTCCGATACATCAATTCGCCAGCCGGTCTTCATTACGATGCTTATGCTATTGGCGATTGTGATCGGGTTGTTAGCCTATTCCACAATGCCAGTCAACTTGCTACCAGATATTTCGGTGCCATATGTGGTGGTAAGTGTACCCTACCCCGGCGCTGGCCCCGAGAGTGTCGCCGATCAGGTTGCAAAACCGATTGAAGATCAGCTTAATACCCTTACTGGCATAAAGCACATTACGTCAAATTCGAGCGAGGGCGTGGCCGTTATCATCGCCGAATTCGACACAAGTGTCGACGTGAACCGCGCCGAGCAAGATGTGCGCGACAAAGTCAATGCGGTGCGTCCGCGCCTCCCACGCGA
Organism: Chloroflexi bacterium SZAS-1; assembly: GCA_018266315.1. GTDB lineage: Bacteria > Chloroflexota > Chloroflexia > Chloroflexales > Roseiflexaceae > Kouleothrix. Next base: position 28,180 of record JAFEAS010000067.1, on the reverse strand, counting down.
TGTCAATGACCCGATCTTCCAGAAAATAGACATCAACGATGCCCCAATTTTGACGCTGACGATTGCCAGCGAAGGTGGGAAATCGCCGCTGGAGCTACGCCGCCTGGTCGATAACGACATTGTTCCGCGTCTGCAACGGGTACAGGGGGTTGGCTCGGTTGACGTAAGCGGCGGCCAGATTCGCCAGATCAATGTTCAGATGGATCTGGCGAAGCTCAAAGCCTGGCAGGTATTACCAGTGCAGATCACCCGGGCAATTCAGACCGCGAATAATAGCCGTGGCCTGGGTTCGATCACACAGGGCACCACCGATATTAGCCTGCGCGTCCCCAGCCAAATTCAGGCACCAGCCGATATTGCTCGCATCCAGATTACGGGCACACCCTATCGCGTTGGCGATGTAGCAACCATTGAAGATGGCGTTGCTCAACCGATTAGCTACGCACGACTGGATGGCAAAGATGCGATTGCCGTAGCCATCCGCAAGCAATCTGGCGGCAACACTGTGGCTGTGGCAAATGGCATTAAAGCGCAGCTTGGCTCAATCTTCGCCGGGCAGCCCGACCTTAAGTATTTCATTCCAAACGACCAATCGACTGCGGTAACCCAATCCACTAGAGGCGCGATCGAGGAGCTGCTTATTGCTGCAGTATCGGCGATGCTCGTGGTGCTTCTATTCTTCCGCGACCTCCGCAATACGCTGGTGACGATCGCGGGCCTACCCGTGATTCTGATTGCAACCTTTGCGGCGCTAAAGGTATTTGGGCAGACGATTAACTTGTTAACGCTGCTCGCACTGTCGCTCTCGGTCGGTCTGGTGATCGACGACGCGATTGTGGTGCGTGAAAACATCTTCCGCCACATGGAGCGTGGTGAAACGCCAATGGTCGCATCGAGCCGTGGCACTGCTCAGGTTGCGCTCTCGGTGCTGGCAATGTCGCTCACCATTATTGCGGTGTTCCTGCCAGTAACCTTTACGTCGGGCATTACTGGCATTATTTTCAGGGCATTTGGTATCACTGTAGCCGCTGCAATGGCTATTTCGCTCGTCGAAGCATTCACGCTAGCGCCAATGCTGTCGGCATATTTCTTCAAGCAGAAGAAAGTTGTGCATGCTGGCTCGCATGTCATCGCCAACCCAACACCCGAGCAAGAGCTGCTTGAGGAAGCAGCCGAAGACCCGGGTGTTATGGGGCGCTTCTATCATCGCCTGCTGGCCTGGAGCTTACGCCACCGTATGACGATCGTCGGCATTTTTATACTCTTCGTCGTTCTTAGCGTGTTCGTCGCCAGCGGGTTGAAGTTCTCGTTCTTCCCGAACCAGGATCCTGGCTACTTCCTGATGGGCTATACGATGCCGCCGGGTACGACACTATCGGAAACCGATCGCCTTGCACGGCAGGCCGAAGCAATTATTTTGCAGGATAAAGACGTCGAGGCGGTACAAACGACGGTTGGTGGAACGGGCGCGCCCGAGAACGGCCAGTTCTTTGTGAAGCTCAAAGAAGGCATTTCTACCGTCCCAGTCGAGACCCGCCTACGACCACAGCTCACATTTTTACCCCGGCTGGCGATTGCCCAGGCATCAATGGGTGGGGCCACAACCGCAGTTGAGCGTCGTCCCCTGGCAATCAGCATCCAGAGCACGCGCCGACTTGACGAAATTGCGCCAATGCTGCTAGCACTACAGCCGAAGTTGCAGCAAGTGCCTGGCCTGGTTGATATTGATACAACCTATAATCCTGGCAAGCCAGAGATTCGCTTTCTAGTCGATCCTTCCAAAACGGGTAACCTGGGTGTTACGAATGATGACATCGCCACGTCGGTACGTGCCTTGATCAACGGCGACACAGCAACGACGTTCCGCCAGAATGGCGAAGATACCGACATCGTTGTGCGGCTGCAACAAAGCGATCGTGCGAGCACCGATTCGCTGCGCGGTATTGCGGTGCCATCGCGCACAGGCAGTATTCCGCTTAGCTCGCTGGTGAAAGTCGAAGTTTCGTCCAGCCCAACAACCATTCGACGTTATGACAAGCTCAACCAGATCGTTGTTGGCGCGAACGTAGCACCCGGCTACAATGTGGCCGAAGTACAGCAACAAATTCAAGCTGGCCTGCAGCAGGCACAGATTCCAAACGATGTGTTCATTAGCTTTATCGGCCAAACCCAACAAACAACCGAAGGCTTCTCAACGCTCTTCATTGCAATGGGATTGTCCGTGCTCTTCGTCTATATTGTGCTGGCATCGCAGTTCGGCTCGTTCCTGCAACCACTCGTCATTATGCTCGCAATGCCATTCAGCTTCATCGGCGCATTCCTGGCGCTGCGGCTTGTCAGGCTCGATATGGACATCACTGGCATGATCGGCTTGATCATGCTCCTGGGCCTCGTCACAAAGAACTCGATTTTGCTTGTGGATTTTGCGAATCGCCTGCGATCAGCCGGGATGGAAAAACACGCAGCGCTTGAAGCGGCTGGTGCCATCCGTCTGCGCCCAATTCTGATGACAACTATCGCACTCGTGGTTGGCAGTATTCCTAGCGCAATTGGTATTGGCGAAGGTAGCGAGTTCCGGCGTGGCCTCTCAACCGTTGTCATTGGCGGCCTGATCACGTCGATGTTGCTCACGCTGCTGGTGGTTCCTACCGCATATAGCCTGCTCGACTCGGTAACCAACCGATTTCAGCTGCTCTTCCAGCGGCGCAAGAGCGCAGAGCCAGCACCGGCACCGGCAACACACGAAGATGTACCCACCCCGCAACCTGCGACCAACGGCGCGAATGGACATAGCGCCACTGAGCTCTTGGGCGTAACAATTGAACCATCGTCGGAAACGAAGTAAGTCATATTCGCGCGCAATAACGTACCCTTTCTACTATACAATGGGTTCAGGAGCATGAACGTGAAATCGAAATCGATACCCACTGGTATCGCCATCGCCCTGATGGGCATCAGCTTAAGCGCCTGTGGCGGTAGTTCAAGTGCCGCCACAGCTCCCGCTTCGGCCGGGCAGCAAGCCACTAGCGCCCCCGCACCAACCATCGTTGTTCCTACCAGCCCCGCCGCGCCAAACCTTGATTTGGGTGTGAGCGGTAGTGGTGAGGTAAAAGCGGCCCAGGATGCCGATCTGGTATTCCTTGCGCAGGGCACGGTTGCCGAGGTACGCGTAAAAGAAGGCAACCTGGTAAAGAAAGGCGATGTTCTTGCATCGCTCGACATTCGCGTTTTCGACCAGCAACTCCACCAAGCCCAGGCCGCGCTCGATAATGCCAAAGCGCAGGAAGCAGGACTCACCCAATCGCCCACAAATACCGACGCAGCAGCGGCGGCAGCACAGGTGCGGCAGGCTAAGGCCGCGCTCGATGCGCTACAAGCCGGGGCCAAAGCGCCCGATCGTGCACAGGTACAGGCAGCCTATAACGCAGCAAAATTGAACCTCGACCGTACCCGCGATCAGCTTTCGTTAGCTAAAACCCAGGCCGAAAGCACAATGAACCAGGCTGCCCAGGCACTGACGCAAGCACAAGCACGTTTTGCGCAGGCAAAAACATATTGGGATCATATTCAGGCTGAAGGCACCGACCCGGTGGTTCCGACCGTTACCGACCCAAAAACTGGGAAGAAAGTTGGCAACACCTTAAGTGAAGGCCAGCGTGAAAACTATTACGCCCAGCTCGTACAGGCCGAGGCGGCAATGCACCAGGCCGAGCAAGGGCTGAACCTGGCCCAGGCCGCATTCGAAGCCGCAAAGCAGAATGAGATCACTGGGATTGCAGCCGCCGAGCAACAGCTTGCCCAGGCCCAGGCCAGCCTCGATAAAATTAACCTGCCCGCCGATAGTGCCCAGCTTGCCGCTGCACAGGCAGCCCTCGCCCAGGCGCAGGCCGCACAGGCGCGGCTCACGGCTGCCCCGCGCGACGCGCAAAAGGCTGCTGCCGCTGCTGGTATTGCGCAGGCCCAAGCGGCGCTTGAGCTGGCCCAAATTAACCGCGAGCACGCCGAAATTCGCGCACCATTCGATGGAATTGTTGCAGCTGTTAACATCGACCCCGGCGACCCTAGCACAGTTGTGGGGCAGCCCGCGATTAAGCTCGTTGATGTTAGCAGCCTCCATATCGACGCCCAGATCGCGGATGTTGATATTGCAAAGGTAGCTGTGGGGCAAGCGGTGGAAGTGCGCGCCGATGCGATGGCCGACAAAGTCTATAAAGGCAAGGTTTCGTATGTTTCGCCAACGGCTTCAGCAATCGGCACAATCCGCACCTACCTTGTACGCGTCACGATTGACGATCAGGAAGGGCTGCGTGCTGGAATGAGCGCACGAGTGGACATTCTAACGAAGTAGCGGGGCATATCGCTAAACGAAGGAGCCAGGCCCGCATATATGCGGGCCTGGCTCCTTCGTTTAGCGATAGGGCATGATTACGACTCTTCCCACGGTGGAGGTGCGTGAACTGCGCAATCGCTACGGCAGCTCCAATTCACTGCAATCTGCGGCGTAGTAGCACCTGCGGCGTTTACTTTACCTGTTGAGGCATGCAGACTTGCGGATTGCCCTAGAGCAAGCACAAATAGCAGTGTAAGCGCCACAATGAGCAAACCATACCACGAGACGATGACCGAGCGTAGACGAAGCGGAAGGGTCATGGCCGACCTGTCCTTTCTAGTACCAGTGCATTCTTGGCGCTGATACGGCGGGGAGTTAATTACTCAAGTGGGTCTAGTATACGTGGCTAAGAGCACGAATTTATTACCAGTGTAAGATTTTTCAGTGCCTACACTTTTTGTGCTATACTGCGCTTTCGATAACTTTGCTTGCATCCCGAGTTTACGGTACACATTGCTGCAAAGCAACAGAAAGGACGATAGCAATGGCTTCGGCAGATGGCCTGGTTGCGCTTTTTGAAGCGATGACCCGCAATATCGAACAAGATCAAGCCCACCTTAATAGTATTGATCAGGGTGATGGGGATGCTGGCGACAACATGGCCTCAAATTTTCGCCTGATAACGAACACCCTGCAACAAGCCATTGATCAACAAGGTACTACCGATATTGGGCAGGCTTTGAGCGAAGCAGCTCAGGTACTGAACCAGCAGGGGCAGGGAGCTACAGCCCCGATTTACGCACAGGGATTGTTTGATGCAGCGCAGCGGCTATCGGGCCAAACCGCGTTTACCATGAGTGATTTGCTGCCCTTGCTGGAAGGGCTTTTACAGGGTACAAGCAAGGCCAGCGGCGCGCAGCAGGGCGATGGCACACTGCTCGATGTTCTTCTGCCCGGCATTATGTCGTACATTCAGGCTAAACGTGCAGGCCAATCAGAAATGCAATCTATTCTCAATGCGCTGTTGAACTTGCGGCGCGGCTCATACGGCACAGCGCAATCATCTAATGGGTATGGTAGCTCCAAAGGCACAAATACGACGGGGCAGATCGACCCTGGCGCAGCGGGAGCGGCTTCGTTGCTCGAAGGGCTTTTCGGTGCCTTGCTGCGCCAGGCAATGCAACAGGGCGGTGGCATGCTTGGTGGGTCAAGCAGCCCGATACCGCAACCAAGCACATCGTCTACCTCACAAGATAACGCACCAGGAGATATGCCGTTGCCATTACCAAAGCTGCCGGGCGGCCTCGGCGATTTACTTGGCACCCTGCTGGGCGGTGCGGCTCCTACAAGTAGCAAGCCAGCAAAAAGCACCGGCAAGCGAAAATACACATAGCTCCACCACTAAAATACCAGAAGCAACAAGACCCATGAGCTATTCATAGAGTAGCCGTGGGTTTTTGTATCGTGCATGTAGCCATATCGTAATCAAACCCAACTTTGTAGTTGGTGCCTAATAGAATACAATGCTCTCAGCACTATTCAGTGCTTATACAGAATATCGAAACGATGATGCGTGCACTTCCATCGATAGTGTTATACCTTCTTCCCGCCATTGTAGCGGCGGCCTTAGCACTATACGCCTGGCAACGGCCTACACGCGAAGCAAAGCCATTTAGCCTGCTGATGGCGGCGGTTGCATGCTGGTCGTTCTGCCATACACTTAGCGTAGCAAGCCCCACCCCCGATTGGGCATTATGGTGGGCACAAATACAGTATGCAGGCATTGTAGCAGTGGGGCCTTGCTGGCTGCTTTTTGCGCTGGTATACGCTAAACGCTGGAAATATATTACGACGCTTACACTGGCAATTTTGATTGTGCCACCGCTGCTCGCATATGGTGCAGTACTTACAAACGGCTGGCATCAGCTCTGGTGGAGCCATATTACCCCCGATACGACGCGCCCATTTGTAGCGATCCGAGTGCAGCGCGGGCCGCTCTTCTGGCTACACACGGTCTACTCCTATACCTGTATTCTTCTGGGATTGAGCCTGTTTATTGCTACCACCAGCGAGAGGCGGGTACTATATCGCCACCAGGCACAGCTCGTTGTATTAGCCGCATTATTCCCACTTGTGGGAAACATTGTTCATCTGCTTGGGGTGCAAGTTCAGGCTGTCGACGACCCCACCCCCTTTTTATTCGCTGCCTCTGGCGCGCTTATGTACTATGCCACCCGCCAATTTCAGCTCTTACATCTTTCACCATCAGCACAGCAAGAAATCCTCGATGAGATCCCCGATGGCCTCGTGATGCTCGACAAGCGAGGGATTATAGCCGCAATAAACCCGGCAGCCGCGATCATGCTGGCAACCTCAACGAGCGAATGCCTCGGTCAACCCTTACGCCACCTGGCAGAGACTTCACCGCTAGCCGCGTCGCTCGCGGCGCTATGGGCCACACCGCCCGCAACGCCGCTCACCCTAAGCAATCAGCACAATGCCAAGGAACAAGTGATTGAGGTGCGGCTACGACCAATTGCCGGTGGACGTGGCCCAGATGGTTCGCTGTTGCTGTTGCGCGATATTACTGAGCGTTCGCATATGGAGCGTCAGCTCGAACAGCGCCTTACAGAACTAAGCCTGGTAAGCCGAATTGGAAGCGTGGCGAATGCGGCAACGCATACCGATATACTGCTGCAAAGCATTACTAGCGAGATCGTGCAGACAATGCATTGGGATCGGGTAATAATTGGTCTGCTTGAGCCTCAGCAAACCGCACTTCGCATTGTTGCCGATGAGTCACCTGGGTATGCTGGCGCCGCAGTAACGGGGAGAATGCTCTCTGAGGATGAATTTGGCATTATCTTTGATAGTATACGTAGCGGGGCGCCCCGCATATTATCGGTGAGCGATGCCACCTTACAGAACACACCGACGAGCGCATCGATTCAAGCGCTGGGGCTACATACGGTTTTGCTCGTTCCGCTCACACACCGCAGCACGCCGCTCGGGGTTCTGGGCGTTGGGTACCGCGCCGAACAGCCAATCAAACATACTGAGCTGCATCTCTACGAAGCAGTAGGGCAATTGATTAGCGATGCCATCACTCGTGCTCGGCTCTACGAAGCTGCAAACGAAGCCAGTGCGCTTAAAATGGTGTTTCTTGCGACGGTGAGTCACGAGCTGCGTACCCCGCTTACATCGATTATTGGCTATACCGACATGATTGATCAGGGCGTATTTGGGCCATTACCCGAGCGAGTGATTGAGCCATTAGATCATGTACGCCATAGCGGGCAAATATTGTTGCACCTCATTAACGATATTCTGGATTATTCGAAAATGGAGGCTGGGCATTTCAACGTCGATCTCTATCCGGTTGACGTTACCACAGTCATTCAGAGTGTTGCCAGCGCACTACAACCACAGCTACATGAACGAAATCTGGCGTTGGAGCTACACCTGGTGCCAGAGCTGCCACTAGCCTATGCGAACAGCGGTCGCCTGGCACAAATTATTACAAATCTGCTGGCGAATGCTGTAAAATTTACAGAGCAAGGCTTCATTCGGGTAAGCACTGCTTCCCAGGAAAGCTGGATCGAAATTCGGGTGCAGGATACTGGGATAGGAATTGCGCCCGAACAGCTGGCCCATATTTTCCAGCCATTTCACCAGGTCGATAACCAGATGACGCGACGCTTCGGCGGAACCGGGCTAGGCTTAGCGATTACGCAGCGCCTGGTAGAGCTGATGCATGGAACTATCAGCGTTGAAAGCGCGCCAGGGCAAGGATCGACCTTCATTTGTACCTTCCAGGTTGCTACAACCGATATATTTCAAGCGCGAGAGGTACCTAACACTACATCGGTTTGATTGCTTGTAGGGCTGGCGCTTGTCGTTTTTGTGCCTGCGGCAGCGAGGAGGAGAAGCAATACCGTCGTATATCACTCAACACTGCCACAGGCTATGCCTACCTGCTCTATTGGTCTTTAGGCCATTGGGGCTTCCAAATAAATATCCATTCGGTGGCTTTGCAGCACACGCCCATCTTCAAGCACTAATAGCCCGGCCAATGTAGGCCGCTCTTCCAACCAGGCCATACCAGCGCGGCTCCCTAAAATCAGGGCGACCTTCGCTGCAACCTCGGCAGTTGGCCCATCGGCAGCGATAATCGTAGCCGTGAGTACATCGGTTTGGGCCGGCTGGCCGGTGCGCGGATCGATGATGTGGTGCTGCGCAACTCCACCTTTCTGCCAGCGGCGATAATCGCGCCCCGAGGTAGCCACCGCACCCCGCACCAGCATAATATTTCCTAACGAAGCATCGGGCACCAGCGGGTTTGCAATAGCAATCGGCCAGGTTGCGCCATCGGCCATTGGCCCGCTGACAGCAATATCGCCACCGGCATCAATCAGGGCCGGGCCACTGTCTGCCAATCGCCGTGCTGCCTGGTCGGCAGCCCAGCCCTTCGCCACCCCGCCCAGATCGAGGTGCACGCCTGCTGGCAGCGTAATGCTGTGGCTCTTGGCATCGAGCTTGATTGCGCGCCAGTCGGCAGTGGCAGCGGGCTGTACCCGCGCCGAGCGCTCAGGTGCCAGCTTGGCAAAGGTGCGATCGTACCCGGCAGCTACTAATGCATCCAACAATGTTGGCTGTACCAACCCCGCGCTTTCGCGCGCGGCCTGTAGGGCACTACGCACCACTGCCCACAGCGCAGGTGGGGCATTCCTTACACCACCCGCGACATTCATCCGCATCAGGTCGCTATCTGGCCGGAAGCGGCTCAATTGTTGTTCCCACTCCTCAAACCACTCCGGCACAGCGGCGAGCTGCGCGTCGGCTTCAGCGTCATCACGGTCGAGCGCGGCGAGCATATGGCAACCCATCGCTCGGAATTCTAGCGTGCGCATGGTTTTCTCCTATTTCGAAGAACGTGTGGTCGCGGCAGGTGCGCGTTGTGCGCGCGTTCTGGTTGTACCACGGGTCGCTGGTGCGTTGCTCGTTGCCGGAGCCTGCGCGCTGCTCGTTGCCGGAACCTGCGCGCTGCTGGTATCTGCGTTCTGAGCAGTAGTTCCACTCGCAGGTACTGCGGCTACCGCGCTGGTTGTATTGGCCGCTGGCACTGCTGCACTCGTCATATCGGTAGCGGGCGGCTGTGGGCTAAAGGCAACCCAACCGCCAACCGCACCAACCACCGCTGCAGTTATAATCGAAGCTTTCAAACCGGCATGCAACTGCTGGCGACGTGCGTTATCATTCGGTGTCATTGATTTACTCCTTGTATTATATGGGCTAAATACCAAACCAGATGGATCGTGTTTCAATGGCAGTATCATACCAATAGCTTTTTTAGAGATTGTGAAGCTTCGATGTGGAGATTCTTTAGGTTCAGGAAGGCTGGTTATTATCACGGCTTGTGCTAAGACAGAGGAAAACATAGCCACTACCTCCGTGGGTTTCTGGCGCTGTGCCAGCCTACGCGCCGCTTGAGGGCGTGTACACAGTTTTGCACGTGTAACGTACAGCGAGCAAACCAGCCTGGTGCGTTTTATCATCAATAGGATTTGCGCGGTTGCGTTATTGCGCATATCAACGCTGTGCGTTTCGCCTGCGGCAGCACGGGTAAAACCGATCATGTTTGTGTGGTTTTTTCCGCGCGTAGCACGGAAAAAACCACACAAGGAAAAATCAAGTACCGCTCTGCCGAAGGCTCAACACATCAACTGCGTAAGTCCTAAGCAACACAAATGCGCCCACCCTGCGTTTTGCAGGATGGGCGCATCGCTTCGAAACTACGCCGCTGCTGGGAGGGCAGCCTTCGTCTCACGCGTCACGAAAATCCGATATACCGTCATCCACAATACGCTCAAGCCAGTACCAGCGTACATTACTATTGCCCACAGGGCGCTGCTGTCGGTGCCGGTAATCAGGCCGTGGCCCAGCGCCATCACAAACAGAGCAAAGCTCAAGAAGTGCAGGGTTCGCCAGGTCTTCGTGCCAATCCAGCGCCGAATGTAGAAGCTAAACGTTACGATCGCCATCAGGTAAAGCCCGATCTGCCCAAACCCAATCCAGAGTGGCATATAGCTGCTGGCGAACGGGATCAGGATTTGCGGCAGCGTGTAACCAATGTACTGGTCGGCCAGCAACACCAGCGCGTGGATAGCTGCAAAGGCCAGGCCCAGTAAGCTCGCGTGCTCGTGCAGTGCATTGGCGGTTGGGCCACCGGGCCAAATGCGGGCGAGTTTATTCGTCATCGACAGGCCCAGGATCATCGACCACCATACCAGCACGTATGATACAAAGGCAGTAGCCCGCGACAGGTACCAGGCGCTATGTGCGCCGATTAAGGCGCTGCCCAGCACCGCAAGGCCGCCAGCCTGCCCTACCAACACAATGCCAACCACAACCATTATAATAATTCCAACAATTGCGCCAATAATTGGTGGTAGCATCGTCGTCATCACGCCATCGTCATTGCCCTCAGGCAAGCGCCGCGTGGGTGGTTGCGGAGCAACTGGTTTCCCAGTCGGCGCAGGAATTTGCATCGTATCCATTGTATGCTCCTTTGTAGAGTATGCGCTTCAATGTTGCGCGCTACCTACAGGTTATATTGCCACTTCCAATTCTATATGTACCCGATAATCGACGAACCTGCCTTTTTCAAACACACCGCCTACTACTTAGCTCGATGAGCGAGTTGTAGCAACCGGGGCACGCTGCGACGTTGTGCTCGCCGTGCTGCTGGCTGCGGTTGTGCTGCTTGATGTCGTCGCTGCGCTGGTATTCACTGCGGTTACAGCGCTGGTCGTATTCGCTGCCGATGCAACTGTGCTCGTCGTATCAATCGCCGTTGCCTGGGTACCAAAGGCCACCCAGCCACCCAAGGCACCAACTACCGCCGCGGTTGCAACCGAAGCTTTCAGGCTTGCGGCCAATTGCTGGCGGCGTGCATTTTCATTCGGTTTCATTGGTTTACTCCTGTTTATTCGTGTGGCCAGCTGCCCGGCCAGGTGTTTCTTGTTTCGATGGCGCTATAATACCAACAGCTTTTTCAGAGATTATTAAGCAGTGATGTAGAGAATGTATGGTTTCGGGCGATGAAAGCTGCCGTATAGAACCACACATAGAGGGTATGATGGAGCTAACACTCATACACCAGCAGAACAGCGCATGGCTTGAGGGCGTGCCCGGCGAAGCCTGGATGGCAACCCTCGGCGACCTGGATCGCCTGATTGAAGCGTGTTTTAGCAATGGCGTACAGGCAGCCTTACTCTATGCAGCCAACCTCACGCCTGCGTTCTTTGATCTTAGCTCGGGGGAAGCGGGCGCAATAATGCAGAAATTGCGCACTTACCGTCTTAGGCTGGCAGTAGTCTATAACCCTGACGAGGTACAGTTTAGCCGACGCTTCGGCGAGCTACTCACCGATGAGCGAGGTGCCGCCGATTTCGGGCTGTTCACATCATGGCAAGCAGCTCAGGCTTGGCTCTGCCGCAGTTCATAAGCTACGCCATGCCCGCCTTGCTGCCATAGTTGCGTAATCTGCCACCCCATGCTATGATCACTGCATCCTACGCTGAACGCGGGCGGGTGTTGTTTCGATCCAACACAGTTTCGAAGGGAGCCTTGCTCCAATGCAGGCAATGCGGCGGGCCGCAGACACCTGCGGGCGGGCACCCACCTGCTTTGGCAGGTTCGAAACGAGCCCGTCTGCGCCAGCTGTAGGATTTCTTTTTCGCCACCATGGCAACAACGCCTATGCTCTATTTGCTGTATGGCCCCGATGAATTTGCGCGCAGCGAAGCCCTTGCCGCACTCAAGCGCGCAGTATCGCCCGACCTCGCCGACCTGAATATAACCGCGCTCGATGGCAAACGACTGAAGCTCGATACGCTCACTGCTGCCTGCGAAGCCTTCCCCTTCCTGGCCGAGCGCCGATTGGTGATTGTTAGCGATCTGCTTAAGCATCAGAAGGCGGGGAAAGAGCGGGACGAACTGCGCGCATACCTTGAGCGGGTGCCTGGCACCTGTGATCTGGTTTTTGTTGAGAATGAAGATATTGACAAACGCAACGCCATTTTTACGTACCTGAAGAAGGCCGCCGACACGCGCGAGTTTTTACCGAAAGAAGGTGCCGAGCTACTACGCTGGCTGAACGACCGCGCGCACGGCCTGGGGGTAACCTTGGAGCCAGCTGCGGCGCAGCAGCTTGTAAGCTTTGTGGGCAACGGTGGCCGCGCGCTGGTCAACGAGCTCGACAAGCTGGCAAGCTATGTGGGGCGCGGCGGGCACATTAGCCCCGCACAGATCGAGCTGCTGGTGCAGGACGGGCAGGAGCAAAACCTGTTTGCGTTTATCGATGAGCTGAGCGCACGCCGCCGCACAGCAGCGCTGCAAAGCCTGCGCCGCCTGCTCGATGATGGGCAGGCCGCCACCTACTTGCTATTTATGATCGCGCGGCAGGTGCGGATTTTACTAGGGGTAAAAGAGCTAGCCGGGCAGCGTATGCGCCCAGATGACATTGCGGCCAAACTTGGGCAGCGGCCATTTGTGGTACGCAAAGCACTTGACCAGGCGCGCGGCTTTAGCGATGCCGAGCTGGCTCATCTGCATGACCAGGTGCTGGCGATTGACCAGGCCAGCAAAACCGGACGCCTCGATGCCGACACCGGGCTTGAAATGCTGGTGGTAGAGCTGTGTCGCTAGCCCTGGGTAAAGGGAAAAGCACAGCAAAAACCAAAAAAGGCCGCATATGCGGCCCAGTTGGACTACCGATTGCGTAGCGCGCTTACGCCTTTGCGGCGATGCGTTTACCGACGCCACGGGTAGATTTAGTGCTTTTTGCCGACGTTTCGGCGGCAGCAACCGTCGCCTGGAAGCGTACTAGCTTCTTTGTCAAGCGCGACTTGCGGCGGGCAGCGTTATTCTTGTGAATGACACCCTTGCTGGCAGCTCTATCGAGCGTACTCATGGCAAGGCGGATCGCCTCTTCGCTCGGCTGGCCAGAAAGAATAACCTCTTCCGCTTTGCGGATCAGAGTTTTCACACGCGAGCGATACATCTGATTACGCTCACGTTTGCGCTCATTCGACCGAATTCGCTTTTCAGATGACTTCGTGTTCGCCAAAGTGAGGATCCTCCCCTATAATGGGCGCTAGAGCATTGAATTGTTTCAAACTTTCGTTCCGACGCGTGATTATAGCAGAAAGCATTAGACTGCGCAAATGGCTGCTTCGACCACCCCGCCCGCCCCAGCACGCGCGCGCTTTGGCCCGCTCCTCAATACGCTGGTTGTTGCCACCGGCTACCTGCTAAGCCGCGTGCTCGGCCTCATCCGCGATGTGATTATTTCGGCGCAATTTGGCACGCTGCCCGAGTATGGCGCTTACCGGGCCACATTCAATGTGCTCGATCTCATTTATATTGTGGTTGCCGGGGGCGCGCTTGGCTCTGCATTTATTCCAGTGTTCTCAGGTTTGCTTGAAGAACACCGTGATAATGATGCCTGGCACTTGGCAAGCAGCTTGCTTAACCTGGTGCTGATTGGGCTGGTTGCGGCCTGCCTGCTGATTGGGCTACTGGCCGAACCAATTGTAGCCTACACGATCGGTAATGGTTTTGAGCCAAGTCAGCGCGCGCTAACCGTGCAACTGCTGCGCCTGATGCTGGTGCAACCAGTGCTGCTGGGTCTGGGCGGCCTGGCCAAGGCTACGCTTGAATCATTCGACCGCTTCTCGCTGCCCGCAATTGGCGCGAACCTGTATAACCTGGGCATTATTGGCGGCGCGCTGCTGGCACCCTGGCTAGGCATTTATGGCCTGGTGTGGGGCGTCGTTGGTGGGGCCGTGCTATTTTTGCTGATCCAGCTGCCGGGACTGCGCGACATTGGCGCACACTATACGCCCACCCTGGCACTGCACAGCCCTGCGCTACGGCGGGTTGGCACCCTGCTCGCGCCGCGCCTGTTTGGGCAGGCCGCCTGGCAGATCAACCTGATTGCGATCGGCAGCTTCGCCTCGCTATTTGGGGCCGCGGCGGTGGCGGCCAATGGCTATGCGCTGACATTGATGCTGCTGCCGCACGGCTTGGTGGCGCTCAGCCTGGGCACGGTGGTGTTTCCACAGCTGGCGCGATTGCATGCTTCCGGCAACCAGGCCGCATTCCGCGAAACAACGCTTGGCGCGCTGCGCAGTGTGCTCTTTCTGGCGCTACCAGCGGCGGCACTGCTGGCCACATTGGCCGTGCCGGTGGTGCGTGTGCTGTTCGAGCGTGGGCAGTTCACCGCCGAATCGACAGCCCTGACGGCGCAGGTGCTGGTGTTCTATGCGCTTGGGCTGGGAGCGTTTGCCGGGGCCGAGATTATTGTGCGCAGCTTCTACGCAATGCAAGACACACGCACACCGGTGCTGGTGGGCATCGCCATGGTAGCGCTGAATATTGGGCTGGGCTGGGCACTGGTGCGGGCCGGATTCGGTTTGCCGGGCCTGGCTCTGGCATTCAGCATCGCTAATACGGCTGAGGCAGCAACCCTCTTGCTGCTGCTCGAACGACGCCTGGGGCGGCTGGGCGGCGCGTTCTGGCGCGCCCTTGCGGCGATGCTAGGCGCGGCGCTAGTGGCTTTGCTCGCACTGACGTTATTGCGAATGGTTTCGGCGCAATGGCTGCCAACAGTGCAACCAACGCCGGGCTACCGCTGGCAAACCGGGTTCGTGCCGCTGGCGCTCTGGCTCCTGGGCATGGGCGCGCTCGGTGCCTTGCTCTACGGCAGTATTGCCTGGCTGCTACGCCTCGACGAGCTACACACCCTGCGAATTCGTTTGGCGGCGATCGCTACACGTATTCGGCGATAATAAAAGACACGCTTATTGCGCATATACTTGTGTTGCTTTTACAACAATGCTATACTCAAGCCTGGCTAGCCTGAGCGAAAGAACATGGCGAAAACAATATTTTATCTCATCCGCCACGGCGAAACCGATTGGAACCTCAATGGGCGCTGGCAGGGGCACGCCGATGTCCCACTGAATGAGCTGGGCCGGGCACAAGCTCAACGGCTGGCGCAGCGTATCCGCAACCACGGGCCGCGCTTCGATGTCATTATTAGCAGCGACTTACAGCGTGCCTGGGAAACTGCCTGTGTGCTTGGCGATGTAGCTGGCTTGCAGCCCTACCCACTGCCCGCCCTGCGCGAGATCGATGTGGGCAGCTGGAGCGGGCTGACTGGAGCCGAGGTGCACGCAACTGATGGCGACACTTATGCGCGCATTCAATCGGGTGAGGATGTGGCGCGCGGCGGCGGTGAGCGCTTTCTCGATCTGTATACCCGCGTAGTGAGCGCCATCGACCAGATGGTATACCACCACCCTGGGCAAACACTCGCCGTAGTAACACACGGTGGCGTGGTGCGTGCGGTGCTGCTGCATGCCGCGCGCGATAAACAGGGTATCAATCCTTATCGCCTGCATATCGGCAACACCTCGATCAGCGTTGTCATGATTGAGCATGGTGACTGGGAGCTTGGTACGATCAACGATATGACGCACCTTGAGGCTGGCCCTCAGGCGCATGATATGATGTCGGCCCCGCCCGATGATACCGAACGACCATAACGCTGCGCTCCAGGTAGAAACTATCCATCTTATAATGACGTACATGCTGCCGGAAATAAACATCATTAGGACATTCGCTTACTCAAGTGAATTCTTCTCTCCTGGTAATTTTTTGCGCTCCGCGCAAAAAATTACCAGGAAAAAAGAAAAAGTACCGTGCTGCCGCAGGCAAATAAACAAGGAAGCGAACGTCCTACATTGTTCAGTGCAGCATAATAGCCTTGCGTAAGGCGAATGCAAAAGATTATGGATGACCGTTACATTATTGACACGCCCGAAAATATTGAGTTTGCATACGACATCGCCGGGATTGGTTCGCGCTTCCTGGCAGCAATCATCGATACATTCCTGATTACTGCGGCCCAGATCATTATTTTTTTGCTGGTTGGTCTGATCATTTCCCGGCTTGATATGAACCTCGGCGTAGGAGGCGGAGTGCTAGTAGCCGCCGCCACGCTGCTCGCCTTTGTGCTGCTCTGGGGCTACTACATTGCGTTTGAACTGCTGTGGAACGGCCAAAGCCCAGGTAAGCGCCTGATTGGTTTGCGGGTAGTGCGCGATGGTGGTCGCCCAATCACATTTGTTGGCTCGGCAATTCGCAATCTCATCCGCATTGCCGATTTCCTGCCCGCGCTGTATGGCATTGGTGTCGTGGTTATGTTCATTGACCGGCGCTCACGACGCTTGGGCGACCTTGCAGGCGGCACACTGGTGGTGAAAGAGCGCCGCAGCGTCACGCTGGCGAGCCTGACTGAGCCAGGAGCCGTGGCCCCGCCGCTGATCCGACCTGGCGAAACCCTTCCCCAACCGACCCTGCCAAATATTGAACTGGTGAACGAGCGCGATTACACGCTGATTCAGGAATTTCTGCGCCGCCGCAACGAGCTAGGCAAAGACGCGCGCACCCGGCTTGGCATGCAGCTCGCCCAGGGCATGCAAACACGCCTCGGCTTGCAGTTTACCGGCGACCCGGAGCGGTTTTTGCAGGATATTGCCGGGAATTATCAATTACTACGTCGCCACCAGCAGCTCGAAAGTGAGCTGCCATGAAGCCAAAAGGAAATGTCTACCTATGAGTGAGCTGATTCTTTCTCCATCTGCACCCGCCACACTCATTGAGCGCGCACCAACTGTTGATGAATTCATGGCCTTACGGGCCGCTGTCGGCTGGCAAAACCCCGAGCGCGCAGTCCTAGCCGACGTGCTGGCCGCCTCACGCTACGCAGTATGTCTGGCGCAAGCAGGCCAGGTGATCGGGTGTGGGCGCGTGATTGGCGATGGCTTTATGTTCTACATCCAGGATGTTGTTGTGCTTCCAGCATTTCAGCATCATGGTTACGGCCAGCTGATTATGGGCGCAATTATGGCTTACATACGAGGGGCAATGCCACCGGCTGGCTTCGTGGGGTTGATGGCGGCGCGCGGTACCACCGAATTTTATACGCGCTTTGGGTTTGTGGCGCGCCCGAGCGAGCAGTTTGGTCCCGGTATGTGCCTGGTTTCACCACTATAGCGCACCCTGTCTCTCACTCAGCCAATTCCGCCGCGATAGCCATAGCCTCATCCACCAGGCCAGGGGCATCGGCAGCCAGCTGCACGACCTGTGGCAAGCGGCGAAACCAGTTGGGCTGGCGGCGGGCAAAGCCATGCGTGTTGAATTTGAGCCGCTCAACCGCTTGCGCCAGCGTCGCTTCGCCCGCCAGGTAAGGCTGAAACTCACGGTACCCCAAGCTCGACATCGCTGGCAGCTCCCAGCTATAATCGCGCGCCACCAGGCTGCGCACTTCCTCCACCAGCCCCGCCGTAATCATGGCATCAACCCGCGCATCAATGCGGGCATAGAGTTGGGCAGGCGGCAACGTGAGCCAGAGCGTGCGCAGGTGAAACGGCGGCGGCTGTTTGCGCTGCTGCGCCGATAGCGGCTGGCCGGTAACGGCATATACTTCGAGCGCCCGAATAACCCGACGCACGTTGGTTGGTAATATTCTCGCTGCCGCCGCCGGGTCGAGCTGCGCTAGGCGCGCATGTAGCGCAATCGTCCCCATATGCTCAGCCTGACGCTCTAGCGCGGCACGCAGGCGCGGCTGTGGCGGCACCTGTGGAATCTGCCAGCCTTCGAGCACCGCCGCCAGGTATTGCCCAGTGCCGCCAACCAGCAACGGCAGCCGATTGCGCGCGGCAATTGCAGTAATAGCGGCGATTGCCTGCGCCTGATACAGCGCCAGCGAAAACTCTTCGTTGGGGGCGACAATATCGAGCAAATGATGCGGAACCGCCACGCGCTCGGCAGGCGTGGGTTTAGCTGTGCCAATATCCATGCCCCGGTAAATCTGGCGCGAATCGGCAGAGACGATCTCGCCACCGAGGGCCTGGGCCAGCGCAATCGAAAGCGCGGTCTTACCTACCGCTGTTGGCCCGACGATAACAAGCAGAGGAATTGAAGCAGTCGTTTGGTTGTGCATAGCGTCTATCATACCAAACTTCCGCCGTGCGTAATTGCTACACGCCGTCATGAATAAATCTTGACAGCTTGCCCACCCTCGGCTATACTCGCAGCCACCCAGTGCAAACCACACATAAATTCGAGCATCGTTGCTCCCATGCAAATAATTCGGTTCCTTAGCACCTCCTACGTACCCGTAGGGCCATGCATTCCAGTGACGCGGGCATCGGCGAAAGTCGTGTGCTCGCGTTTTCAGTTATTTCTCCGGCGGTTGTGCGCGCTGACGCGTTGCTATACCGAGTTTAATTAATCGAGTCGAACCGCGATTCACAAGGAGAGGAACATGCACAAAGGCTCATTCCTACGCTGGTCGGGCATGCTAGCATTACTTGCGCTACTGCTCAGCGCCTGTGGTGGCACAGCCCCTGCTACTGGTGGGGCAACTGCGGCCCCAGCGGCTCCAACTGCGGCGAGCGCCGCCGAACCCACCGCTGCCGTGCCTGCCGCAGCCACCGCTGCCCCAGCTGAACTCACCGCCGCTGCGCCTGCCGCAGCCACCGCTGCCCCAGCTACCGAGGGTAATTTCCAGATTCCTGCCGTTGCGGATGGCAAATTCAACGTCGCGATGATTTTGCTTGGACCACATGATGATGGCGGCTGGTCGCAGGCGCACTACGAGGGCTTGCAGTACCTCGAAAAGAACATGCCCGACGCGCACGTTGCCTATGTGGAAAATGTGCCCGAGGGTGCTGATTCCGAGCAGGTTATTCGCAGCCTGGCGCGAAAAGGCTTCAACCTGATCTTCACCACATCGTTCGGCTATATGGATCCAACCGCTGCCGTAGCCGAGGAATTCCCCGACATCACCTTTATTCACGTTAGCGGCTACAAAACCAATAATGCCAACTTCGGCAACCTGTTTGGCGCAATGGAAAGCATGAAATACCTGGCTGGTATGCTGGCTGGTGCCCGCGCCAAGCAAGATAGTAACCCCAAGCTCGGCTATATGGCAACCTTCCCCATCCCCGAAGAGCTACGGCTGGGGAATGCGTTTGCCCTGGGCATGCGCAAAACCTGCCCCGAGTGCACGCTCGATGTGCGCTGGATCAACACCTGGCACGACCCGGTGAAAGAGAAGGAAGGCGCAGCGTCGCTGTTCGATGCCGGCGCGCAGGTGGTATTCACTGGTGCCGACACGCCCGCTTCGGCGGATGTGGCCCAGGAAAAAGGGCGCTGGGGCATTACCTACGACTGGTCGGGTTCGTGCAAGGTTGAGCGCTGCCTCACCGCCCCCTACTGGAATTGGGGCCCGATCTACACCAAGATTGCCCAGGATGTGAAGGCAGGCACCTACAAGCCCGGCTTCGATTACTTCGATGCGAATAGCGGCGGGCTAGGGCTGTATGGCTTTATGGAAGGCCAGACCCCGACCAAGGGTGTCGCAGAACTTCCAGCCGAAGTGCTGCAGCAAGTGAAAGATACGCTGGCGAAGATGCAGAAGGGCGACTTCACGCGCTTCGACGTGTTTGCTGGCCCGATCAAGGATAACACCGGCAAGGAAATTGTGCCCGCTGGTGCCAAGCTTGAGCAAGCCGACCTTGACCAGTTCGATAGCAAGACCGGCTGCAAGTATTGCATGTACTGGTGGGCCGAAGGGATAAACGCCGAGCTGCCGAAGCTCAACTAAACCCGCTTGCATAGCAAGGAGGCAGCAAACCTGCCTCCTTGTTTCCTTCCCGCTGGTTATTCTTGCCTTACGAGATACGCCATGATCGAGCCGTCTTCCGTTATACAGATGCGCGGCATTGTTAAGCGCTTCCCTGGCGTGCTCGCCAGCGACCATGTTGATTTCGAGCTGCGGCGCGGCGAAATTCATGCGCTGCTGGGCGAGAACGGTGCTGGCAAATCAACGCTCATGAATATCCTGGCTGGCCTGTACCGCGCCGATGAAGGCACCATTGTGGTGCATGACAAGCCGGTCAACTTCAGCTCGCCGCGCCAGGCCATTCAGGCAGGCATCGGTATGATCCACCAGCATTTTATGCTGGTACCCTCGCAATCCGTCACCGAGAATATTCTGCTGGGGCTTGATCACCCGCGCTTCCGCCTACGCCTGGCCGAAAATGAGCGCCGTGTAGCTGAGCTGGGCGAACAGTTTGGTCTCAAAGTCGATCCGAAGGCCAAAATCTGGCAGCTTTCGGTGGGCGAGCAGCAGCGAGTCGAAATCCTGAAGATGCTGTATCGCGGTGCCGATATCCTCATCCTCGATGAGCCGACCGCCGTGCTTGGCCCGGCTGAAACCGAGCAACTGTTCAAAACCCTGCGCGGCATGACAACCCAGGGCAAGTCGATTATTTTCATTAGCCACAAGCTCAACGAAGTGATGGCAATTGCCGACCGCGTGACGGTGATGCGGCGCGGCAAGGTTACAGCGGCGGACGTAAGCACGAAATCGACCAGCACCGCCGAGCTAGCGCGCCTGATGGTTGGCCGCGAGGTGCTGTTCCGGGTGCAGAAGCAGCCGCAAACGCCTGGCCCGGTGGTGCTAGCCATTGAAGACCTGACCGCTACCAACGATCGCGGGCTACCCGCACTTCAGAAGCTCAATTTGCAAGTACACGCAGGCGAAATCGTGGGGCTAGCCGGGGTGGCAGGCAACGGGCAGCGCGAGCTGGCCGAGGTAGCGACCGGGCTGCGGCGCGCTGCCAGCGGGCGCATTCTGCTGAATGGCGAAAACCTGACCAACCAGCCAGTGCGGCGCGCAATTGCCCGTGGGCTGGCGCATGTACCCGAAGATCGCAACCGGGTTGGCAGTTCACCCAACCTCAGCCTCACCGACAACATGATTATGAAGCAATACCTGCAATCGCCGATTGGGCGCGGCTGGCAGCTCGATGCGGGCGAGGCAGCGGCGTTCGCCCAGCGCCTGAAGCAGTCCTACGAGATTAGCGCACCTTCGGTTGAAACGCAGGCCCGGCTGCTATCGGGCGGCAACCTGCAACGCCTGATTTTGGCGCGCGAGATCACCGCGCAGCCCAAGGCTATGATTGCAATGCAGCCGACTCAGGGCCTGGACGTTGGCGCGGTTGAGGTTGTGCATCGCCTGCTGCTTGAGCAGCGCCAGCAGGGCGTGGCTATTTTGCTCATCTCCGAAGAGCTTGACGAGCTACTTTCGCTGAGCGACCGGGTTGCCGTGATCTATGAAGGCGCAATTGTTGGCGAAGTGACTGACGGTGATATTGAAAAAATTGGTCAGCTAATGACAGGATCGGTATGAGCGCACAACCCTCGGCCCCGGCTCAGCGCGCGCTGCCTTTCCGCGTGCGCTTCGTCCCACGTGAAATTGTGCCCGGCTGGCTGCCAGCGCTGGTGTCGCTTGGCGCAATTGTGCTGGCACTCCTGATTGGCGCGGTCATTCTTGCGCTAGTCGGCGGCGACCCAATCGCGGCTTATGCCCAGATCGCGCGCTCTTCGTTTGGCAGTGTCGCCGTCTTCTCCGACACCTTAGTGAAAGCAACCCCGCTCATTCTGGTCGGGCTGGCCTGTGCAATTGCCTTCCGTATGCGGCTGTGGAATATCGGCGCTGAAGGCCAGTTCTTTCTTGGTGCATGGGGTGCGAGCGCGGTAGTGCTCATTCCACTGGTATCTAACACTACATCGCCATGGATTGTCATCCCGCTGATGATGGTGGCGGGTATGGCCGCTGGCGCGCTCTGGGGCTTTATTCCCGGCATTCTGAAGGCACGCTTCAACGTCAATGAAATCATCTCGACGCTGATGCTGAACTACATTGCGATTGCCTGGAATAACTACTTTATCTTTGGGATGTGGAGCGAGGGCGGCTTCCAGATGAGCAAAACCTTCCCAAAGAATGCCTGGCTGCCGCGCCTGGCCGATTATGCGCGCTCGGTGCGGGCGTTTAGTGGGCTGACAACGCACCTAGGCCTGGTGTTTGCGCTGGTGGCAGCCGTGGTGGTGTGGTTCATCCTGAATCGCAGCCGGTGGGGCTACGAAATTCGCCTGATTGGCGACAACCCGCGCGCCGCACAATATGCGGGTATCCCAATTGCGCGCCACACCGTACTGGTGCTGATGCTCTCGGGGGCGCTGGCTGGGCTGGCCGGGATGTCGGAGATTAGCGGCGTGGTGCATCGCCTCCAAGGCCAGATCTCACCGGGCTACGGCTTCACCGGCATTATTGTGGCGTGGCTGGCGAAGCTCAACCCATTCGCAATTATCCTCGTGTCGATTCTGTTTGGCGCGCTCATTCTGGCCGGGCGCGAGATCCAGCCATCGGGCATTCCAAAAATGATTCAGGGCATTATTCTGGTGTGCCTGATCGCCAGCGATTTTCTGCTGCGCTATCGGGTGCGTATTCAGCGCGTGCGCTAGCACCCACGTTACCGGGCAAGTGCGCAACAAAGCCGTTCCATCCTTCGAGGGATAAGGAGTCAGACGGAGTGGACCCAATCATCATTCTCCAGGCCGGTGTTGCGACTGGCACCGTGCTGCTCTTCGCCACCATCGGTGAGATTTTTGCCGAGCGCGCAGGCGTGTTGAACCTGGGCGTTGAGGGCATGATGCTGATGGGGGCAATGAGCGCTTTTAGCGTTGCCAATTCCACCGGGAATGCATGGCTGGGGGTGCTGGTGGGGATGCTGGTGGCCGGGCTGCTGAGCCAGCTCCACGCATTTATCGTCATCCAGCTGCAGGCCGACCAGGTAGTGAGCGGGCTGGCGCTGACGTTCGTCGGCACGGGCCTGAGCCTGGTGCTGGGCGAAGGGCTGAGCAAGGCGGGCGCAGGCGCGCTGCTGCCGCGTTTCTCGCTGCCAGGGCTGGCGGCAATCCCATTTTTGGGGCCAATTTTCTTCACGAACCAGAGCGTGATGGTGTACCTGGGTTACCTATTAGCCCCCGCCGCATGGTACTACATTTACCATACGCGGCCTGGCATGAACCTGCGCGCGATTGGCGAATACCCTGCCGCCGCTGACTCGATGGGCGTGAATATTTATCGGCTGCGCTACTTCTATGTGTTTGTTGGCGGCATGCTGGCCGGGCTGGCGGGTGCCACCATCAGCCTGGCTGTGTCGCCGGGCTGGTTTAGCGAGCTAACGACCGGCGGGCAGGGCTGGATCGCGGTTGGGTTGGTTATCTTTGCGCAGTGGAATCCGCTACGGGCGATGTTTGGCGCATACGCCTTTGGCGCGCTACGCCGCCTGATTCTCGATATTCAGGGGCCAGCCTTGCTGTTTGGCGCAAGTAACATTTTCAAAACCCACCAGTCGCTCACGTATTTCCTCGAAATGCTGCCCTATGCCTTCACCGTAATAATCCTGGTGATTGGCTCGCGCGAGGCCGTGCGCAACCGGCTCGGCGCACCGGCGGCGCTGGGCGTGCCTTATGTGCGCGGCGAACGCGGGCGCTAAGGGCGGCTTAGCCATGTACGCCGCAGTTCGGTAAAGCGCCCTACGCGAATGCTCGCCCGAACTTCCTGCATAAGAGCGCAGAGAAACTCAACGTTATGCAAACTCAAGAGCCGAATTCCCAGCAATTCCTGGGCGCGGAACAGGTGGTGAATGTAGGCACGCGAGTAGGTGCGGCAGGTGTAGCAGCGGCACTGCGCGTCGAGCGGGCCAGGATCGTTGCGTAGACTAGCATTTTGCACATTGAGCCGCCATTTGCGGTTGGCATCGCGCACTAGCGCAGCACCGTGGCGACCCAGGCGCGTCGGGCTTACACAATCGAACATATCGATTCCGCGCGCCACGCCCTCAAGTAAGTCATCGACATCGCCAATCCCCAGCAAATGGCGCGGGAGCGCATCGGGCATATGCGGCACCGTCATATCGACCACTTCGTTGATCTGCTGTTTGTCCTTCCCCAGCGAACCACCGATGCACAGCCCATCGAACCCCAGCCCACCGATATATTCGGCACTGGCGCGGCGCAAGTTTTCAAACACCCCGCCGTGCACAATCCCAAACAGCGATTGATCGTGATTTGGGGCGGCGAACGACAAATTCGCGCCACCGAGCGTTTGCCGATGAAACGCCAGGCAGCGCGCTTCCCAGCGGTGGGTGCGCTCAAGCGATCGCGCGGTGTAGTCGTAGCCAGCGCGGAAGGGCGGCAGCTCATCGAAGCACAGGATGATGTCGGCACCGATGCCCTTCTGAATTTCGATGCTGCGCTCGGGCGTGAACAGGTGCTTCGAGCCATCGATGTATGAGCGGAAAATGACACCGTTCTCGGTCACTTTCACCATGCCCGGTTTAAGCTGGGCGTGCTGGCTGGGGCGGCGGCCCTTTACCTCATCGGCAATGCCGCCATAGATCAGGCTGAACACCTGAAAACCGCCACTATCGGTAAGAATCGGGCCTTGCCAACCCATAAAGCGATGCAGGCCACCCATCTGGGCAATCAGCTCGTGGCCTGGCTGGAGATACAGGTGGTAGGTATTGCCCAGAATGATCTGTGCCCCGGCGTCGCGCACCTCTTCGGGCGTCAGCGATTTCACCGAGCCGCGCGTGCCCACCGGCATGAATACCGGCGTCTCCACCGGGCCATGGGCAGTTGTTATAACCCCCACCCGCGCCCGGCTTTCCGAGTCGCGATGCGTAATATCAAATGTTAATGGCATAAAGCTGCGTGATCTGTCCTACGATTCAGTATAATGAGCGCGAATACGATTGGTTGCACAGCGCTATTCTACCAGCTTTTGCGTATGTACTGTCATGTAACACGAGTTACGCGGTCGCCCGCGTTTGAGGCATGGTGACTGCGGCAGCATTTTTGTGCGCTGATGGTGGCGCTCTGCGCCACCATCAGCGCACAGTAATCGAAACGTACCGCTCTGTCGAAGGCTAAAAACACCCACCGCGGAAGTCCTATCATAATAAGCGCAGAGATAGAGCTACCAAAAAGCCGCCGATCCGCGTTCAATATATGGGTATCGCCATGGGAAAGGCAGCGCAGACATGCTGTGGATAATTGGCTGGTTGATTGCCGCCGGTGTTGAGCTGATTGCCTGGAGCATAAAGTCGCAGCTACTCGATCGGCGCATTAACGCCCTCGCCACCGATTTAGTGCGGCGCGGGAATGATGTTCCAACGATTCGGCAAGATGAGCAGCAGCGATTGCAGCAATGGAGCGACCGCATTAGCTGGGCGCTGGTGGGCATGATGGTAGTGACTACAGCGCTGCTCCCGCCAATGCCAAGTACGGCGATCTATAACGCCGCCCAATCTAATGCCTTTGGCTCCGTTATTTTTGCGCTGCTGCTGCTGGTGCTTGAGCTGGAGCTTTCACCTTTATTCTACAGCTCACTCGCCCACCTGCGTATTCGTGGGTTGGCGAGCGAAGGCATTCAGGTAGCGATTGCGATAATTGCGCTGGTGGTGATTATTACCCTACCATTAGCCGAAGAGCAGCGCGTTGCCCACCCGATCAACCTGTATGTGGTACGCGCATTTCTGCTGGGAAACATGGCCTTCTGTGGCGGGCTAACCCTGTATCGCGAGCTACGGCGGCGCGTGCGCAGCGGCGATATTCTAAGCTACGGCACAACCGATAGCCTGCGTGTGACGCTATATGTGCTCATTCTGTTTAATGTTGTTGCCATGGCGCTTACTGCGCCGGTGATTCTGAGCCTTCAGCTCACCGGCATGCTTGAGCCAACCCAGACGATTGCTGCGGGCCTGAACCTGCTCGCATTTGTATGGACGTTTGTATCAATTGGCTATTTTGCGCTCTACACCCTGCGGCGCATCAACCGCGCGCGCGGATTTTCGTGGATCGACCCACCGAACTGGCGCGTCGCATTGCCACACCTGCGCTATCATTTTCACTGGTTCGGGTTTTTCCTTGCATTCGCCTGGCTTGCCGCTGCCCAAATCGTTGGCCGCTGGGTGGCCGGGCCGGTGCTGCCTGGTGATGCTACCGCCGGGCTGCGCCAAACCATGCTGCTGCTCGCCGAGCTGATAGTGCTGTTGTTGGTGGTAGTGTACAGCTTTCGCCCGGCACCAGCGCGCGGCATCGCCTGGCTCAACCCGGTGTACTGGCCCAGCGCGCTACGGCTGGCCATTCGCCAGAGCTTCACGCCGCCGCTAGCCGATGTCGTGCGCGTCACGTATCTGCGCGCGCTGTTCGGCACCAATGATGAAGCGGAGCTGCTTGACTTAATTGAAACCCATGCCCGGATTGCGCCGCTCAACGATCGGCAGTTCGCCGATTCAATTCATTTCAATATTATTGGCGACCCCGGCGAAGGCGACGATAGCCAGCTTTACCCGGGCAGCAACTGGCAAGGCTCGGCCCGCCAGGCCAGCAGCGCCGCGCAAGAGCGTAAAACCGCGCAAAGCCCCGGCCAGCTGCTGAACGACCTGATTGAACAGCCGGTAACAACCACGGCAACAATTGGCTTCAACGACGACCCTGAAGCGATCGATTTCGCTATCATTAGCTCGGATGTCATCTACCCTGGTGGCGAAATGTGCGACTACGAGCGTGCATTTTACCGGCCCAACGCGCCGCGCGATCGCTACAAGAATTTATTCACGGCAGGCCGAACGCACAAGTACCCGTTTGCACTGCGCGATATTGTGAACCACTCGCCACCCTGCTATGCCATCCCCGGCAACCACGATTGGTACGATAGCCTGCACGGCTTTTTCACCAACTTCGCCTACAACGCCACACTTGGGCAGCAACCCACCGACCTTATGCGCATCAAGCAGCTGCCCTGGGATTGGCGCCCCTGGCGGCAAGCCGATCGGCGGCGGGCGGCGGTGCTTCGGCGGCGCTATCGCCTACGCACTGCTGGTGGGTTGCCCAGCCAGCGCGCCACCCACCAGCGGCTGTCGTTCTTCGAAATGACGTTTGGCGCGGTACCGCTGGCACTATTTGCGCTCGACAATGGCGTTACCGGCTCGATCGATAGCGTGCAATACCAGTGGCTAGCGCGCCGGTTGAAAGCCTTGCGCAGTACCCCGGCCACAGAGAACTATTACATTGTCGTGCTTGTGGGCAACCCGCTGTATGTCAACGGCGAATTTGCGGGCAGCAAAGAAGCGACCGAAACGCGTAGCGTACCACGGCGCTCATACTCGCCGCGCGAGCTGTACGAGCTGCTGCGCCGCTACCAGGTGGATGTGGTGATGGGTGGCGACACCCACGCCTACGAGCGCTACGCTGTGCGCTATGCCGATGAGCAGGGCCAGTGGCATGTGATGCACCATATTGTGAATGGCGGCGGCGGCGCATATCTCACCCAGCCGATGGATGCCGGTTGGCTCGATTTCAACCGCCAGCGCAAACCACCGCTCAGCCTTAGCCGCCGCTCGGTGTATCACCCCGGCGTCTGGGGCCACGATCACGCGCTTGATGCCCGTGCCGACCAGGTAGTGCTGCTCGATCTCTTCCCCACCTTCAATGAGATGATGGAAAAATTCGTGTGGAGCCAGCCAAGCCAGCCACCGACGCGGCCGCTTGATCGCGCAATTGCCTGGTTACGCCGCACCTATGTCAGCAGTGCGCTCGCTAGCGGCTTCACCAATGCGCTGAATCACGATGCGCCGCCGCTATTACAGAGTTATGTGCGCGTTGAGCTTACCAGCTCCAATGTCGGCTGGAAGCTTGAGTTTATCCCTTACATGAAGCTGAAGAACGATACTGACCCCGAGCCAATACTGCAACGCTACCCCGATACAACCCGCTGGCTCACGCTACCCGAACCAACGCCTGTGCTTGCCCGCATCCCCAGCGCGAATGGGCAACCGGACACCCCGCCAGATTCGC
>JAFEAS010000066.1 GCA_018266315.1 Chloroflexi bacterium SZAS-1 | reverse complement strand
CCAGTGGGCAACACAACCACCCCACGGCCCTCGGCGGCAAGCCAGGCGGCGAGCGCATCCTCCTGGTAGGGGCGCGGCGTCAGCGTCAGCTTCGTGCGAAATCCACCTGCCAGGTCGCTCGTATCGGCAGGTGCGGGTAATGCTTCGCGCGCCCCTTGCTCGTCGAGGGCAGCATCGAGCAGATCTATTTCAGCTTCTTCTAGCTCGTCGAACAGCTCATCGATCGACCGTTGACGTAATGCCATACAACCATACTCCCTACCATGTGCAAGCCAGCACGCCAACCCAATCGGCGAATCCTGGTGGATGCCGCACAATACACTGAGCGATCGAGTGGCCTGGATGGTGGATAATTTGTTAGCCCAACGGCTAGAAATCCAACCGTTCCTGGCGTATCTCGGCCCCGCCAACTGCGTCGAGGATGGCGGCAACGCGCTTCGGCCCGATGCCCCACACACGCTGGAGCTGGCCGGTTGCCGCAGCCCGCCGCAGCCCAGCCGAATCGAAGTCGCCCAGATCCTTATGGATGCGCGCAGCAATCGTTGGCCCCAGGCCGCGCACATTCATCTTTAGCAGAGTGCGCTGGGGTGATGGCAGCTCGTCGCAGAGCGCCTCATAGAAGGGAAGAGCATCCTTTTGGGCCAGAGTACTGATCTTGGCGGTAAGGCTTTTTCCCAGTTGCGGTACGCCCAATGGCCGCCCTGTTGCCACACGCTCGGCCACCGAATGGCGGGCACGAAGCAGGTTGCGGGCAGCACGGCGGTAGGCTCGGATACGATAAGGATTGCCGTTTTGTGCGGAGAGGATCGTAGAAATGTTGAACAGGATCGCAGCGATTTCGCGATTGGTCATAGCTCCACCTCATTGTTTTACTCGTGCTTATGTTACGTAGCTCTGGCGGCGTAAATAGAACTTATGTTCTAAATTATACCATACAGCGAACGAGGTGTCAACGAATTGAGTGTAAATAATAGCCCATGCGTACTAGCTTTTGGAAAGAGTATCGCCGTGTTTTGTGGGTATACACCCCTCGGTGCAATACTCGTGGTGATGCCAATACAAAGCGCCGAGGCATAGAGAGAGGCCAAAGTTTTTTTTATTGCAAAGACGCTCGTAATTTGTGACTCATGTGCAATCCTTTTGTGACAGTAGTGTTACCTAAACCCCTTTACAGGAACGGCTGCGTAATGTACTATTATATTTAGTACTATTTTAAATCGTTATGTAAGCATCCCAGGTATAGGATCACGAATTGCCGTTCCACGACGAGTGGCGAAGGGCTGCGTTGCACAAAGGAGGATTTGACACGCCGCTGTTTATGTAAAATATTCCGACTCAGTACTTACATATACTGTTGCCTGCAACCAACTCCATTCAACCACGACGTTCATGCCCGAGGAGGTAGCTATTATGTACAATGCAACGGTTCTTATTGCTGATGACTCATCCGATATTCGTACAGTCGTCAAATACTCACTCATCGATCATGGCTTCCAAGTAATTGAAGCCTCAAATGGATACGAAGCCATACAGCTCGCCCGCCAATACCGCCCCACAGTGATATTGCTCGATCTCTGTATGCCGGGCATTGATGGGTGGGAAGTCACCCTCCAACTCCGCTCCGATCCAGCGCTGGATGAGGTGCCAATCATCGCCATGACGGCGTATGACATTAGCTCGGCCATCCGTGCCGCCCAAACTGCTGGCTGCCAACAGGTTATTGCCAAGCCCTTCGATCTCTTCGATATCGCCAAGGCTGTGTCGCACTTCGCCGCACCGCATGCTGAACTTATAGCACATTATGCATGATGTTGAGTCGATAGAAGCGCTACAGCGCTGCCTGGTGGTGTACCGGCGTACCTTGGAGTTTCTCGAACTTCAGCGGGCACAATTTGGCGCGTTTACGCCACCATACATCTGGCACCAATTTGACGACACCCGGAGCGAGATCGCCCGTGTGAAACACGAGCTGCGCGAACAGGGCATCGAAGTTGCTGATCACCCAAACGATACAGCACCAGCTTCACGCATGCTCGCGCCCAATACCGCCGCAAACGATAACAACACGCTGCTCACTGCCTACCAGCGTATGCTGCTCGCTCAGGTGCGATACCTTTCGCTGGCCGGGATGAGTGACTGGCACGACCAGTATCGGCAGCTTGCCGATCTGTATGTCGATCGCACACTGACGCCATTGAACCTACCGCTCGGCGACGAACCAGGCGCGCTAGCAGCATTACCAGCTGTCTTTTTTGCGCGTAGCAGCGCGCCTGCCGCCCGCCTGCTAATCGAAGGCGAGACTGGCAGTGGCAAAACCACCTGCCTGCACGCGCTTGCCTTGGCCTGTACCGCGCGAGCGCTCAATGTGCCAGGCGAGGCAGGTGGGCTAGCCGAAGCCTGGCCCGAACCCGCCCCTTTGCCGATTGTACTCTCGGGGCGCGATATTGCTGCTGCGCTAACACAACATAATGCCGCTCCCAACGATCAGGCGATGCCAACCCTCAGCGCATTCTGGAGCGCGATTGAATCCTGGCTACAGTACAGTAATTTGCAAGAGCTGGTACCTACGATTCAAAGCTTGCTTGAGCAAGGCGAGTGCATCATCCTGATCGACGACATGGATAACCTGCCGCCCGAAGCCAGCGCCCACGCCTTCATGGCTGCGCTCGGGCGCTTTGTTGCGCGCTATCCATCCAATCGTTTTGTCGTCACTTGCCGGGCGTTCCAGCCAAATACCATGGCGCCCCTCGCCAGCTTTGCCCGCTACCGGCTTGCCCCAATGGATCAAGGCCAAATCAGTACGTTTATCCGCGGCTGGTATGCCGCCGTGGCCGATCGTGCCGGGCTGCTGATCGCCGAAGATGTAGGACGCCGAAGCGAACAACTCCAGGCATTGTTGCTCGGTGATACACGCATGCGCTCACTGGTGCGCACACCATTGACCCTGGCCCTCTGCGTGCTGGTTCAGGCGGAAGGCTACCAGCTGCCGACCAATCGAGATCTGGTGGTACGGCGTATGGCCGATATGCTTCTCAATGGTCAACGGCCCGACCGCCACGATAGCTCACGCCAGCTTGGGCAGGTGCTCGACGCCGCCCAACTCAGCACACCGAGCAAACGGCTCGCATTGCTCGAACCATTAGCGCTCGCATTCCAATCGCAATCGCCACCGAATAACGAGCAACACCCGGCACTGCGCGCTCACGATACCGAAGAACTTCTGCGCACTGCACTGGACACACTTCAAAGCCAATCAATTACTTCTACCGACGCAGCCAGCATGCGCTTATTGGAATGGTGCCGCGAACAAAACCTGCTGGTGTATGCCCCTAATGATACCTATAGCATGACCAACGTGCCGTTGCGCCAGTATCTGGCCGGGCGGGCGCTGGCGGGCCTGGCCGATTTTCCGACGCGCGCCTACGAACGCCGGAGCGACCAACATTGGCACGAAACGATCTTATACGCTATTCGCGAGCTAGAACGGCGCGGTGCCCCACATGTTGCGCGCCTCTTCATCCGCCTGCTATTACACCCGCCAGTGAGCGATCAGCATACGACCGTACACGATACGCTCCTTGCCGGTGAATGCCTGCTTGAGATGCGTGAGCGCGCCTGGCCCGATCGCGCCCTGCGCGCCGAAGTGCGCGAACGCTTATTAGCCTGTGTCGGGCAGGTCGAGCTTGCCATTCCCGAGCGCATTAAAGCCGGGCTATTGCTTGGGCTGCTTGGGGATCCACGGCTGGCGAATTTGCTCCCGCCACTGGCACCTGTCGCCGGTAGCATCTTTGTACTAGGCACTACCGAGGGCTACGATGATGAAGGTCCACGCCAGGCGGTGCAGGTACCAGCATTTTCAATTGGTATTTACCCGGTAACCAACCAGGAATATGCGCGTTTTCTGGCCGAGAACCCTCAGCAGCCAACGCCCCGCCACTGGCACGATCCGCGTTATAACAACCCTTCGTGCCCGGTGGTGAGTGTTAGCTGGTACGATGCGAATGCGTATTGTCGCTGGCTTACAAACCGCCTTCAAACCGAAGGAATTTTGCAGCCCGGCCAGGTAGTACGCTTGCCGCGCGAGCAGGAATGGGAGAAAGCATCCAGCTGGGATGCGGCCAATCAAACGAAGCAAGTATTTCCCTGGGGAGATATTTGGTCGAGCAAGTATGCTAATACCGCCGAAGATCGCGGCCCCTGGATGACCTCGCCAGTCGGATGCTACCCTGAGAGCGTAAGCCCATATGGGTTATACGATTGTGTAGGGAATGTATGGGAATGGACAGCGAGTGAATATATAAGTTATGAAGGCGCCGAACGCCCATTTTACGAAAAGGGCACCTATGTGTTGCGAGGCTCATCGCATGCCACCAACCCCACCCATGCGCGCTGTACCTACCGCAGCCGCTTGCCGCCCGGCTCGTGGCGTAATCACCTGGGGTTTCGTATCGTTGTAGTGGGAGAGCCAGCTGATGAATAGTGCTAAAGGTGCTTCAGGGCATAATAAAGCGACCCATGGTTGCATAGGTCGCGTACTATATCCCAAACCTTGTAGATGCCTGGCTTAATTACACCTTTGTGTGCAACCCAAGGCTGGCCGCAAGGTTAGTACAAAACGCTTTCAACCTCGCGCATCAGGCGGCGATATTCAATCGCAACACAACGATCCGATACTACTCCCAGGCCAGCCCGCTGTGCACGGAGCGCCGCGGCCTGATTCACAATCCCCAACTGCATCCACAAGACATCGGCCCCAATCGCAATTGCATCTTCGGCAATTTGCGGAACAAACTCGGTGCGGCGAAACACATCAACAATATCGACATGCACAGGAATATCGCGCAGGCTAGCATAGGGCTGCTCGCCAAGGATCTGCTCACGCAGGTTGGGGTTCACTGGCAGTACCCGGTAGCCATTTCGCTGAAGGAAACGCGCCACCGCATACGAGTCGCGCTCAGGCCGATTGCTCAGGCCGACCATCGCAATCGTGCGTGCATTGTGGAGCACATCTTGAATCTCATTGTCAGATAACATCACGTACCTCCTGAAAAAAACATAAGCGCAATTGTGCGACCGCCTTACTGGCTGGTACGCACCATCGCGCAATATTTCCCAAAAAAAGAGAACACGGTTCAGCCATTGTGCGGCTGCTTTGCCGTATTCTGTGCTTATGGCGCATATGCTGCGTGGCATCCGCGTCACAATTCGCTATATCCTACTCCTTTCTATTCAGAAACGCAAGAGGGAATAAAAAAAGTCTTATCTACTATCTACAATAGTATAATTTTTAGGGATACCTCTTGCCTACCCAGGCAATGTCTTCATTGCTGCGCGTGAAGCTGCCTTCAAAAAAAGTTAGGATCGCCCTTGGCTGTTTCCGGGGCATGGTGGAAGTTCGGGGATGGCTGCGCCGCGCATCGTGTTGCCAGCCGCACGTACCCTCGGGGTGCGAAAAGAAATATGGTATGATAGCGACCGCCCATAGCCCAGAACGTATATTCCCGGAGCCGTTGAGGGAGGAAGCATAGGAAGGAGCGCGCGCTTGAAATACCTGCGCTATCTGCTTGTATTTGTACCGCTTGCCGTTGTGGCGGAACTGCTCGAATGGAACCCGCTGCTCATTTTTATTTTCTCCTGTGTTGCCCTCATCCCGCTCGCCGGGCTGCTTGGTGAGGCCACCGAAGAGCTAGCGATCCATACCGGGCCTAAAATTGGTGGGTTGCTTAATGCCACGCTGGGGAATGCGGCAGAGCTCATTATTACGATTGTGGCGTTGAGCCAGGGCCAGTACGACCTTGTGAAAGCCTCGATTACGGGTTCGATTTTGGGCAACTTGCTGCTCATTTTAGGTGCAAGCCTGTTGTTGGGCGGCTTGCGGCATGGCACCCAAAAGTTTGATCGCACACTCACCGGTGTATCGGCCACAATGATGACCCTGGCCGTGATTGGCCTGATTGTGCCTACGCTATTTGAGCTGCTACACGAAATCAATCTCGGGCGCCTCGATGTGTTCAATACCAACGTGAACGACCCGGCGCTGAATACGCTGAGCTTGTGGGTGGCAGGCGTGTTAATCGTGCTGTATGTCCTCAGCCTGGTCTTTACATTTCGCACACCACAGCGCGAAGAGCACGCCGGTGTCGATGATCATAGCGAAGAAGAAGGTGCGCACAAAGCAAAGTGGAGTGTGCCCGTATCGCTGGGAGTGCTGGCCGCTAGCACAATCGCAATCGTCTTTCTAAGCGAATTTCTGGTTGGTGCTGTCGAGCCGGTGGTCGAAAGCCTGGGGGTAAGCAAGCTCTTCCTGGGCATCATTATTATCCCGATTGTAGGCAATGTGGCCGAGCATATTGTTGGTGTACAAGTAGCTCTGAAAAATAAGATGGACTTGTCGCTCTCGATCTCGCTCGGTTCGAGCATGCAGGTGGCCTTATTTGTCGCGCCGCTGCTCGTGTTCATTAGTTTACTGTTTGGCCCCGAGCTGACACTCTTCTTTAGCTTGTTCGAGGTTGTAGCGCTCACTCTGGCGGTGTTCTGCGCCACACTGGTATCGGTAGATGGCGAAAGCAACTGGCTCGAGGGAATGCAGCTGCTGGCGGTGTACGTGGTTATGGCCCTCGGCTTCTACTTCACGGGGGCGGTTGCTCCAGGGTAAGCCCTGGGGTCGCAGCAGCTCGCTCGAGGGTACGAGCACGCGATGCTAAACACGATCCATCTGCAAACCTTCCTTGCCGTCGTTGAAGCTGGCAATTATAGCGCCGCCGCCGAACGACTCCATATGTCGCAGCCGGCGGTGAGCCAGCATATTCGCGCGCTCGAAGACCAGCTCGACCGCGTGCGCCTGTTTCGGCGGGTAGGGCAGCAGATGTTGCTGACGCATGCGGGCGAAGATCTGGTGGTGTCGGCCCGCGAGATGTTGGCACTCTCGGCGCGCGCTGAGGAGAGCATTCGCGCGCTGCGGGGGCAGATCAGTGGGCGCGTGATCGTGGGCTGCACCCCGTCGAGCGGCGAAATGTTGCTGCCGGGGCTGCTCAAGCTGTTTCATGGGCGCTTCCCAGCTATCACCGTCGCCGTGACGGTCGCGCCAATTGAGACACTCCTGGAATGGATGGAAGACCACCAGGTGCAAGTGCTGCTGATTGAAGAATCGCAGCGCAGGCGTGGCTGGGAATCGCAACAGCTTGGCTCGGAACGGGTAGCCCTGCTCGCGCCACGCGGGCACAGCCTGCTGCAACAAGATCAGGTACCTCCCGGCATGTTGCGCGAACAACCCCTGGTGCTACCACGCCCCGGCACGCCCCTGCGTCGCCTGATCGAGGATGGCCTACGCAGGCGCGGCGTTGGCGCAACCGATATTCACGCCGTGCTCGAAACTGACGCAATTGGCCTGACGCTTCAGGCAGTGCGCGATGGGCTGGGGCTGGCATTCGTTCCGCAGCTGCGCATTCCGCGGGGGCGCGAGCTAGGTGCAGTAGATCTCGCGGGCGTGAATTTACAAATTGATTGGTACCTGCTGCGTTCACGCGAACGTAGTGCGCCACGCGCCGTCCAAGAGCTCTATACTTTCCTTGGCAGTAAGGAAGCGCGCACGCTCTTAAACAAAGAAAGGCTGAAATTTGCGAGCGAGGAGCGCTAGGGCCACGCTTTGGTATTTTCCCTGTTCAAGGTTACTTGCTGATGACCCGATCCGCTAGCAGGCTTCATCGCACTAAGCCTGCTGACGCGGGCTTAGCGCACCTAGCCGCATGATTGATCCTGCATCCTGCGCTACACCCGCCCCGCCGCGCCGCTTGACGCTCGGTAGCGCGTCCTCTATACTTGCAAGCGTAACGCAAATATTTCCTCTTTCCCGCACACGCCTCCATACATCCCTACGCATAAGGAATTAGCATGACCGATCTGTCTACGTTTTATGGCCCAAACGCTGGCTATGTTCTCGAATTGTACGAACGTTACCAGCGCGATCCACAATCGGTTGATGCAGCGACGCGCGCGATATTTGCGCGGTGGACACCACCTGCCGAAATACCAACCCCTGCCGCAGCCCCTACGGCCAGCCCTACTCCGCCAGCGCTCGATGTAACCCGCACCGTGGCAGCCGCCCGTCTCATTCGCTATATCCGCGAGCTGGGGCACCTCGATGCGCGGATCGACCCGCTGGGCAGTAGCCCGCCCGGCGATCTGGGCCTGCACCTCGACATTCACGGCGTCGATGAGGCATTTCTCGCCACGCTGCCAGCCAGCATGGTGCGCGGCCCGCTCGCCGCCGAATCGCGCAACGCGCTGGAGGGCATAGAAAAGCTGCGCCAGGCCTATTCCGGCGCGATTGGCTACGAAACCGACCATATTCACATTTTTGAAGAACGTTCGTGGATTCGCGAGGCCATCGAGAGCCGCCAGTTCTTCTACGGCTTCAGCGATCATCGCAAGCGCGATCTGCTCATGCGGCTCACCGAAGTCGAAACCTTCGAGCGCTTCCTGCATAGCACCTTCGTCGGTCAGAAACGCTTCTCGCTTGAGGGCTGCGATATGGTGGTGCCGATGCTCGATTCGATCATCCGCAATGCCGCTGCCGCAGGTACCCAGGAAGTAGTGATTGGGATGGCCCACCGCGGGCGATTGAATGTGCTCGCGCATACGCTAGGCAAACCCTACGCCGCAATTCTGGCCGAATTCCATGCCGCCAACCATAACGAAGGTGCCGCCGCTTCGGGCAAAGGCACCGTGGGCTGGGCGGGCGATGTGAAATACCACCTGGGCGCACAGCGCAGCTACCGCGAGAGTGGGATTGAGTCGATGCCGATTACGCTTGCGCCCAACCCCAGCCACCTCGAATTCGTGAACCCGGTGGTTGAAGGCCGCGCCCGCGCCGCGCAGGAACAGCGCGACCAGCCCGGCACGCCCCGGCGCAATGGCAAAGCCTCGCTGGCGATCTTGCTCCACGGCGATGCAGCCTTCCCCGGGCAGGGCGTCGTGGCCGAAACGCTCAACCTTTCGCAGTTGCAGGGGTACCATACTGGCGGCACCATTCACATTATTACCAACAACCAGATCGGATTCACCACCGAGCCACGCGATTCGCGCAGCACCTTATACGCCAGCGATCTCGCCAAGGGCTTTGAGATTCCGATTGTGCATGTGAATGCCGACGATGTAGCAGCCTGTATTGCGGTAGCGCGCATGGCCTATGCCTATCGCGAGCTGTTCGGCAAGGATTTTGTTATTGATCTGGTGGGCTACCGCCGCTGGGGGCATAACGAAGGCGATGAGCCGGCCTTCACGCAGCCAATGATGTACGCGCAGATCAGCAACCACCCGACGGTGCGGCAAATCTGGGCCGAGCACCTGATTGCAGCCGGGCTGCTGAGCGCCGACGAAACCGCGCAGATGGTGGCCGATGTTACCGAAAAATTGCAGCAGGCGCGCCGCGAGGCCGAAACCAAGCCGCACGAAGATCGGCGGCCAAAGCCCGCACCGGCGGGGCTGGCACGTAGCACTCGCACCGCCGTGCCCGCCGAAACCCTGCGCACCCTGAATGCCGCACTGCTCAACCGGCCAAGCGGTTTTACTATGAATAGCCGACTTGAGCGCACGATCGAGCGCCGCCGTACTGCGCTTGAACAGGCGAATGCGATTGATTGGGGCCACGCCGAGGCGCTGGCGTTTGCGTCCATTCTTGCCGATGGTATCCCCATCCGCATCACCGGGCAAGATAGCGAGCGCGGCACCTTTAGCCACCGCCACGCCGTGCTGCGCGACACAAACAGCGGGCAGGCATATACCCCGCTTCAGCGGCTGCCGCAGGCGAATGCGTCGTTTGCAATCTATAACAGTCCGCTCTCTGAGGCGGCAGTGCTGGGCTTCGAGTATGGCTATTCATCCCATGCGCCCAATACACTGGTACTATGGGAAGGCCAATTTGGCGATTTTGCCAATGGTGCCCAGGTCATTATCGACCAGTTCATTAGTAGTGGGCGCGCGAAATGGGGGCAATTGCCTGCGCTGGTGCTGCTGCTGCCGCACGGCTACGAAGGCCAGGGGCCGGAGCACTCCAGCGC
>JAFEAS010000065.1 GCA_018266315.1 Chloroflexi bacterium SZAS-1 | reverse complement strand
AGAAGGATACCAATATGTCTGAAGGTAGCTTGAAAACTGGAGATATAGCCCCCGATTTCACAACCACAACCGACACCGGCGAAACGGTGCAGCTGTCCGACTTTCGCGGCAAGCGAGTGGTGCTGTATTTTTACCCCAAAGATAGCACGCCTGGTTGCACCGCCCAGGCGTGTGGCTTCCGCGACCAATACCCACTGATTGAGGAGAAGAACGCGGTGGTATTGGGTGTAAGCCCCGATGGCATGAAGGCGCACCAGAAATTCAAAACGCGCTTCGACCTGCCATTTACACTGCTGGTGGACGAAAGCCACGCCATTGCCGAAGCGTATGGCGTATGGGGGCCGCAATCGTTTCTTGGGAAAAAGTATATGGGCATAACCCGCAGCCACTTTGTCATCGACGAACAGGGCCGCATTGCCGACGCACAGGTGAAGGTTAGCCCCGGCGAGAGCGTCAAGCGCGCACTGAAGGCGCTCGACTAGCGCACTACAGCCCTACCCCGCAAAATGTAGCGCACTCCATCCATGTGCGCCTGTGGTAGCACGGTACATCGCCATTCATTGTGTTACACTTGGGGCATCAGGCCCACCGGGTGTGGCATAGATGAACGATTGTACTGTGCCCACCACAGGCGCTATGCTTATGCCCAGCGCACTGCCTAACTTCAGCAGCAAGCACAACGAAAGGCGACCATGCCCAAACGTATCCTGATCTGTGCCACGCAGGTGCCGTTCGTGCGCGGCGGGGCCGAGCTACTGGTCGAAGGTTTGCGCGATGCGCTGCGCGCCGCGGGGCACACCACTGATGTTGTGAGCCTGCCATTTGCCTGGCAGCCGCACGAGCGCATCGCCGAAGCAGCGCTGGCCTGGCGGCTACTTGACCTGACGGCGGTAAACGCGGAGCCAGTTGATCAGGTGATCTGCACGAAATTTCCCTCGTATGCTGTATGCCACCCGCGCAAAGTTGTGTGGCTCGTGCACCAGCATCGCCAAGCCTACGATTGGTACGGCACACAGTGGAGCGATTTCGCCAACACGCCCGACGATCGCGCGGTGCGTGAGCAGCTGCTGCGCATCGACCGGCAGATGCTGGGCGAAGCACAGCGCCGCTTTACTATTTCACAGAATGTGAGCGAGCGGCTGCAGCGCTTCAATGGTCTGAGCAGCACCCCGCTCTACCCGCCGAGCCGCTACGCCGGGCAGCTGCGTGCTGGCCCCTACGGTGATTACCTGCTCTCAGATGCCCGGCTGGATGCCGCCAAACGGCTCGATTTGCTGCTACAGGCGCTGGCCCGCACCAAACAGCCGCTACGTTGCGTTTGTATTAGTACCGGGCCAGAACGCGAGCGCCTGATTCAGCTGGCAGCAACACTTGGCCTGGGCGCACGCGTTGAGTTCCGTGGGTTCGTGCCCGACGCCGAATTGATTGAGCTGTACGCCGGGGCACGCGCCGTATATTACGCGCCATTCGACGAAGATTATGGCTTTACTACCGTGCAGGCGCTGGCAGCCGCACGGCCAGTCGTTACTACCAGCGATGCCGGGGGAGTGCTAGAGTTTGTGGAGGACGGCGTGAATGGGCTGGTATGCGCACCTACGCCCGAGGACATCGCCGCACAGCTCGACCGATTGTGGGCGGATGCGCCACTCGCAGCACGGCTCGGCGCGGCCGGCCCGGCGCGGGTTGCTGGTATTCGCTGGGAAACCGTACTAGAAGCGCTATTGCTGTAACCTCCACTGCCCGATTGGCGTAGATTCCACAACATCGCATCCATAGAAGCAAGGAGCCGCCAATGCAATTCACCCCACGTCTTCAGCCGCAGAGCATCGGCGATATCTTCGATGCCGCAGTGCGCTTATACCGTACTCACTTCACCACGTTCTTTGGGATTGTCGCGGTTGTGCTTGTACCAATGACGATCTTCAAATTACTTGGCCTCTACCTGTGGAACAGTACAAGCTTTGTCGATCTGGTACAGAATTTTCTCGTCACCAACCTCGCCACCGGGGTGCTGGCGATCGTTATCTCGTGCCTGTACCTGAGCCAATCGATAGAAATCAGCGCAGCCTACCGGCAGGGCGCGCGCTATATCTGGCGAATGCTGGTGGCTTCGTTCGCGCTGGGATTGCTAGCACTAGCTATCTTTCTCCCATTCTTTCTGTGCATCGTTGGGGTAGTGGTTAGAAGCAGTGATAGCACTACGCTCGAGCTTGTATCGCTGATCGGGCTATTGATGCTCGTGCCGATTGCCTGGCTGCTCACGCGCTACGTGTTTATTACTCAGGCAATTGTGCTCGAACAGAACCGCCCGATCGATGCGCTAAAGCGCAGCTGGCAGCTCACGCGCAACTCATTCTGGCGCATCCTGATGGTGGTGGTTGCCGTGAGCCTGCTGACTTACCTGCTTACGACTATTCCCGCGTTGCTGCTCAACTGGGTGCTCACGCTGGTAGGGATGCCCAATCTGCTCAGTGCCGCCCAAATAGCCAGCATTGTGGTAACCCAGCTTGGGCTGATGCTGGCAATGCCGATTCAGCTCGCTATTTACACCCTGCTATATTACGATATGCGCGTGCGCCACGAAGCCTATGATCTTGAGCTGCTGAGCAGCCAGCTAGCGGGTATGCCACGAGCTGAACAAGGAGTGTAACTATGCAAGGTTCGCCGCGCTTGAGCGATATTCTAGATGCCGGGTTTCGGGTGTACCGCACACACTTCTGGCCGCTGGCCGGGCTGTCGTTGCTCGCCACCGTGCCAATGCTGCTCGGTTCGACGCTGATAACGCAGCTCTTCTTGCCAATGCTACGCAATAGCTCAGTTGCATTGTTTGGCTTACAGATCTGGCTGTTGAATCTGATCAGCGGGTATGTGCTATCGCTGTTGTTTCGGCTGCCGCAGCAAGCCGTGCTGAACGCGGCGCTCGTGCCAGCGCTCGGCGGTGAGTGGGTGGGGACAGGAAATGCGCTGCGCACTGGCGTGCGCGCCTGGCCTCGGTTGCTGCTGGCGGCGCTTGGCCCATTAGCAATTGCCCAATTGCTTGGGGGGGTAAGCAGCCTGTTTTTTACGCCTTTGGTTTCCCTGGCATATACCGGCGATATTTCGAGCGTTACGACGAATATCCTATTCCTCTGCCTGGGCATAGCTATTGCCTTGCCACTTTGGCTGCTCTTATCGGCGCTCTACGGCCAGCTAATGCTCTATATACCTGCGATCGTCATCGAGCAGCGCGGCGCGGCCGCGGCACTGGCGCGCAGCTGGGAATTGACACGCGGTGGGCGCATACCAGCCACATTACTGGTCATCCTTGAGCAGCTATTGCTCTATATCCTGACGACCCTGCCCTCGCTGCTCCTTACATTTGCTGTGTTTCGGTTGAACCTCGACCGCTCGTTGCTGAGTGTGGTTGGTATTGGCACAGCGCTTCTTGGGCAGACAGTTATTGCGCCATTAGGAAGCGCCTTCCTGGCGGCCTTGTATGTTGCGCTGCGCAACCAGCGCCAGCCAGCTACATTTGAGCGCGATGTGATGCAATGGGCAGGTGAATAAGCAGGCTTGCCCGCCACACGCTACACCTGCTATAATCGCGTGCGTGCTGTAGATGCCCAACGGCACACTTGAGGAATTTCATGATAGAACAAAACGCGCTTCCGCGGCTGCGGCCTATGACACTTGGCGACATGTTCGACGCAGCCTTCCGGCTCTACCGGCGCTATTTCTTTACGTTTATTGGCGTCGCCGCACTGCTCCAGATGCCAATTGCCATTGCACAAATGGCCTTGCAATTCACGATTGGCGGCAATTTCCTCACCGAGTGGATGCGTGCGGTCACAACCCCTGCGCTCCCTGGCAGTAACCCATTCAGCGCGCTACCATTTGGGCAGCTCGCCATGTACATGGGCTTTACCTTCGCGCTTTCGATTGTGCAAGTACTGCTGGTACAGAGCCTGATCAACGGCGCGCTGGCGAATGCAGTATCGCGCGCGTATACTGGGCAACCTATCTCGATCCTCGATGCGTACCGGATCGGCTGGCGGCGCTTCTTTGCGCTGGTGGGCGCGGCCATGGTTCCCTTGCTTGCAAGCACAGTACTGTTTGGCGTACTGGCGGGCTGCGTTGCTGGCAGTTTCTTCTTCTTGCTGCGTGGCGGGGATACAAACAGCAGCGCGCTAGCAGGTGCACTCATTGCAATCGTAATCTTCGGCGCCTTCATTGTCGGCGGGTTGGTCGCGCTATTCCTGTATGTGCGTCTGTGCCTGACAACCCAGGCGATTGTGCTCGAAAACCAGGGGCCGCTCACGGGAATTGCGCGCAGCTGGCGCCTGACGAGTGGCGCCTTCTGGCGAGCACTAGGGTTAATTGTTTTACTCTTTCTGCTGGCCTATGTTATCTCGGCGATACCAACCAGCATGGTCAGCTTCGCGCTTCAGCTTATCAGCGCGGGCGACCTGACGGCATTGATGCGTAACCAGGCGATCGTTTCGGGTATTGCCGTGCTGGGCCAGATCCTGGTGCTGCCGTTTCAGCTGGTTATTTACACCATGCTGTACTACGATCTCCGCATGCGCAAAGAAGGCTATGATCTTGAGCTGATGGCGCAGCAAGCGACGCTATGAGTATTTGGCACCAGCTCACTATGAGTGTGCACACACCGGCGCGCCACCGCCCCAAACGAAAGGCGTGGGGCATTGTTGTGCTGTGTTTTGCACTTGGCCTGGGGCTGCTGATGGCACCGCAGGCGCAGGCCCAAAGCCAAGCGCCCGACCTGCCTACATACACCGGCTGGCTGCGCGAAGCTTATGCGGCGGCCCAGCGCGGCGACCGGCTGGGGCTGGAAGATGCAGCGACGCGGCTTGAGGCGGCAACCAGCGTGCGCCTGCCCGATGGCACCGACGTGCCTACCGACAATCGCTGGCTACGCGAAGCGCTGGCCGCGCCCGCGCCCGATCTCAGTGTAATCGGTGCGCGGCTGGGTGCCATCCTCGATGCCCTGGCCCTACCGGCCAGCGCGGCCCCCGCCGATGCCCGCGAGCGCCTGCGCGCCATCCTGGCAAAGCCGCCGTTCGCCAACAGCATAAGCGACACGCCGAGCTGGGTGAGCACGTTTTTCGATTGGCTGGGGCGCATCCTCGAAAGCCTGTTCCGCCCGGTGGGGCGGGTCGTGGCGGCGACGGGCGAGCCAGTGGCGTGGGTATTTGCGATTGGCGGCGCGCTGCTGTTGCTGCTGGTGATTGGGTATGTGCTGCGTGGATTGCGCCGTAATGTCGCGCGCGGCGTGGATGCACCCGACGACCCCGAAGCGCACCTGACCGCCCATAGCGCGCTTGAGCAGGCGAGCGGCCTGGCACGCGGCGGCGATTACCGCACTGCTGTGCGCTACCTGTACCTTTCGGCGCTGCTTCGGCTCGATGAGCGCAACATTCTGCGCTACGACCGCGCGCTAACCAACCGCGAATACCTTGAGCGTGTACACGAAAACCCAACCCTGCGCGCCCAGCTCGGCGCCGTCGTCGAAACATTCGACCGGGTGTGGTATGGGCACCTGCCGATCGACGCTACCGCCTTCGCCGCCTACGAGCGCCAGGTTGAGGCGCTACGCAGCGAGGGGTAGCCATGAAGAACCGCCGCGACATTGCTATTATCATCGGCCTGTTCCTCGCGCTGATTCTCTTTATTGCGTTTGGCCCGGCGCGCCGCCCCAGCAACGCGACGCTTCCGGCAGCTACGACTCACTCAAGCGCGCCCGAAGGTGCCCAGGCGCTATACGATTGGGCGCGCGCACTGGGCTACGACGGGCGGCGGCTGGAATACCGCGAATTTGCGCTGGATGAAAGCGACGCTGCGCTCGTGATTCTCAATCCTTCCGAGCCAATCAATCGGGTGCGCGCCCGCGCAGTGCTCGATTGGCTCGGCCAGGGCGGAACCCTGATTATGGCGCTCGACCGTAACGCACT
Organism: Chloroflexi bacterium SZAS-1; assembly: GCA_018266315.1. Taxonomy (GTDB): domain Bacteria; phylum Chloroflexota; class Chloroflexia; order Chloroflexales; family Roseiflexaceae; genus Kouleothrix. The sequence goes on along the minus strand of JAFEAS010000065.1, from coordinate 25,268 downwards.
GTTTGGCCCACAAAATGCGCTGCTCGACGAGCTGAAATTCGACACGGCGGTGTATACTGCCACCGACTCGCTTGAGCAAGCAGCACCCGCGCAGCCCGCACTCGACCAGCCGCCGCTACAAACCGCGCCAGTGCAGGCGCGCCGCGTACTGGTGCCACTGCGCGATGATTACGCGCCGCTGCTAGGCTCAGCCGATGGCCTGGTCGTTGCGGGCATTAAGGTTGGGAATGGCTATGCTTACCTGAGCGCCAGCGCCTTCCCATTTAGTAATGCGGGCCTGCGCGACGAAGCCAACGCCGCACTGGTGCTGAATATGCTGCGGCGCGTGCCGCCAGGCGGGCGCATCCTGTTCGATGAATACCATCACGGCTTTTTTACGCCGCCTAGCACACGCAAAATTATCTTTGGCAGCCCGTGGGGCTGGGCTGCTACGTATGCCGTGCTAGTGCTTGGGTTCTATTTTGTGCTTGGCGGGCGGCGCTTCGGGCGGCCCGTGCCGCTGCGCGAAGAAGTAGTACGTCGCAGCAGCGCCGAATATATCGAAAGTATGGCCGGGCTATTTTTGCGCGGCGGCAAACGGGCATTCATTCTGAAGCACTACCGCGATGCCTTTAAGCGGCGACTGGCGCGGCGCGACGGAATTAACCCGCAGCTCGATGATGAGTCGTTTGTGCGCGAATTGGCGCGGGCACGGGCGATTGACGAGCCAACGCTGCTAGGGCTGCTAGGGCGCTTGCGCGCCCAAAACCCGAGCGAAGCCGAGCTGGTGCGTACCGTTGCCGATGCCGACGCACTGGCCGATACGCTTGCGCCCCGGCGGTGAGTGGCGCAGGCTTATCTTTCCGCCGACTGCTAACGACACCCAGGAGCGGAGGTATCAATGTTCGATCTATTCTTTCCCGGGCGTAAAGAGCTCGAAACGCTACTGCAACGAGTAAGCGAAAACCCGCTGCTCGCTGTGCTGCTTATGATCAATCCGCTCGAAGCCTTCCGGCTGCTGAATATCGTGCCACAGTTCTTCACCGAATTTCTGCTGCCCTCCTCGGGCGAAGATGCGCCGCTAGTTGAAGCGTTGCTGCAAGCCTTGCGCGCCGGGCGCACGACCCTCGATCAGCCGCAGGTGATCATTACACCGCCACCCGCGCCCGAGCCGGTAGCTGCACCCGCTGAGGCACCTGCCACCACCGCCGCGAACACCACCACGCCTGCGCTTGCGCTCACGATCGCCAAACCGGCACTGCAACGCGCCCTACAGGTGTATGCCAAAAGCAATTTTCAGGGCAAAGAATTTGTATTCCCAGCGCAAAGCTGGATGGATGTAACCACCCGGGGCGATACCGTGACCCTGGAGCTAGAAGAGCGGCGCGCGCGGATTGTAGCTCGGCTGCAAGGTAGCATTGCCTTCAAGCTGGGCGGCAGGCAATTCGACATGAAAGCGCAAAATGCTAGCTTCCCAATCGAGGTGAATGTACTTGCTGCCTTGCGCGTCGATCCACAGAGCCAGCTCTTTGTGCAAGTAACTGAAGGCGCAGTGAATATTGGGCGAACGCCATTGCCCAACCGCATTGCCAAAGATCTGGTGGCGAATCTCACCGAAACGATTGGCAACATCCCGCTAGTACAGCTACCTACCAGCTTCGAGATACCCGGCGACCCGCCCGCCGAACTGGCATTGCGCCTGCGCCCAATCACAATCACCAGCGATGGGCTGGCATTAGAATTCGACCTGTAATGACGGGTTGGCAAGAAACATTACAACCAATCCTGGCACTGCTCGACGAAGGGCTAAGCCTGTACCGCCGCCATTTCTTCAGCTTTATGCTCATTACCATGAGCTGGTGCGTGCCAGTGGCGGTCGCGGCTGGCCTGCTGGTTGTGGCAATCTCATGGGCCAACAGCCCCGCGCTTGTGATACTGGGCGTGCTAGCGCTGTTACTGGTGTTCCCATTGAGCATTTACCTGGTAGGTGGGCTTTCACGCGCTGCCGCCGCCGCCGCTGCGGGCCAGCCCGTACACCTGCGGAGCGCCCTGGCAATTCCGCCGCTGCGCGCAGTTGGCATGGGCTGCTTCACCATTGTCTACTCGCTGCTGGCGCAGGCGGCTACCTCGATTATGAGTATGCTGTGTGTGTGCCCGCTGTATATTGCCGGGTTCGCATTTGTGGGCTTTCTGGCGGGCGGGGTTGGCTCCGCAGCTGCCACCCCGGCGGCGCTGTTATTTATTGGCATTATGCTGGCCGGGCTGTATGGCTCGCTCATGATTTCGGGCGCAAGCGGGAGCGGCCTGTTTTACGGGCTGCAGCCATGGGTGCAAGAAGAACTGCCGTTTGGGGCCAGCGTGCAACGTAGCCTGAATCTGATCGCCTTCCGGTTTGCGCGCAACCTCGCCATATGGCTGATCGGGGCGCTGTTGCTCGCCGCCGCCGGGCTTACCATTATTGCCACGATTGGCACGCTTCTGCCGCTACCGCTCTTCTACGCACTCGGATCAGAGTCGCCACTGGCCCAGGCATTAGCCAGCGGCGCCTGGCTGCTGGGGCTGATGCTGGTGCTACCACCGCTGCCGATCTGGATGGCATTGCTCTACCGGCACAACCGCGCCGCCTACGACGGCGACGAGCTTACGGTGCAGGTGCGCGCCTGGGCACAAGAGCTGGCTGGTGAGTCGCCAAGTGTGTAGGATGCGACACGCACCAACGCAACCAGAGCCAAACGATTCATGAAACTGGTATCATCGCGATAGCAATAAGGAACAGTATGCTGACGCAAGACATAACCACGCGTATTCGCACCGAAGCCGCCAAAGTGCTAGTGGGCCAGGAAGACCCATTCACGCACCTGCTGATCGCGCTGCTCAGTGGCGGGCATGTGCTGCTCGAAGGCGTACCCGGCACTGCCAAAACCCTGATGGCGAAAACCCTGGCCGCGCTCATTCAGGCCGATTTCAAGCGCGTGCAGTTTACGCCCGACCTGATGCCCTCGGATGTGATTGGCACGCAGATTTTCGAGCTTGGCAGTGGGCAATTTCACCTGCGGCGCGGGCCAGTGTTCACAAGTGTGCTGCTGGGCGACGAAATCAACCGCGCACCAGCCAAAACCCAGAGCGCGCTGCTTGAGGCGATGGAGGAGCGCCAGGTAACGATCGAAGGCCAGCGGCTAGTGCTCCCCGACCCATTTTTCGTCGTGGCGACGCAGAACCCGGTGGAGTATGAAGGCACCTACCCGCTGCCCGAAGCCCAGCTCGATCGCTTCCTGTTTAAGGTGCTGGTCGATTACGCACCCCAGGAGGTAGAAATTGAGGTGCTGCGCCGCTACCATACCGGCTTCGATGCCCGCCGTCTCGAGGCTGCCCAGCTTGCACCGGTGATTACACCCGAGGGCTTAGCGCAGTGCCGGGCTGAAATTGGCGCGGTGCAGGTGGATGATGGCATTATGAAGTACATCACCGACATCGCCCAGGCAAGCCGTAAAAGCCTCGATCTGCTGCTCGGTGGCTCGCCACGCGCCTCGATCAGCCTGCTGCTCGCCGCAAAAACCTGGGCTGCCATGCAAGGGCGCAGCTTTGTGGTGCCCGATGATGTGAAATTCCTGGTGCGGCCAGTCTATCGGCACCGCATTATTCTCAAGCCCGAGGCCGAGATCGAGGGTTTAAATGCCGACACGGCGATGACGCGCGTGCTTGCCAAGGTGGAGGTACCACGGTAACAGGAATAGGTCGTTGCCATGAATACCCCATACCTGCGCAGAAACATACTTATCACTACAGCCACGTGTGTGCTGATCATCTTATTTTATGGGCCTACCGATAATTGGGTTTGGGACCCATCCTATTACTATACCCAATTACGCGCTCCGGTGATTAATCACTCGCTCGATCTACGCGCAGGAACGCAGCCGACGAATAATTATCGCACCGCGCGTGGGCTACAACCAAGCCAATGGCCGATTGGGCCGGGAATCCTATGGTCGCCATTTTTTATTGCCACTGATCTGCTCGTGCGCTGGTTTGGTACGCTACCGCTTGCTAATGGCATAAGCTGGCCGTATATTGCAGCGGTATCGGCTGGCTCAGCACTGTATGGGCTACTCGGTGTGCTCATCATCTATCGCACGTGCCGCGTGTTCACAAGCCGTGGGCCAGCTAGTATTGCTGCATTGTTGGCGCTGTGTGCCTCGCCATTGTTCTATTATACGTTCCGGCAGCCGATTATGGCCCATAGCACCAGCATATTTGCGATGGCCCTGCTGATGTATGTCTGTGTGGCATACGACCAGGGCACGATCGCGCTACGCCACAGCGGCCTACTCATTGGCGCAATGCTTGGGCTGAATATGATTCTACGTTGGATCGGTCTCTCGGCGCTGTTGCTACCACTCACATTATATGCCGCATCTGTGACCGATGCGTGGCGCGTCCACAACACGCCGCGGTTACGCCAGCTGGCGCTTCAGGCGCTGATTGCCAGCGTAACCGTACTTGCGATTGTCACTCCGCAGCTCGCATTCTGGCACGGCGTCTATGGTAGCTGGCTGATTATTCCAATTCAGGGTTTTTCGCGTAGCGCGCTCCCTGAGCATCTCCTCGATCTGTTCGTCCATACAAATCGTGGCATCCTGTGGTGGGCACCAGCTATTCTTATTGGGATGTTGGGGCTGTATCGGGTGCAGCCGCCGCGCCTGCGTACCGCAATCCTCGTGTATCTCGCCGGGTATTTGTATGTGCTTGGCACCTGGCAAGTGTGGTATGGCGGCGGCGGCTATGGCCCGCGCTTTTTCATCGAAACATTACCCTGCACAGCATTAGGCTGTGCGCTCCTGCTTCAGCGCTTTTGGGCCGCGCGAACGACGCGCCTGGTAGCATATACAGCTACCGCTGTGCTCGTCCTTCATCAGTGGATGCTAATGGTTATCGTCGAACGTACGTGGTTGCCGTTCGAAGCATATTTCACGGGCAAACCCCTGGGTTTTGCATACCAGTTCCAGGGTGCAACCCGTCTGTTATCACAGCCATTAGAACTTTTTCGGGCACGGCCAGGTATTGTAGCAAACCGACAAGCCGCAATCGCCAATATCCTGAATGGCCAATCGAGCTGGCATTTCTATGCGCTTCCACTCGTTGCAATCGGGATTATCGTCATCGGTTTGGGGTTGTTCAATCGGGTCGCCAAGCGCAGCAGAATCGTACCTGCCACGGCGCTACTTACGTCATTTATGCTCGGCTGGTTCTTCTTTTTATTCACATTATCACCGCTATGATTCCAACCTTCCGCCTGTTGCTCTTTTTATTACTCGGTGCGCTGCTTGTGGCAGGTGTAGCATTTGCGCCGACACTGCTGTGGCTGGCGTTGGCCTACACCCTGGCTGTGGGCGTGCTGGTCGCAATTGATTATGTTGTATCGCCGAAGCCAACAGAGATTGAGATTGAGCGCATCAACGATAGCAAGCTCTCGCTCGGCGCAGAAAACCTGATCACCCTGCTGCTGGCGAATCGCAGCGCCCGCCCGCTGAGCTTTCAGCTGCGCGACGAATACCCTTACCAGTTTGAGTCCGATGCAGTGACGCTGGCCGGGGCCGCTGCGCCCTACGATATTCACGAGGCGCGCTACCACCTGCGCCCCTTGCAGCGCGGCGACTATGGCTTTGGCGATATCAACATCCGCTACATGAGCACGCTCAAGACCTTTGTGCGCCAGGCGCGCTACCCTGCCGCCGCGCCAGTCAAGGTCTACCCCAATGTCCTCGATGTCCGTAAATACGATCTACTGGCGCGCAAGGGCTTGCTCTTCGAGCTGGGCTTGCGCGCGGCGCGGGTGTACGGCCAGGGCAACGAGTTCGAGCGGCTGCGCGAATATAACACCGATGACGAATTTCGCCGGATTAATTGGAAGGCGACCGCGCGGCGCGGCAAACCGATTGCAGCCGAATATGAAACTGAGCGCAGCCAGTATGTAATGAGCGTAATCGACACCGGGCGACTCATGCGCCCGCCGGTGAGCGACCCCACACGCGACGGCGGGCCGGGCCTGGCCAAGCTCGATTACGCGATCAACACGGCGTTGTTACTTTCGTATGTGGCTACGCTGAAAGGCGACCATGTGGGACTGCTGACCTTCGCCGACGAGGTGCGCACCTTCCTCGCTCCCCGGCGCGGCAAAGGCCAGTTTTACCGTATGCTCGAAGCGCTCTACAATGTGCAATTCGAGCCAGTGGAGGCCGATTACGGCCAGGCGCTGACCTACCTCGACCTGAAGCATAAGCGCCGCTCGTTGGTGGTGGTGTTCACCGACCTGGTGACACTCGATGCGGCCCGCCCGCTGATTGCGCAAATGGCGCGCCTGGCGCGCCGCCATCTGCCACTGTGCGTCGTCATTTCCGACCCGAACGTCACCCGCTTGGCCGCGCAGCTACCGCAGGAATCGGGCGCGGTATACCAGCGAGCCGTGGCCGAAATGCTCCTCGATGAGCGGCGCGTGGTGCTCGATACGCTCAACCGCCACGGCGTGCTGACGATTGATGTACCCGCCGACCAGCTAACGGTGAGCGTGATCAACAAATACCTGGAACTGAAGGGACGTGGGGCGATCTAAGCTGATTAAAACACCAGGTGATCGATAGCTATGCACACCGATCTGCACGCCACCGGAACGGTCACCATCGTGATGGTGATGAACCTGAAGCGCTTTGTGGCGCGTGAGCCAACCCAAAGCTCATTGCGCAATATCCGGTTTGTTGGCAGCAGTGTACGCTTCTGGCCGCAGCGGCTCACACCCGGCGAGCGCTTCGAGCAGGTACGCGGCAGCCAGGCTTACGCCGATTTCCTCAAGCAGCTGCGCCCCGCCCGCTGGTTCGAGCTTGATCAGCGCGAACAGCAGATCGAATTCCACGGCCACGAGCTGAGCACCTTCCGCCGCTACCTGATTGAAAATTACTTCTTCCCGACCTACCGCCTTACCGATACTACGCTTTTGCTCGATCAGGATGCGCTACAAGCGACACCCGAACTGGCCGCGCAGATGAGCGATTGGGCCTTCAAGCTGCGGCTGACGCGCAACGGCCTGGTGCTGGTAAAGATCGAGCGCCCGATTCACGATCTGCCGCTGATCACGCTTTCGCAATTACAGCTTGAAAGCCAGGGCCTCCTGAATCCGGCGACGCCGAGCGCGGCATTGCCGAATCAATGGCAGCTCTCGATGGAATTAGTGGCGCGCTTTGTTGAAGCATGTAACGACCAGTTTGTCATTCCCGTGCCAGCCAGTCGCGGGCGGCACAGCACTATCGCCGTCGCGCTCACACACCGCTATTCGCGCACCCGGCTGCCGCTCCACGATCGTCATACCATCTACCAGTTCTCGCGGCTCACTGGCGTGCACGGCCCGCTCGATGTGTGCGCCGCACGCGAAAGCTATGGCAACGATATTGCCGGGCTGCTTGAACAGGCGATGCTGATTGAGGAACATGGCATTCGTTACCCGCGCTACAAATCCGGCCAGGTAGCCGCGCTATTTGCTACCGATACGGCAAGCTGGGAAGAAGAGCTGTGCCTGCTCACGCCCGAAGCCAGCTTTATGTTCTACCCAATGGGCAATGCTACCACGGCCTTTATGAGCGGCAGCATGCGCACTGAGCAACAGCATGTCTATGGCGATTACTGGCAAAGCATTGCCCGTGGTATCGAACATATTATTGCGCTAAAAAACGAAATGCAGTTGCTCGAACGCGATACCACCTGGCTACTTGAGAAGATACCCGATATGACGCGCCGTACCGCCGACGGCTATGTTAGCCGCAACGACCGCCGCGAGATTCTTAACCTTGCCACTGGCATCGCGATGCTGTTCAAATCACTGCCGCATCAGCGCGATGCGCTCGTGCCATCATCGGTGTTTCGCGCAAGCTACGCAACCCGCAAGTTTAAGCACCTGATGGATCAGCTTGGAATAGACGAAATTGAGCGACACATCGAAACAAACGTACAAGAGCTGAACGCGTTCCTGGCGCATTTTAATGGCATCCAGCTTCAACAGGATGCCCAGCGTACCAACTTGTTCTTCTCTACACTGACTATATTTTTCTCAATATTGGTCATTCCCTCATTTCTTGCCGACCTGGTGCAGATCAAATGGCTCGATGTGGCGAACGTGAGCACCTGGCCCGGCGTAGCGCAGGCCTTCATTCAAGGTATGCTCCAAGTCTCTTCCCCCACACTACGAATATTCCAGCTCGTTGTACTGCTAGTGCTGCTCGGGCTTATGATCTGGCGATGGTGGCGCGCGAGCCGCTAGCCGCCGATTTCGCTGCCCGCCCCACTCACACGCTATCGCATGCCCCCTTCCGCTGCTTCGTGACTTTTCGAACAGCACCCCGTCTTTGTGAATAGCTGATTGCCCTGATACACACGTTGACAACAGCCAAGTATTGTGCAGCCCCCGACCGCCTGCACGCTTTTCTTCAGTCAGTACCCGCTGGTTGCGCTTATTGAGGGATACCATGCCGCATGTTCTGATTGCCGAGGAAAACGTAATCAGTGCGAAGCTTACCGCATTTATTCTTACCGATGCTGGATACAAAGTATCGATTGTAACTAACGGGTACAGTGCGATCGAAACCATCGCACGCGATGCGCCCGATCTGCTGCTGCTCGATACTCATCTCCCCGCTCTGAGCGGCTTCGATGTTTGCCAGGAAGTGCGCCGCACAACGTACATGCCGATCATTTTTCTGTCCAGCGCTGGTACGCTAGCCGATCGGGTGCAGGGCCTCTCAAGCGGGGCCGACGACTACATTGTAAAGCCGTTCTCGTCTTCTGAGCTGTTGGCGCGCATTGCAGCGGTGCTACGTCGCTACGATTCGGTGCAAAAGCAACAGCCATCAACCCTGGCGCGTGGCCCAATGCTGCTGGATCCAGTCAAACGCCTCGTGTCGTTCAACAATGACCGCACCGTCGATCTCACCCCGATAGAGGCGCAGATTCTGTACATTCTGATGATGTATGCGGGGCAGGTGGTAAGCGATCGCACATTGTTACAATCGGTATGGGGGCAAAACCCGAAAGGGCGCAACCTGCTTACCGTCTATGTGTATCGGCTGCGCATGAAGCTCTGGCCCGCGCACCCGGAATCGGCACCGATTGTGACATTACGTGGCCAGGGGTATATGTTCATTGAGCCGGCCAGTGAGGGGCAAATCCGTGAGGTTGGCGAGTCGCGTTAACGTTGGCCGCGCTCAGCGAGAAGCAGCTCAACTGCTGCCGACAGTGCTTCAATCTGCGAGTGTAGTGCAGAAATATCGCGTTGGCTAGGCAGCTCTTCCACTTGAGGATCTTGATCGGGTAACAGCAGATTGGCGAGCCTAGCCAGCTCTTTGGCATCAATTTTGCCACTTTCATAGAGCTGATCGAGGCGGTGCTTAATCGCCAGGTCAACCATGCTTGAGCCGCTTAGCGTCCCCCAGATTGAGCGGCGCACTCCAGCAATCGTATCGCCACCAGCCCGAATCAAGTTGGTGAGCACCTGGGTCGGCAATCTATCGGCTGTATTCCGGCCCTGCAGCACCACCTGGGTTAGAATCGAAGCAGTTATATCTTCACCGGTTTCGTTATCGAGCACTTGCACAGGCTCGCCCGCCTGGATCAGCGCCGCAATACCTTCGAGCGTAATATACTGCTTACGATTCGTATGGTAGAGCTTGCGATTGGCATACTTTTTGATTGTCTGCATAGTAACCCTCAATGTGGCGCATATGCAGGTATTATAACACTCCCATTTCTCCCGTAAACAGCCAGCCGATGGTAGGGTACTAGGGCAAGTGCAACAGCGTCGTATCCAGATCTGGCATAACTCAGTCGGTTTGCTTCGCCGGGTTTTCTCGTAGGTGCCCGGCCACCTTGGGCACCTATCAGTCGCGCCTGAGCGCTACCGCCACGTAGATGCTTATTCCTTGCTGGCTACGAGTGTGCGATACGCCCAATCGCCAAATTCCTCACCCGCGTTCCGTTCCGCACGCCACTGGTCGAAGGTTGCCGCCAGTAGGTCGGCCAGGGCGTGGCCGCGCACATCTTCGCGGTACAGCCGGGCCAGGCGTGTGCCCGCGAAGCTGCCACCGAGGTACACGTTGTATAGGTTCAGGCTGCGCCCAACCAGGCCGATTTCGGCGGTGGGTGGGCGCGAGCAGGCATTTGGGCAGCCGCTCATCCGAATCCACACGCGCTCGTTACCATAGCCGCGCTGCTCAAGCTCGCCGATCAGGTCGGGCAGGTAGCGCTCGGCTTCGGCCACCGCCAGGCCGCAGGTAGGCATTGCCGGGCAGGCCATTGCGTAGCGGCGCAGCGTGCTCAGTGGTGCGTCGCCCGTCTGAATGCCATATGCTTGCAGCGCGGCTTCGAGTGCGGGCTTCTGCGCGGCGTCGATATTCACCAGTACCAGGTTTTGTTGCGCCGTCAGGCGAATTTCGGGCCGGAAGCGTCCGATAATCGCGCGCAGCCCCTCTTTCAGCTGCTCCTTAATTCGCCCATTCTCTACCCACACACCTACCAGCCAGCGACCATCGGCCTGCTGCTGCCAGCCCAGGTGATCGTGAACCGCATAGCGCGGAATATCGGCAGGCGGCGCGAGCGGTTTCCCGAGCCGCTGGGCTAGCTCTTCACGGAACCACGCAACGCCACGCTCATCGAGCACGTATTTCAAGCGCGCATGGCGGCGGTTGGTACGGTCGCCATAATCGCGATACACCGCCGAAGCCGCGTCGATGACGGGCAGCGCTTGCTCGGGCGGCAGAAAGCCAATGCGGTCAGCCAGGCGTGGGAAGGTTTCGGCTTTGCCGTGCGTGCTACCCAGGCCACCCCCGGCCAGCAGATTGAAGCCGCGCAGGCTGCCGTCGTCTTCTAGTACCGCCTCAAGCGAAAGATCATGCGTGAAGATGTCGATGCAGTTGTCGTGTGGCAGGCCGATCGACATTTTGTGCTTGCGCGGCATATAGGTTGGGCCATAGAACGATTCTTCGCGGTTCGGCTTTACCGATACGCGCGTGCCATCGACCAGCACTTTCTCACCATCCAGCCAGAATTCGTAGTAGGCGGTTGATTCGGGCATGTATCGGTCGCTAATTTCGCGGGCTAACGCCTGGTAATCGTAGCTGTTGCCGGGCAGCAGATCGGCGACCGGGCAGGCCATGAAGTTACGCGCCACATCGCCGCAGCCGCCGTAGGTGCTAACCCAGCGCTCGTTCAGGGCTTTAATCAGCGGCTTCATATTGGCTTTGCCCACGCCATGGAACTGGAAATCCTGGCGGGTGGTGATGCGCAGCGTGTTGTTGGCGTAGCTGCTTGCTAGCTCGTCGGCCAACAGGTACTGTTCGGCGGTGAGCCGCCCACCCGGGAACTTGGTGCGCACCATGAACGACCACGCGCGATCGAGGCCCTGCTTTTTGCGCTCACGCCGCTCATCACGGTTATCTTGCTGGTACGAGCCGTGGAATTTCAGCAGCTGGTAGGCATCTTCCGAGATACGGTCGGTCGAGAGATCGGCCAGCTCGTCGAGCAGGAAGCCGCCCAGACCATCGCTAATCTCCTTCAGCTCTTCGACGTGCGAACGCGCGCGCGCCGCCTCGTTCTCGCTATCGGCAGACATCGTTGTTCTCCTTACAACAAAGGATGAAGAGCGAGGGGTAAAGCGCAGCCATGCCCCCTTCGTCCTTCATCCTTCACCGTTCATTGCTAGTTTACAAATAGCCTAGCTGGCGCAACGCGGTAAGAATGCGCGCAGCGCTCGCCTGGGGCGTTTCCTGGTCGGTATGAATGATGAGCTCGGGGTCAAGCGGCGGCTCGTAGGGGTCGTCCACGCCGGTAAAGCCTTTGATCTCGCCCGCCAGCGCCTTTTTGTACAAGCCCTTGACATCGCGCTCAATCGCTACCTCAAGCGGCACATCAATAAATATCTCGATGAAGCGCCCACCATGGCGCTCGCGCACCTCGTCGCGCACAGCGCGATACGGCGAAATCGCGGCGGCAATGGCGATAACATCGTTGCGCGAGAGCACCTCGCACACCCAGCCAATCCGGCGGATGTTGGTGTCGCGATCTTCCTTTGAGAAGCCCAGCCCCTTGCTCAGGTGCGTGCGCACGACGTCGCCATCGAGCACTTCGACCTTACGCCCGAGTGCACGTAGCTCACGTTCTACAATTTCCGAAATGGTCGATTTACCTGCGCCCGAGAGGCCAGTGAACCAGAGCGTAAAGCCTGTGGTCATAATGTTCCTTTATCCCTCATCATCATAAACGATCGTTCATAACACGCTGTATTGTTGGGAAGCGAGCTACACCGCCTTGGTACTATGCCGCACGCATGGCCTCGATCAGAATCTGCGCCACTTCGGGCCGCGTGAACTCGGGCGGCGGTAGCGTGCCAGCACGGAGCATTTCGCGCACACGCGTGCCACTGAGCACCAGGTGACGATCGGGTGTATGCGGGCAGCTGCGTGCCGAGGCGATGTTACCACATGTTTTGCAGTAGAAAGTATGCTCGAATTTCAGCGGCTGAATAGCGAGGTCGCCGGTTTGCAGCGTATCAAACAGGCGCTGAGCATTGTAGGTGCCGTAGTAATTGCCTACCCCAGCGTAGCGCATCGCGGCAGGGTTGGCGGCCAGCAGTACACGCTCACGCGCGATGAGTGCACCGCCGTGGGCGCGAATCGCCTCCTGGGTTGTCATGATGTTCCTTCAGAGGGTGTTGTGATAGGAAGCGCGATACTACGGCCACTCGTAGCCTGCTTTTCTCCGCTAGAGATGAATGCCACACTCGGTTTTTGCAAGCCCGGCCCAGCGGCCCGCACGCAGATCGTGGGAAGCCGAAGGTTGAGTGCAGGGTTCGCAGCCCAGGCTGGTATAGCCCTGGTCGAGCAGGCGGTTATACGGTACATTATGCGCATGAATGTAGCGCCATACATCCTGCTCGGACCAATAAGCCAGCGGGCTGATTTTCAGCAGGTTGTGGCGGCTGCTCCATTGCACCAGGTCGGTGGCGGCGCGCGTGCTCGCCTGGTCGCGGCGTATGCCACTGATCCAGGCGTTATACGGGCGTAAAGCCTTCGCGAGCGGCGCTACTTTGCGTATGCCGCAGCAGCGGTCGGGGTTGCGCGCATAGAGGTTTGGGCCTTCGGCATAATTCTGCTGCGCCAGCGTCAGGGCCGGTTCACGATGTTCGATCTTCACGTTATACCGCCGGGCGGCTAGCTCAGCCAGGGCATATGTTTCGGGGAACAGTAGGTTTGTATCGAGAAACAGGATGGGCGTACCTGTACCGAGCCGCGCGACCATGTCGAGCAGCACCATACCCGATGCGCCCCCGAAGCTACATGTGAGCACCAGCTGCTGGCCGAAGCATTCTGCCGCCCAGCTCAGTAGCTCCTCGGGTGGGCGGCCATAGAAGGCGGCATTGACATCGTGCAGCTCCTCGTTCGTCCAGGCCGCCGTCAGCGCATCGAATGCAGTCGTATTACTCATGGTTGCCTGCCTTTGTTACTGGGTGCAAAAAAAGGACACAACGATGATCGCTCATCGCCGTGCCCGTGCGGCATCGCACTTGCCCTGATTCCAAAATGGTGATGTTGCTTATCTTAAATTACTTGATATAATTTGTCAAGTATTCTTGTGATTATCCGGCTGATCGCGTTATTCAATGCCGCACGCAGACACCGAGCGGGTTGCCTGGTAAATTGGGCTACACCGCTCTGTAGAAAGGGATACTATGCCACGCGGGTTTGTTTCGTTGGTAGGCGCTGGCCCGGGCGACCCGGAGCTGATTACGGTGAAGGCCCTGCGGCGGCTGCGCGCTGCCGATGTGGTGGTGTACGATGCGCTAGCTAACCCCGAATTGCTTGGCGAGTGCCGCACCGATGCTGCTCGCATTGATGTTGGGAAGCGTGCTGGGTGCCGCCCTTTTGCCCAGGAAGCAATCAACGCCTTGCTGGTTGATCTTGCACATGAGGGCAAGCAGGTGGTTCGTCTGAAGGGCGGCGACCCATTTGTATTCGGGCGCGGCGGCGAAGAGGCGCTGGCACTGGTTGCCGCAGGCGTGCCGTTCGAGGTTGTGCCAGGCATATCATCGGCAATTGGTGTGCCAGCTTACGCGGGTATCCCGGTCACGCAGCGTGGCGTGGCAGTGTCGTTTGCGGTTGTGACCGGCCACGAAGACCCGACCAAGCCGCATAGCCAGCTCAATTGGGCTGCACTTGCAGGTATCGACACGCTTGTAGTGTTGATGGGTGTTGGGCGCTTGGCTGCCATTAGTAGGCAGTTGATAGCTCACGGGCGTACAGAAAATACCCCGGCTGCGGTTATTGGCACAGGCACAACCGCACATCAGGCGACGGTTGTAGGCACCCTGGAAACAATCGCCGCAGATGTGGTTCGGGCGAATATACGTGCCCCGGCGACGCTAGTCGTGGGCGAAGTGGTGCGCCTGCGTGAGCAACTGGCCTGGTTCGATACCCTGGCCGCGCTCGATGGGGCTAAATCGCTCGATGTCTATACTTTGCACCGCCGATAGCAATCGATTGCAACAGTTTCCGGTAGATGGTACAATTGCTCATACAATTATGTACTTGCCGGAACGACGATGCACACATTCCTAAAAGAGCGGTATACCTCAGCCACTCGCCAGCATACTACCCCATCGACAGCTGGTAGATTAGCTGTGATTCTCTTAGGGCATGGCACCCTGCACCTCGATGGTGGGGCAGCAATGATCAAGCTTGCCGAGCGTGCTCAGGCTGTTGGGTTAGCCCCACTCGTCACGGCAAGCTTCCTCAACTATTGCCGCCCTAGCTTTGCCGAAGCCCTAGCACGTTGTATTGATGCAGATGCAACACAAGTCGTTGTGCAACCATATTTTCTGGTAGCGGGTAAATATGTGCACGATGATCTATCTCGGTTGATTGAGACCAGTCGAATGGCACATCCCGAACTATTATTTCGTGCGGCGCGACCACTAGGTGATCATCCGGCGCTGGCGCGGCTACTGCTGAAACGCGCAATTGAAGCCGATTACTTATTTGCCAACCCGCAGATTGCGCTGAGTAACGGCCCGCGCCCACTGGCAGAGGGGGCAAGCTGGCAGCCACTACACATGAGCCACCATACTGGTCTGCTCATCGTTGCGCACGGAACGCCCGATGGGCGAGCTAACCTGCCAGTGCAGTCGATGGCGCATCAGGTGCGGATGAATGGGCGCTATGCAATGGTTGCTGAGTGCTATCTTGGTCTCAATCAACCGAACATTGCTACGGCGATTACAGCGCTGGTGCGGAACGGTATGACCCACATTATTGTGGCACCCTATTTTTTGCATTTAGGCAACCATGTACGCGAGGATATTCCCCTGCAAATTGCTGCAGCCCGCACCGCCCACCCGCGCTGTCAGATCATCCTGGCCGAATATCTGGGGTATGATCGCCTCCTGGTCGGCGTCATTGCCGACCGCATATCCGAAGCGCTGCATGAATCCACGACATTCCTTGGCGAGTAGTAACATTCACGCCTCTACAACACCAAAATACCGCCTGTATGCTGGCCGAGCTGTCCTCCGCTGCCACACTAACGAAGGTACGGCGTAACCAGTATACCAGGCGGCAGTGTTTCGTTAGCCCCCAGCGATAGCCCCAACGACCATAAATGGCTCGGTGCCGCGTGCTACGGCCTCGGGTAGTGGCGCGTCAGGCGATTCGTGCGATAAGTCTTCGGCGCAGGCGAAGAAGCGTATAAACGGGCGGCGCTGCTGAGTCATATGGTCGCGGATGGTGCCACGCAGCATTGGGTAGCGCGCCTCAAGCGCATTCAGCACCGTGCGTTGCGTCACTGGCCCTTCAACCTCTACTTCGGCCTCGCCCTTGAGCTGAGCAAGCGTGCGTAGGTGTGCGGGCAAATACACGCGAATCATGCGAGTGTTTGCACTTCGACCGACAGCACCGCCGGGAGGTCGCGCACAATTGCCGCCCAGGTGTCGCCATTATCGGCTGAGGCATACACCTGCCCGCCGGTAGTGCCAAAATAGATGCCACAAACATCGAGCCGATCGACGGCCATAGCATCACGCAATATATTCACATAGCAGTCACGCTGGGGCAGACCGTTCGTAAGCGCTTCCCATTCATTGCCGCCATTGCGGCTGCGATACACGCGTAGTTTGCCATCGGGCGGAAAATGCTCGGAATCGCTCTTGATCGGCACCACGTATACCGTTTCAGGCTCGTTCGCATTCACCACAATTGGGAAGCCGAAATCGCTCGGCAGGTTGCCGCTGATCTCGTGCCACTGCTCGCCAGCATTATCGCTGCGCATCACATCCCAGTGCTTCTGCATAAATAGCACCTCTGGCCGGGCCGGGTGCATCGCTAAATTATGGACACAATGGCCCACGTCGGATTCGGGGTTGGGCATAAACTCCGAGCGCAAGCCGCGATTGATTGGCTGCCAGGTGACGCCACCATCGTCGGTGCGGAAGGCACCCGCCGCTGAGATGGCAATGAACATACGTTTGGGGTCGCTTGGGTCGAGCAGAATGGTGTGCAGGCACATGCCACCGGCACCCGGTTGCCACGAAGGCCCCGTGGTGTGCTGGCGCAGCCCCGAAAGCTCATGCCACGATTTGCCGCCATCAGTGCTGCGGAATAGGGCTGCGTCTTCGACCCCAGCGTACACCGTTTCTGGCTCGGTAAGTGATGGCTCAAGGTGCCACACGCGCTTGAATTCCCATGGATGCTGGGTACCGTCGTACCATTGGTGCGTGCCAGGCACGCCGTCGTACACAAATTCATTACCCACCGGCTCCCAGGTTGCGCCGCCATCATCGGAGCGTTGAATCAGCTGCCCAAACCAGCCCGACGACTGCGAGGCATACAGCCGATTGGGGTTTACTGGCGAGCCTTTGACATGATAAATTTCCCACCCGGCGAAGTGTGGACCGCTTACGTCCCAATTCTTGCGCTGCGCATCCGACGTGAGGATGAATGCGCCCTTACGAGTACCTACCAGTACACGAACCCCGCTCATGCCTGTTCCTTTCTGCGCTGCCAGCACTGCGCCAGCATGCATAGGCCACGCTCCATGCCTGTTGCACCGTATCGATAGATACCTGGGAAACATACGTAGGTGAGCATCGATACATTCTTCAGGGTGATCTGCCAACACGGAACGTGCAGCAATGTGCTATAGAAATGTAGTTGTGTACCGTCGAGCATAGCACACATGTTCGCAAAACACAAGTACGAACATTACTTCATCTGTAAATACGCGAAAATCACCTCATCACGAAGGTGTGCATTGTATTAAGTTCGGTATGATACGACGCATTACGAACTACGTTCTTGGCGTTGTAGAGCGTAATGTATCGTATCCGCGAGTCTTTAACCGAATTTGGTATTATACCCAGCAAGCACGACACAACACCGTAGTTTAACCATAGCTCCTAGCATTTGCCGTGCCTTGCCGATGCTGCCATATACCCTACAAGCGTCGTATACAGAAACAAAGGCGCCAGGCAGCGCGGGAAAGCTACCTGGCATAACACTGTTGCTATATCGAAAAGACCGTATTATAGCTGGTGCAACTAAGGGCACCGGCTTTCACGAGCCTGCCCCACGCAGTGTGCCAATGATCTTCTCAATGCGCCGCTGGCGGGTTTCGGCAGTTTTAGCGCCCTCAATCGCAAGGAGGTGCTGGCGCTTGTGGCTGTACGACAATGCGTCAAAGGCGCGGCGAGCACTTGGCTCGCTATCGAGCGCGGACTGGAAATCGGGCGGCACCTCAACAGTACGCGGTGCTGTATCTAGCACAATATCTACTTCCACCTCGTTACCCGCAGCTACCCCAGCTGCCGCGCGCACCTCGGCGCTGACGGGAAGCATAAACGCGCCACCCATCACGGCCACCGTGCTACGATAGGTGTAGCCATTGAGCGTAACGCTAACGGATGGGCGCTTGCCAGCACCGAGCGCCTCAACAACTTCGGGCGGTACGCGCATACCAGTGGCAGTTTTGCCGCCAAGCTCGATCGTGGTGCGAAATCGCATCGCTTGCTCCTGTGTGAAGTAAAGACATACAGATACGGGCGGGGCTGTTGGTTTGAAAACCCGTGATGGTTCTACGATGTACCGCCAGTGAAAGGCTGTTCGCCTTCCTTATACGCGCGGAAACGCAGCGCCGACCATGTATCGTCAATCGCAATCTGCGAGTTGGGGCGCAGGCCATACTCAGCCATTATTTTCCACAGGCTGTCGCGGTTGATATCGACTTTATTGCCCTTTGGGTAGGCAATCCATAGTATGGCTGGCTGTGTCAGCGCCGCGCGATGTACGTCGCAGAGGGCACGGGTGGACGCTGTACTATCCACAAACAGCAGCCCCAACGTGGCATCGGACAGGTGCGCTACCATTTGGACTCCGGCTGGCAGTGGCTCAACCAATCTGAGGTGTTCGGGATGTGAAAGCCAGATGTTTGTATTCGGCTTGATCTGAAGCTTATCGGCGATGGTTTTGGTACTCACTATACTCCTTTTGGATGGTTAGTAGGCTGACCTAAGCTATTTTACCTGAGCATGTATTGCTGCCTGTAATAACCCTGTACAATACAAGTCTCAACATCTTCCACGAGCCTAGCATCTGAGCAGCAGGCCCTCATACACGATTTGCTCATTTTACTTTCTGGAAAGGGGAAGCGCATTATGTCGCCCTATCCTGCGCTCGAACCGTTACCCCAGCGCCTGTTCTTCAACACGCTACCTACTGGCGAAGTTGAATTTTCTTGCTTTGTGCGCGTAAGCCCACCGAGTCGCCTGGACGATACATGGCTAGAATGGAGCATCGCCGGGCCAGATCAACAAACACACCTGCGTTGCGAGCGCGTTCTTACGCCTACCGAGCATGATGCCGGGCGGGTGTGGCTTACTGCGACCCTGCCTTCATCCTGGCCCACCAGTCAGCTTCAGGTTACGCTCCATACGCCCGAGGCGCGTATGCAAGGTACCTGGCCGGTTACTCACTACCAGCCGCCGCTGGTGCCGCAGCTCCCACTGGCAGGCACATCACTTGTACTCATCGGTCACCGTATTGGCGAAACCCATCGCGCCGCCTGGCAAATTCCCGCGCAGCAGTTCGCCTGGGACCTGCTGCCGCTTGGCGCGGAGGGCTTGCACCTGCTACGCGGGCCACTTACCGAACCTTTACCGGCGACACTCTTCACTGGCTTCGGGCAGGCAGTACTGGCCCCTGCGCCGGGCCGCGTGATTGAGGTGGTCGATGAGTACCCCGATGGCAAGCAGGTTGGCAGCTACCCGCACGAGCTTGCATTTTACCTGGAAAAGCTGCGCCGCGCCGCTGGAAATTATGTCATTCTTGATCATGGGGGCGGCGTCTATTCGTGCCTGGCACATCTTCAGCATCACTCCGTCTGCGTTCAGGCACAGCAAGAAGTTGGGGTTGGGCAAGAAGTTGGGAAACTGGGCAATTCCGGCTTCAGTTCCGGGCCACATCTGCATCTCCATTTCATGGATGGGCCTGATTTGCTCCAGGCTTCGCCGCTGCCAATGGCAGTACAGGCTGAGGGAAGTGTCATCGATCCACAAGCTGGGCAGATTATAAGCAGCTGATTTGCTGCCAGAACTATAATTCTCGCTAAGGGAAACTACGATACCGCCTAACTTGCCGGTGCTGCGCGGTGCACGCAGGCAAAGCAATGGTAGAAATCAAATTCTGCTACAATCTCATCACGACCTAGCGGTGCGGCATGGGCTAATGGACAACTTGATGTGCGGCCCATTACAGTCGGAGAGAGGTATACCTTCATGTCTGTCTTAAATGGAATAGCTCACTTCCAAAATCGGCGCGATGAGGTGCCGAATCAAGAACTGGCTAAAGACTTGACTGCCACTGATGATAAAAAAGGCATCCGAGAAATTGCCGAGAACATTTGGAGCAACAACCCAAACATTCAGAGCGATTGCCTCAAAGTCTTATATGAAATTGGCTACCTCAACCCCGCCTTGATTGCAGCTTATACTGAGGATTTTCTCAAGCTCTTGAACAGCAAGAATAACCGTATCGTGTGGGGCAGCATGATCGCCTTGTCCACAGTGTCCGATCTCCAGTCCGATACAATCTACAATCACCACGAGGAAATCCAGCGTATATTGGAACAAGGTTCGGTCATCACGATAGATAATGGAATCAAAACCCTAGCGATCGTTGCTTCCAAGAACGAAGCATACCGGAAGAAGCTGTTGCCCTATTTATTGAATCATTTGGCGACTTGTCGGCCTAAAGATGTTCCCCAGCACGCTGAGAAAACCATCGTGGCTGTGAATGCCAACCACAAGGATGAGTTTATCAAGGTACTGGAAAAACGGATGACTGATTTGACAACCTCGCAAGCAGCCAGAGTAAAACGAGTAATCAAAGAAGCCGAAAAACGCTAAACGAAAAGGCTGCCCAAATCGCGCATGTAGTCAACCGCTTTGCGCGCTATCCTAGTCATTTTGATGTATGCTCCCCCACACACAACGGCTAATACGCAAGCCGTTGTGCGAAACAACAGTGCAGCCGGATGGAACCACGTGGGTGGTGCGCCTGCGCGAAACCTGGGATCCGGCGCGGTTTCGGCTGGCGGGCGAGCAGGCGGCGGGCGATTTCGCGCATACCTGGGCATTTACGGTCGATGCGAATGGCGAAGTGGTTCGCTGGGAACATGAGGGCAACTTCCTGCCGCAGTTTGTGCATACAGATTTCAAGTGATCTCAGAGGTGGTTAGCGTAACGATGCGCTGCCGCAACAATGGTTCGCGAATTGCGGCGGCATCGAGCGCGCGCGCACCAAGAAACGTGACGAAGCGGGCAAAGCCGCGCGCCAATGCCTCGGCAAACGCTTCATTCTGGCCCAGCGTATCATCTTCTAACCACAGCCCCAGGATGACATATGTGTTCGTTGTCCGGTCGAATTTGCTGTCGAAGCGCGCAACCAGCTGGTCGCCCCAGAGGATCGGGAGCACATAATAGCCAAACTGGCGCAAATGCTCGGGCTTGTACACTTCCCAGATATACTCGAAGCCAAACACAACCTTCGCCCGGCCGCGCGCACTCACATGATCGAGCGGCGCAAGGAAAACAACTTCTTCCGTGGTAGTTGTGTCTAAGGGTGCCCAGGCCGCAGGCACGCGCCCGGCGCTTAGCTCATTCAGTAGCGCAACATCGCTGCCCAGCATCAGATGCGGGGTCTTCCAGCTTTCTATACGCACCTCGACGATTTCACCCGCGGCGAGCATGGCGCTCAGCAATTTCTTCGCGGCCTGCTCGGGGTCGCCGCGCCCATGAAACGCATCGCTTGAGCGCGTGACCCGCGATAACCCAGAAAAGCCGATCTCTTTGGTGATGAGGAAGCGATTGGCTTCATCCTCGCTGCTTTCACGAATGAGGTGCCCAGGCGCAACCGCCTCGGTAAGCGCATACACCCGCTCGAAGCGCTCACGGTGGTGGGTCATCACCTCGCCGGTGATCCATAGGTAATACAGCGCCAGTGCGCTATCTTTGCGGCCACGATAGCTTTCGGTGCGCGTGCGCTTCGCCATCTCGAACGTGCGGTTGCTCACGGTGCCACGCTCGCGCAGAATGGTGCGCATTTCTTCGATCGCGTCGGCGTGCTCGTGGGCCAGGCTGCGCAGGCGCATGTTACGCTCGCGCTCACGGCGCATCACCACGCGCCAGTGGGGTAGCTCGTCCATCGGGCGGGCCGCCAGCCAGCTGCCCCAATCGAAAAATTCGCGCTGCTGGTAGGTTACTGCTTCCCACATGCCGGGCGCATAATCGAGCACGCGGCTGTGCAGGGTAATGTCCTGGCTGCGCGTGATCATTTGCAAGGGGTCGAGCTGCAAATATTCGATTGCACGCATGGCTTGCGCGGTACCTGCGAGGCCACGCCAGCGCCGACCCGGCCACAGGCCCTGCTTTCCCAGGATGAAGCGGCGTGCGGTTTCCACGGGAATAGTGAGCATAGCAATGTATTCCTGCTAAAGCGGCGCTGGGCCGGGCTGCATAGCGCGGGCAATTCGCTCGATCTGTTTGATATGCGGCCGCTCATGCCGGGCGAGCCACGCGGCATAGAATAGCACGGTGCGTTCGAGCGGCTTGCCTGCCCCGATGACAGTTGCCGCGCGCGCCCATGCTGCTGGGGTGAGTGGCGCTAGCATTGCCAATAGCTCGGTGCGTTGCGCCGAAAAGGCAGCAAACGAGCGCGCAAAGGGTTGCTCGCGATAGTCGGTCTTTTCGATCCAGGTTGTGGGATTGATCGCACGCAGTGTTGGATGGTCGAGGGTAAGGATTTCTGTCATGCACTTGCCCCACATATCGGCACAGGCACGCAGGTGGGCCAGCACCTCGTTCGCCGACCATTCGCCCGGGGCAGGGGAAGCGTGTAGCTGCGTTGGTGCCAGTGCGGCAGTGAGTCCGGCAATACGCGGCGGCCCGGCAGCAAGCATCGTCAGCACCTGTGCGGTGGCAGGCGCGTTTTCGGTCACCTCATACTCTCCTTGTTTGCAGTAGCGAGCATAGTAGGAAAGAGGAACCAGTGTGGGAAGTACCTGTGCTGTGCCACCTCAAGCACAAATTCCACGGATAGCACTTCAGGCAAAGGGAACAAATGTGCTGCTATTATAGCATAGATATACAGGTATAGTATGCGATGTTCGATTGAACTGCCCCGCGCACGTACCAAAATACTGTTAGAATTTTCGCTTATCGAAGCATAAAAATACCACGCTGCCGCAGGCACATCAGCGGTGTGAGAAAGTCCTGACGGTGCCGCATACACTGTATTGTGCGTATACGCGTTATACAAACGAAGCGAGCATATTCGTAATCACATGTATAATTGCGCCGATAATACCAGCGTAACACTCATTCTACAGCTCGCGCAGGCACGCTGTTCGGCACTACCGCAGCCACAACCGGTCAATAGCGTCATTTCTACTTAGATTGGAAGGAATATGCGCTTCAAAAACACGCCCAGAAATTATTATGATGTCTATTGGTTGCTTGTTGATTGGTTGATGGACACGAATGATATGGCCATTATTACTATTTTATACATCACTAGTATCATCGGCCTGCCATTCATTGCTTTAGGATGGTCGTTTGCAGTTGTCGATATTAGTAGTGGTATTGGGGCAATAGTTTTCATCATTGGTTACTCTGCATTAATTTCATTCCTCTATTTCATGACGAAGGCCATTCGGGCAAATGGCTTAGAGCCAAGCCAATTCATTCCGGGTATCGCAGTCTATCTCCTACTGAGCGCACATTCGCCGTTTCGCCGCGATGCTATAGGGTTTGAAGAAGAAGATTTGCGCAGACTGTCGCGTATTGCAGAGATCGAGCAAGGCTCGGCTGATTGGCGCGGAAATGTCCTCAATGTCATTGTCATCGGTATATCCGCGCTTGTCGTCAGCTCGACGCTGCAAGATGAAAATATATTAGCGGAAATAGAGCGGGCACTTACTACACTCGCAAGCGATAATTTGGCACAAACGAACGATACCTGGTTTTCAATGATTATATTTACATTGTGTGGCTTTGGTTTTACTTATCTCTTTTATCGAATTTTCCGATATATTGGCACATTTCTTGGCACCGAAACCGCCAATCGTATCGTGCTTGTTGCCTGCGAAGATGCACTTTTTTATATTGAGCATGTGCACCTCCAGCCTGGGCAGGTGCTTACCCCAGAGCAGCGGGCGGCTGTGGCGCAGCAATTTGGGTATCAGCTTGTCCCACAGCCGCGTCAGCGTCGTTCAGCCCGATCTCCCATGCTGGAAACGCCAACCGGCGGCTTCGAGATGCTTGTACCAATAAAAGTGGGTGAATACCAGCAGCGTGCTTTGGCTGATGCACACCAGGATCGTGATGAATAGGGTGATATGAAGCAAACGACTCAGGATCAGGTTGAACACCCAATAGCTGCTCCTCATGCACGCATCCGTGGTCGCGCCCAGCTAGTAGTGATTATCGGCGCACTTTCGGCGCTCGGCCCGCTCTCAATCGACATGTATCTGCCCGCGTTACCAGCGTTGCCGCACGAGCTTGGGGGCACGGCATCGCAGGCCCAGCTTACCCTCACAGCATGTTTACTGGGTTTAGCCATCGGTCAGGTTATCGCCGGGTCACTGAGCGACCAGCTGGGGCGGCGGCGACCGCTGCTGGTTGGGCTGGGCCTATATGCCCTGGTATCGCTGCTCTGTGCGGTCGCGCCTTCCCTGCCGCTGCTCACAACCTTCCGGCTCTTGCAAGGGCTGGCGGGCGCGGCAGGGATTGTCATTGCCCGGGCAGTTGTGCGCGATCTATTTTCTGGCCCGGATGTCATGCGCTTCTTTGCCATGACGATGCTGGTGAATGGCCTGGCCCCCATCCTTGCGCCAATGATTGGTGGGCAATTGCTTACCTTCACTTCGTGGCGTGGGGTATTTGTGCTGCTTACCATCATTGGCTGCGGCTTATGCTTACTTACCGCGCTAGGGCTGCGCGAGAGCTTGCCCCCAGAACGGCGGCGCACTGGCGGCCTGGCAGAGACATTGAGCGCGTTTCGCACATTACTGAGCGATCGCAGCTTCGTAAGCTATGCGCTTACGTCGGGGTTAGCATTCGCGGCGATGTTTACGTATATTTCAGGGTCGCCGTTTGTGCTACAGGGCATCTATGGCGTGTCACCACAGCTGTACAGCATCATCTTCGGTAGCAATGCCTTCGGTATTATCGTCACAAGCCAGATCAGTGGGCGATTGGCGGGCCGGGTGAACCCACGCACCTTACTACTGATTGGGCTATGCTATGCGGTGCTGGGCGGTTTACTATTACTCACAGTGGTGATGCTCAACATAGGGCTGGTAGGCGTGCTGCTCGGCTTTTTCTGTGTCGTCTCCAGCATCGGCCTCATTTCGCCAAATGCTACAGCACTGGCAATGGCCGAACATCAGCGCACCGCTGGCAGTGCCTCGGCGCTGCTGGGTGTGTTGCAGTTCATCGCCGGAGCCATTAGCGCACCGCTAGCCGGGCTGTTTGGGGTAAATACCGCGCTGCCCATGGCGATCCTGATGGCATGCCTGTCGCTTGCTGCGCTGTTTACATTCCTTTCGCTGCCGGGCGGCTCTAAGGACAGCGATTGAAACGCCTGCAATCGCACTCATGCCAAATTCGTCAATAGTATTACGCACTGCGCACGAGCATTTGGCTTTGTAGTGCGTAA
>JAFEAS010000064.1:25531-39088 GCA_018266315.1 Chloroflexi bacterium SZAS-1 | reverse complement strand
AGCAAGGTGCTGATTGTGCATGAGGATAACCTCACTGGCGGGCTAGGTGGCGAGGTTGCCGCGCTGATCAGCCAGTATGCCTTTGAGTACCTCGATGCGCCAATTATGCGCCTGTGCGGGCCGGAGGCACCAGCAATGCCTTACAGCAAGCCGCTTGAAGAGGCCTTTATGCCTTCACCGGCCCGGATTGCCGATGCGATGCGCAAGCTCGCCGCCTATTAATTGTAGATTCTGAGGAGAGCTATGCCCACCGAGATTAAGATGCCGCAGCTGGGCGAAAGCGTGACCGAAGGCACGATTGGGCGCTGGCTCAAGCGGCCCGGCGAGCATGTGGAGAAGTACGAGCCGCTGCTGGAAGTAACGACCGACAAGGTTGATACCGAAGTGCCTTCCCCCGAGGCCGGGGTACTTAGCTCGATTGCCGTGCCCGAGGGGCAGACGGTGAAAGTAGGCACACTGCTAGCGGTGCTTGATGGCGTGGATGGCGCGGAAGCCGTCCCGGCGGCAGCATTGAATGGGCACGGCCCAAGCACGGTACAGGTGGTAGCTTCGGGCGCGGCGCCGAGCCCAGGCACTGGCGGGTTTGTTTCGCCGGTTGTCGCTCGGCTGGTGGCAGAACATGGTGTTGATCTTACCAACATCCGCGGAACCGGGCAGGGCGGGCGCGTCACAAAGCAGGATGTGCTGAAATATGTTGAGGCGCAGGCGCAGGGTGCGCCAACCTTATCGCCCGTGCCAGTTCCAGCCCAGCCGCCTCTAGCAATGCCTGCGCCTGCCCCCGCGCCTCTGCCGCCGGTCGCCGTAGCCCCGGCTGTGCCTGCGCCAGCCGCCTACCCCGACGACGCCGAGATTATACCGGTCACGTCGATGCGCCGCTCGATTGCCGAGCATATGGTGCTCTCGCGCCGTACCGCGCCGCATGTCACCACCGTGTTCGAGGTCGATGTCAGCCGAATTGTGGCGCACCGCCAGCGCCGCCGCGCCGATTTCGAGCGGCAGGGTGTGAAGCTGACCTTTACGCCGTATTTTGTGCAGGCAGCCGTAGCCGGGTTGCAGGCGGTGCCAATGGTGAACGGCAGCTATGCCGAAAGCGGTATTACGCTCAACCAGCGCATGCATATTGGTGTGGCGGTAGCGCTTGAGGAAGGGCTGATTGTGCCGGTGCTGCGCGATGCCGATGAGAAAAACCTGCTGGGACTCTCCCGCGCCGTAAACGACCTGTCGGAGCGGGCGCGTACCCGCCGTCTCAAGCCCGATGAGACGCGCGGCGGCACCTTCACGATTACCAACCACGGCGTGAGCGGCAGCCTGTTTGCTACCCCAATCATCAACCAGCCGCAGGCCGCGATCATGGGCATCGGCGCGATTCAGAAGCGCGCGGTGGTAATTTCGCAGGGTGGCACTGATGCGATTGCCATCCGCTCGATGTGCTATGTGTCGCTCACAATCGACCATCGCCTGCTCGACGGGGCCATGGCAGATACGTTCTTGAGCGTCGTGAAACGGTTTATTGAGGAGTTCCCTGAGGAGTAGGTACAATTCCATAACAAATTTAGGAAAAGGGGATCAAAGACACCTGATCTGAATTCAAGATCGGGTGCTTCTTTTTTAAAGAGCATATTTTGGTTGACATAGAACGCATGTTCTATTATAATATCGATACCTAGAGGAAATTATACCTGAACCATTATTACACGTGATGCCAACGTATCAGTTTTTGTACTTTTTGTGCGATATATTTAGTATGTCCGGCTGCAGATTAATCATCAACTACTAAACACGCACAGATTAGCAAATGTTCTTGGCTCTTCAGGACTTCCCGTGGTTGACAAACTCGTTATTCCGCATCAGGACGGCACAAGTGAGTTCGCCCCGCTTTTCGCCCAAGTCAGCTATGATTCTCGTTTAACATAGGGCTTTCTGATGCGCTAAAGCGGGGTGAAAGAACATACGTTTTCCACGGGAAATCCCAAAGAGCCATGTTCTTTCCCGCCTTATAGGTCTATCCGAAAATCTCACCTAAGGAAACGGCTATGGAAGATGAAGAAAGGGAACATCTAACTGAGTTGCTCAGATTGTATACGCGGCGACTTCGCCCACTCGAAAAACAGATTGCGGCTTATGGTATGCGTACACCTCCAGATATCATTATAGAGATTGAAGATATTAAAAACAATATTACTCAAATAAAAAAACAGTTAGAAACTATTAACTCAGGAAAGGTTCCTTTACTGGGAACGATTGCTGCAGGTATACCATTGCCTAACCCTGAAGAAACCCATGGCAATATATTGCAATCTATTATTATTCCATCGAATAAACTACCTTTTGATAAGCTTAGAGGAGTATATGCCCTGAATGTCCGAGGTGATTCGATGGTGGATGCATTTATCGATAATGGCGATATTATTCTTTTGAAATATCAAGAAACAGCCGAAAATGGTCAGATGGTTGCGGTATACATTAAAGATGAAAATTCTGTGACCTTAAAGCGATTCTATAGAGAAATTGATGATTTATTCCTGGGTAAAGGATTTAGAAAAAGAGATAGAAAGTTTACTAAAAGGATGGATTCGTATATTCGTTTACAGCCGGCAAATATATTAATGAAACCAATGTATTTAGATGAAAGAAAGATTCAAATTCAAGGTATTGTTGTAGGAGTTTTGAAAAGAGTTCATGATTTTGAAATATGGCTTTTCTAGGGTCGCACACTGAAGATATAATCAGACTGTTGTAAGGTCTCCCTATGCAACTTTCGCACGCCGCTGCACAGGCGCTGAATAAATCTATAGCAGTCCTACCAGACTTGTAAATGAGAAATTTTCCCCGACCACTTCCTGATGCGGAAATTCGCGGCAAGCACACCCGGACAGTTTACAAATAACTTAGGAATGCTATAGCACTACTCGGCGCAGCGAATCCAGTGCGGCTCGATCTGGTCGATCGGCTGGTCGAACAGGCCCAATTGCAGGCCCGGGCGGAAGAGTTGGGCGAAATCCTCGGGCGCGAAGGCTTTGCGCACCCGCCCGGCATAGGATGTCACCAGTACTTGCAGGTAATGCTCAACATCATAATCGCGCCGGTCGTCGGCAGCTGCGGCGGGCAGGGGCGGCTGGTCGTCCAGCTGAAGGATATCGTCAAATCCTTCGGCTTCGTCGTCGCCCGCTTCCTCACGAATCGCCTCTTCGCGCTCATCGGGTAGCCACACATAGCCGCCATCCTGGGCCTTATAGCAGCGCACACGCTCGCCGGGCTGCCAGGTAGTGCGCCCGGCGGCCAGTAGCGCCTCGTAGGCGGCTTCTTTGTGGGCACTACGCGCTGCCAGGTAGGCTTCGGGCGGTTTGGAAATGCGCACGCGTGTGGCTAGCTCGGCGGCCGGTAACTCGCGGGTGCGGATGGCGGCGGCGATACGTTCGTAGGCGGCGCGCAGCCCGAGCGTATCGCCCGCCATGGTGCAGCGCAATGCTTCGTGCAAGAAGCGCACGCCAAACGGCTCGGCGCGGCTGGATCGCAGGGCTACGCCGCGCACAATCAGCTGCCCGTCGTAGGTGAGCAGGGCATAGTTCTTTACCTCATGGCTCAGCATTGCCCGGTAGCGCCCCTCGTATTCTAGCCGAATGCCTGCCGGGAGCGTTGCCGCCACTTCGGCCACCAGCGCGCGCTCCTGCGCCTCGGCCCAGCCGCGCGGGGCTGCGAAGTACACGCCGTCGGTGTCGCCTTCGATTAGCGCCATGCCGCGCGCCCGTAGCGCCGCCACAACATGGTCAAGCACCTCACGCCCGCGCCGCGTCACCTCATCGGCGGCGTTACGGTCGGCGAACAGCGCCATTTCGCCCGCGCCCATGTAGCCATACGCCGAGTTGATAATCAGCTTCATCGCGGCCTGGAGCGCGTGGTGGGTATGCGCCAATGCTGAGCCAGGCGGCGCGGCGCGCACAGCATCTTTATGCTGTAGCCGCAAATCGGTCAGCCGCTCGACGATCTGCAACAGCGCGCCGAGCCGGTCGCAGGCTGGCCCGATCTGGTAGAGGCGCATTAGCGAAGGGTACAGCGATGCGATGTCGGCTTTTACCACTTGCTCGGCCACGCCAGTAGCGAATAGGTAGAGCGCACCGCCGCTGTGGGGCGGCAAGCCTCGCTGCTGCTGCTGGCGCGGCAGTGCCGCCCCAGCTCGCAAGTAAGCGCGCACTAGCATCGGTTCGAGAATGCCCATAGCTGGCCCGGCCGAGGACACACGCTCGTAGCGGCGCGGGGCCATGCCCGCCAGCGCGAACGGCGCGCCGAGCAGCTGGCGCGAGAGGCCATCGACCTCGGCCACATCGTCGAGCGCGTAGTGGCGTACCAGCGCGGGGTTTTGCCGATACGTCGCATAGACCTCTGCGCCCGCCAGGTATACGCGCTCGGGGCTAGCGATGCCGAAGACGCGCGCTACATCCTTCAGGCGGTGGCTGGGCAGGTCGCGCGCGACGAAATCGTGCCGCCGTACTGCGTCCATCGTGTCAATCAGCTCGCGGCCCGCTACGGTAAAGCGCTCACGCCGCCGCCCCGAGTAGTACGAGGCGGGCATGTCGCTATAGCGTTCGAGCAGGCGTGGGCCAGGTGCGCGCCCCAGATTGAGTTGCACCCCTAGCCGGGCTGCGCGCGCTTCCAGGAATGGTAGATCGAAGCCGAACAGATTGTGATTCTCAATCACATCGGGGTCGCGCGACCGCACCAGCGCACATAAGTCGGCGATCAGCGCGGCTTCGTCGGCGGGGCTGGGTGCATCGAGTGTGAGCGCCAGGCCCTGGGTGTCGCGCACAGCGGCCATGAAAATGCGCCCGCGCTGTGGATCGAGCGCGGTCGTCTCGAAGTCAATCTGCATACGATGCAGCTCGGTATAGGCCATGGCGCGGAAATACACCCGACCGCTCTGCATCAGGTACTGCTCGACCGCGCCAACCCGGTAGTAATCGTCGAGATCATACAGGCTGGCGATGCTGCGCCCCAGGCGCTGGTGCGCGCCGAACAGCAGCGCCCGCTCAAGTGCGCGGCCGCTGCTTGCTTCAAGCAAAAAGCGATAGGAATCGGGTGGCCCTTCCAGCTCGCGGTAAGTGATGAGCGCATGCGCTGCTGCTGGGGTTTCGGCTGCGGCTAATCGCGGCCCGAGGTGCGCCAGATCGTCCAGGCTAGCGGCGAACAGCCAAGGCCGAAAGCGCGCCCGCTCGCACCGCACCTGGTCGCCGCTGCGCCGCCACACCAGCGCTCGGCCCTCGCGATCGGCCCACACCGAGACAATACCGGGCGTCGCATCCCAGCCAAATAGGTATTCATCGCTGGATGTTGGTGGGTGTGTGGGCATAGGTGAGAAACAAAAACGCCCGAACAATCGGGCGCTTGTGTGCGATATGGTGGGCGATACTGGACTCGAACCAGTGACCTCGTCGGTGTGAACGACGCGCTCTAGCCAGCTGAGCTAATCGCCCGAGTTCGGCACGCCGCAGAGTATAGCATAGGTAGCGGCGAACCGCAAATAATGATGCCGCTTCAAACCACCACTACATATTTTCCGCCGCCCGCGCCGCCCGCAGATCGATGCCGCCGAACGCGCCAACGATACCGCCGAGCAAGCTCACCGCCAGCTTCACCGTGAACACCAGGAAGGCCAGCGCCAGCGCCTGAGCGGGCGGTACGCCGATCTGCCCAAGGTAGAGCGTGAAAATCAGCTCGCGCGCGCCAAGGTTATTCACGAAGATCGGCACCAGCCCGATCATATCGGTGAGCGGCACCATTAGCGCGTACAACAGCAGCGGCGCGTAAATACCCAGCGCCATCCCACAGATCGCGTGGATTGCGACCCAGGTGGCTTGAAACAGCAGCGACATGAGCAATACCAGCGCTAGCCGCTGCCCGCGCGGGGTGTAGGCGGCCAGCACCTCGGCCACGCGCTGCAAGGGCGGCTGCACCCGGTGCGGCAGGTACGTGCCGACCGTGCGCTGCAGCCAGGGTGCGGCGATTGCGCCAAGCAGCGCGCCAATTGCGGCCACGCCCAGGCCCAACGCCAGCCAGCGCAGCGCCGGGGTTGTGTTCAGCGTCTCGCCCGAGAGCACTACAGCTAGCAGGGCGGCATTGGCGATCAGGCTGAGCGCCAGAAAGCCGGTGAGCCGCTCAATGAAGATCGATGCGCCTGCCTGGGCGTAGCTGCTGATCTTGCGGCCCAGCTGCACCGCGCGCATCGCATCGCCGCCGATAGTGGTGGGCAGCACATTGCCCACAAACTGGCCGACCAGATAAGCACCAAACAGCCAGCGAAATGGCAGTCGCTGGCCCTGCGCGTTGAGAATAATTCCCCACTTGGCGGCGCTGAGTGCGATACCCGCGAGCTGAAGTAGTAGCGCTAGCCCTAGCAGCGGTACGTTAATAGTACGCCACACCTGCCAGATCTGCGCGGGTTGTGCCTGGCGCACCAGATAGATCAGCAGGCCACCGCTTACGAGCACGCGCAACAGTGTGAGCGGCCAGCGGCGCTTACGCGGCGCTGTGCTCACGAGCTGGCCTCGCCGCCAATCTCCTCGCGCACCACATAAATTGGCTTCGATTGGGTTTCGTAATAGGTGCGAACCACCAGCTCGCCGACCAGGCCCATACTTATTAGCTGCATGCCTACCACAATCAGCAATACGGCTAGCAGCAGCAGCGGACGATTGCCGATGGATTCGTTGTACACCAATTTGGTGTAGGTGAGGTAGACGCCGGTGAGCATTCCTAGCCCGCTCAGAATTAGCCCGAACAGGCCGAAAATTTGCATGGGCCGCGTGCCGTAGCTCAGCAAAAAGCGAATCGTGATCAGGTCGAGAATGACGCGCAGGGTGCGGCCAATGCCATATTTCGATTTGCCGAACTGGCGCGGCGCGTGGTGTACTGGCAGCTCGGTAACGGCCACACCCTGCCAGCTAGCGATGGCCGGGATGAACCGATGCAGTTCGCCATACAGGCGAATTTCCGAAAGTACCTCGGTGCGGTACGCCTTGAGCGAGCAGCCGAAATCGTGCAGATGCACGCCCGTGACGCGCGAGATGATCCAGTTGGCAATGATTGAGGGTAAGCGCCGGTTGAGAAATGGGTCTTGGCGGTGCGCGCGCCAGCCGCTCACTACATCGTAGCCTGCGTCGATCCGTTCCAACAGCATGCCAATGTCCGCGGGGTCGTTCTGCAAATCGGCGTCGAGCGTTACCACAACCTCACCGCGCGCCCGATCGAAGCCCGCTGAAAACGCAGCGGTTTGCCCAAAGTTACGGCGCAGCCGCACCACGCGCAGGTGTGGGTTAGTGCGCGCCAGATCCGTGAGAATGGTGAAGCTGGCATCGCGGCTGCCGTCGTCGATAATAATAATTTCGTAGGTGCGCCCAAGCTTTTCAAGCGCATCAGTCAGCCGTTCGGCTAGAATTGGCAGGTTTTCGGCCTCGTTCAATACCGGGAT
Organism: Chloroflexi bacterium SZAS-1; assembly: GCA_018266315.1. GTDB lineage: Bacteria > Chloroflexota > Chloroflexia > Chloroflexales > Roseiflexaceae > Kouleothrix. The sequence goes on along the minus strand of JAFEAS010000064.1, from coordinate 31,626 downwards.
AACGACGGTGAGATACGGAGCGGCTGCGGTATGCGCCGCATCCATAAAGGCCGGGTGGCTGTATTCGCTGGCGCGCTCTGCAATCGCGTGCATGGTGTATTTCCTACTTTGAACAGCGCCGGCGTTGAGCAGGTTTGGAAGATGAAAACTGCCAGCTGTGCCATTCCTGATGTTGCTATTGACAGCCTGCATTATAGCTCACGTTGCAATTTCTCGTGCTGTTGGCCGCCGTAGCATGCGTGGGCTTGATGCGAACTCGTTCATAATTTGCGATTGTTCTGAGTACCACAAACACGGGGAGCTGTGCGACAGTATGTAATGGTTTTTTCATCTTCCGCAGGCCCTTCATCCTGAGCCTGCGGAGCCGTTCTTGTTTTAGGCTTGCGTTTTACTCCAACGTTCTGGTATAGGAGCCTGTTCATGAACCAACCTTCTCGATTGCACATGCCCGTTCGCGCGCGAGCTGCTGTGCTTGTGCCGCTGCTCGTGGTGTTGTTCGCAAGTTTTGCGCTGGTACCTGCCGCCCAGGCCACTGCCATCGATGCGTTCAATAGCGCTTTCGATCTCACTCCGGCGCTGTCGTCAGTTCCTTATACATTTTCGGAGCCTGCCATCGATGTTTCAACGTATACCCGCGATGCGGTTGAAGCCGATGGCCTGAGCACATGCGGCAATTATCCGCCCAATCCCTCAAATACATATAGTGTATGGTATCGCTTTCTACCGGCCACAAACGGCTGGTTGACCTTACAGACGACCAATGCCGCGACGAATTACGACACCGTGATTGAGGTGTGGCATACCGCGCCGCAGCTGGCGAACAGCGTGGGATGTAACGACGATGCCACCGCTGGAACGCGCCGCTCGGAGCTGACCATACCGGTGGCGGGCGGCACACCATACCTGATTGCGATTCGGCGGCACGGCAGCGCAGCAATGGTTGCGCCAATGCTCGCCTTCAATGCGCAGTTTAGCGCCACCCGCGAGCTGTTTGTAGACCAGAGCAACGGTAACGATGCCAATACTGGCTCGCAGGTGTTGCCATTACGTACAGTGGCGCGTGCCGAGCAAATTCTTCCTGCCGCAGGTGGCACAATTACCATTCTGGATCCAGGGGTGTACAACGAAGCGGTTACGCTGAATGTTCCCACACAGCTGCGCACGGCCAGCGGCACCGCTACGATCGCTAGCCTGACGCTGGCTGCCTCTCCGGTAACAGTCGCAGGCGCGGTTGATGCCTCGGCGGTAACGGTGCAGCCCGGCGCACACGTGCAAGAAGGTGTTGATCTGGCTGCTAGCGGTGGTCTGCTGCGCTTAGCCGATGGCACCTATACCGAAACCGTCACGATTGCGCGCGACCTGACGGTGCAGGCGATTAATCTGGGGCAGGCGACAATTGCCGCGCCGGGAGGCGTACCCGTGACGCTGGCAGGCGGCGCTGTAACGCTTATGGGCTTGAACCTGCGCGGTGCTACTGGTGTTGCTGTTACCGGCGGCGCAAATCACATCGTTTCGCAGAATAATATTGCCGGGAACACCTCGGGCGTTGGGTTAGAGAACCAAACGACCTCACAGGTTGATGGCACACGCAACTGGTGGGGTAGCAGCGCTGGGCCGCTTGGCGCAGGCGATGATGCGAATGGGAATGTGCTGTTCCGCCCCTGGTGCGATAGCCCGGTACCGCAATGTACCAATGTGCTGGGTGCGGCTACGCATTTGCGCTTCACAAGTTCACCGGCGAATACCCGTACCAGCACCGCGTTTGCAGCCCAGCCAGTCGTTCAGGCGGTGGATGATCAGGGCACACTCGACCCAACATTCACGGGCGCGGTAACCCTGGCACTCAAGGGTGGTACCGCCGGGGCGACACTACTGGGGACTGTGACGGTGAACGCGATCAGTGGTGCCGCCAATTTCAGTGGTGCGAAGCTCGCCATAGACTATGTCGGTCAGGGCTACCAGCTGGCTGCTAGCAGCGGTGCGCTGAACAGCACTGCGGCTGGCGATAGCGCCGCCTTCGACATCACCGCCGATCGGCTGGTGGTGACCAGTTCGCCGAATAACCCGACGACGGCAGGTACCCCGATCGCGCTAACGGCTGCGGCGCAGGATGCCTTCGGCCATACCGACACGACCTTTGGCGGCGCAATTGCGCTGGCGATTCAGGCTGGCCCCGGCGGCGCGAGCTTACAGGGTACTGCCAGCAAGGCTGCTGTGAATGGCGTGGCGGTGTTTGGCGCTGCCGGTGATGCAAACATTCTTCAGGCGGGTACGGCATATGTGGTGCGCGCCAGCGCGAGCACCCTGCTCCCGGGCGATAGCGCGCCCTTCGATATTGCGAGCGGCCCGGCGGCGCGGCTGGTATTCGCTACATCGCCCAGCAATTCGATGGCGGGCGTACCCTTCCCAACGCAGCCCGTGGTTGAAGTGCAGGATGCGGCGGGCAACCCGGTGCTGGGCTATAGCGGTACGATCACACTGACAATTGCGACGAACCCGGTGGGCGGCACGCTTGCGGGTACGGCGGTAGCGCCGGTGGTGAATGGGCAGGCTACTTTCAGCGGCCTGAGCATTGATAAGGCCGGGTTGGGCTACACCTTGCAGGCGGCTAGCAGTTCGTTTGCGCCGGTAACCAGCGCGCCCTTCGACATTACCGCTGGCCCGGCGGTGGTGCTGGTGTTTACTGCCACCCCGGGCAACACACGAGTGAATAATGTATTCCTGAGCCAGCCGGTGCTCGAAGCGCGTGACGCCTATGGCAATCGCGCAACCAGCTTCACGGGCGCGGTGGCACTGGCGATCAAGAGCGGCACTGGCACCGCTGGCGCTGCTCTGAGTGGTACCACGACCATAAATGCCGCCAATGGTCTGGCTTCTTTCAGTGGCCTATCTATCAATCGAATTGGTACTGGCTACCAGCTTACGGCAACTGCAAGCGGCCTGCCTGCGGTTGATAGCACAAGCTTCGATATCACGGCGAACGCGTTCGTGTTCACCCTACAGCCAGTGTCTACCGTTGCCGGGCAAAACCTGCTGGTGAAAGTCGCCGCGCAAGATGCTGCGGGTACGGTCGATACAAGTTTCAACGGCCCGGTAACGATTGGGCTGAAGAATAATCAGGGCCGTAATGGAGTAGCGCTGTTCGGTATAACCACAATCACTGCTGTGAATGGCCTGGCCGATTTCACCAGTGCCGGGCTGAACATTCATACTGCTGGCAGCAGCTATGTGCTGGTAGCGCGCGGTGGTGGGCTGGCCGACGCCGAGAGCAATCCGTTCGAGATTTTTGCTGGCGCCGCTAGCAAGCTTGTGATTACCAATTCTCCCGCCGATACGCCTGCCGATGCAATCTTTACGCTCGAGCTTGAGGCGCGCGATGCCTTTGGCAACCTCGATGCGACCTTCACCGGCACGGTTGATCTCGCGCTCCAGACCAACCCAAGCGGCGGTATCCTTGGTGGGAATACTAACAAGGCCGCTGTGAATGGGGTGGTCAGCTTCGATGGTACGGATGCTTTGACGATCGACCGGGTCGGGGCGGGCTATGTGCTACGCGCGAGTAGCGGTACGCTGACGCCGGGTGACACACAGCCGTTCAACATCACGGCTAATCGCCTGGTATTTGCGGTTGAGCCAAGCGACACACCGGTTGGCAGCGCAATCAGCCCTTACCCGGTGGTGCGCGCCGTCGATCGCTTCGGCCTGATTGATACGACGTTTAATGGCACCGTCGCCCTGACTATCAAGAGTGGCACCGGCACCCCTGGCGCAGGGTTGCGCGGCCTGGCCCTACAGCCAATTGTGCATGGCGCAGCAACATTGAGTAACCTGTCGATTGATCGCATGGGTACGGGCTACCAGCTCCAGGCCGATGCAATGGGCCTGGAAGGTGCGACCAGCGCGCCATTTGCAGTGGGCCATGCGATGCAGTATGTGCCTATGGCAATCGTACCAGCAGCCCCCGACCTGATTGGCAGCTTTGTGTTGAGCAAACCGGCCCCCAACCCATACGAGCCGGTTGTTGTTACCGCTACGATTACAAATACTGGCGATGCGCCTGCCAGTAATTTCTGGGTCGATTTCTACATTAACCCGCTCAACCCGCCAACTGGCACCAACCAGCCCTGGGATAAGCGCTGTGGTAGTGGGCGTTGCCGCTACGGCATTGCCTGGTTTGTCCAGCAGACGTTGGAACCGGGCCAGAGCATAACCCTGACGTCAACCAAGCAAAGCTATACCGCCAAAAACACCGACTGGCCGGGCTTCTTCGTAGCCACTAAGCTTGATCTATACCTGTATGTCGATAGCTGGAATGGCAGGATTGCATATGGCGCGGTGTATGAACGCCACGAAGACAATAATCGTGCCGAGTTGCATATTGCTGGGGCGCGCTCAGCAATGCACGCAGCTATACGCGATGCGAGTGTCGCCTTACCCGCCTTGCCTGCCCGCTAGCTGCGCTTGCTAAATGACGAATCGTTTTGAACAATCAACTTATACATCGCAGTAAAGAGGGACGATATGAATCTACGACGAACCTTTGGAACATTTCTGGCGACCGGTGGGGTAATGCTGCTGATGGCGGGTGTGGGCACGCTGCCGGTGCATGGTGCCGAGCGCTTCGCACCGCCACAGCCATCGCCGCGCCCAACGATTAACCCAGTGAAGCATAGCAATGGCGAAGCGGTGCAGATGGGCCATATCACCGGAACGGTGATCGACCAGCGCACCGGCGCGCCAGCGGCAGGCATTAGCGTAAATGTAGGCGGCGAGATGGTGGTGACCGACGCGAATGGTAATTATGACCATTGGGTGCCAGTCGGCAGCTACCCGGTATCGCTCAGCCTTGCCGCCGAGCAAGGTACACCGACGCAGGGCCGTGTGACGGTGGACGTGCAGCCGGATACCGCAACGGTGCAGCATTTGAGCTTTACCAGCTCTGAGGTTGCTGCGCCCGCCGCAACGGCAACGCCTGTGATCACGGCTGTTCCGCAGCCTACGGCTCTGCCAAGCGCGCATCCCGCCGCAGCGCCCAAAGCGGCGGCTGCCAAAGGTACAATGCCTACGCGCCTGCCGCGCACCGCCGATGGTGCGGGTAGCCCCTGGATGTGGCTGCTGTGGGGAATGCTATTATTGCTGGCCGGTGGATTTGTGGGCTTTGCGCCGGTGTTGAATGGCCGCTCGGCGGCGGCATTACTGCGGGTGCAGGCAGCCAACAGCGCGCTGCTTCAGACGTTGCTGGCCCAGCCGCCGGTGGATGAGCTGCTGGCCGCGCTGTTTGCCGATTACGATCGCACGCGCAAATAGGAGCAAATACCGCAGAAAATCATTTGGTCGGAAACACACAGCGCGGAGGAAAGTAAAAGCTTCCTCCGCGCTGTGTGTTGTATAGACCGAACTACTCTCACCAGCTAGGCAGCAGCTGCTTTGGTAAAGGTGAAGTTCCCCGTGCCATCCACGCCAACCCGGATCGTATCACCCTCGCGGAACTCGCCCTGCAACAGCTTAAGCGCCAGCGCGTTCTGCAATCGCTGCTGGATCACGCGCTTGAGCGGGCGCGCGCCATAAATCGGGTCGAAGCCTTCGTCGCCCAGACGTGCCCGCGCGCCATCGGTGAGTTCCAGCGTGAGCTTGCGATCGGCGAGCAGCTTGCGCAGCCGCCCCAGCTGGATTTCGACGATTTCGCCAATCTGCGCGCGCCCCAGTGGGTGGAACACAATGATTTCGTCGATCCGGTTCAGGAATTCGGGCCGGAATTCGTCGCGTACTTCCTCTAGGACGCGCTCGCGAATGATTTCTTCGTCCACGCCGTCACGCGTCAGCTCCTGAATCAGCGGGCTGCCGGTGTTGCTTGTCATAATGATGACGGCATTCTTAAAGTTGACAACGCGCCCCTGCCCATCGGTGAGCCGCCCGTCATCGAGAATTTGCAGCAACACATTGAACACGTCGGGATGCGCCTTCTCGATCTCATCGAACAGCACCACGCTGTAGGGCTTGCGCCGTATGGCCTCGGTGAGCTGCCCGCCTTCCTCATAGCCGACATAGCCAGGCGGTGCGCCAATCAGGCGCGCGACGGTGTGCTTCTCCATGTA
>JAFEAS010000064.1:0-25413 GCA_018266315.1 Chloroflexi bacterium SZAS-1 | reverse complement strand
GCATTTGCCACCGCGCGCACGGCTTCGTCTTGCCCAATCACGCGCATGTGCAGGCGCTCTTCCATCTTCACCAGCTTATCGACTTCGCCCTCAAGCAGCTTGCTCACCGGCACGCCCGTCCAGCGCGAGACAATCGCCGCAACATCCTGCGAATCAACTTCTTGCTTGAGCAAGGTGCTATCGTGGCCTTTGAGCTGGCCCTCGGCCTCGCTCAGCTCTTTTTCCAGCCGGGTGAGCTGGCCGTACTGTAGCTCGGCGGCCTTGTTATAATCGTACTCGCGCTGCGCGGCCTCAATCGCCACATGCGTCTGGTCGATCTGTTCCTTGATCTTCTGGATGCGGCCCAGCACCTCGCGCTCGCGCTGGAGCTGCGCCTCAACCGCGTTGCGGCGCTCGCGCAGGTTCGCCAGCTCTTGCTCAAGCCGGTCTAAGCGCTCTTTGCTGGCTTTGTCTTTTTCCTTCTTCAGCGCCTCGCGCTCGATCTCAAGCTGCATCATGCGCCGCTTCAGGTCGTCCAGCTCCTGTGGGTCGGACGTAATTTCCATGCGCAGGCGCGCGGCTGCCTCATCGACCAGGTCGATCGCTTTGTCGGGCAGGAAGCGGTCGGAGATGTAGCGATCTGAGAGTACCGCCGCCGCGACAATCGCGCCATCGGTAATGCGCACGCCGTGGTGGGTTTCGTAGCGCTCCTTCAGGCCGCGCAGAATGCTAATGGTGTCCTCAACGCTTGGCTGATCAACAACGACCGGCTGGAAACGCCGCTCCAGCGCGGCATCCTTCTCAATATGCTTGCGGTACTCGTCCAGCGTGGTTGCGCCGACCAGCCGCAGCTCGCCGCGCGCCAGCATGGGCTTAAGCATATTGCCCGCGTCCATCGCGCCTTCGGCTGCGCCCGCGCCCACCACCGTGTGCAGCTCGTCGATGAACAGAATAACGTCTTCGCGCTCCTGAATTTCCTTCAGCACGGCCTTCAGGCGCTCTTCAAACTCGCCGCGATACTTCGCGCCCGCAATCAGCGCGCCCATATCCAATGCCACAACTTTGCGGCCTTTCAGCGCCTCGGGCACGTCGCCGCGCACAATCCGCTGGGCTAGGCCCTCAACAATCGCGGTTTTGCCCACACCCGGCTCGCCAATTAATACCGGGTTATTTTTCGTGCGGCGCGAAAGAATCTGAATCACGCGGCGAATTTCTTCGTCGCGGCCAATCACCGGGTCGAGCTTGCCCTGCGCGGCCAGCTTGGTTAGGTCGCGGCCATACTGCTCAAGCGCCGCGTAGGTGCCTTCCGGGTTTGGGCTGGTAACGCGCTGGCTGCCGCGCACCTCGCGCAGTGTGCTCAGCAGCTTCGTGCGGTCGATGCCGCTCTGCTTCAGCAGTCGCTCGGCCCCGCCGCCAGCGTGCGCCAGAATCGCCAGCAGCAGATGCTCGGTCGAAACATATTCGTCGCCAAACTGGCCAAGCTCGTCGTGCGCTTTTACCAGCACCGTGCGCAGCCGGTTCGACACACTCACCTGCATATTACTACCGCTTTGACGCGGGAATTTATTGATTTCGCCGCGCACCTGCTGGGCTAACGCGCCAACCGGCACGTTCATTTTGCTCAGCACCTGCGGCACAACGCCGTCGCCTTGTTCAAGCAGCGCCAACAGCAGGTGCTCGGGTTCAACCTGGCTGTTGCCGTTACGCTCGGCAATCGATTGCGCGGCATTGATCGCTTCAACCGATTTTTCGGTAAAGCGATTGGTATTAAATGACATATTTTCCGCTCCTTTACTTGAAAATCTGGCACTATAATAGCACGCGCGTATCGGAAAAGCGTATAAGAAGTGTTGGCGTTATATTAACGTTCGCGCGGTTGTAATGCGTGTAGAAAAGGAAAAAGGAACGCCGATGTATCTCTGCCGTTTTCGCAACGATACCGGCCATACCAGCCTGGGCCTGGTACGCGACGGCGCGGTGTGGAGCCTGGATGCACACTGGGCATCGCTTGCGGCCTTGCTCGAGTGGTCGGTTGGGCGGGCCGATCTGGCTGGCGAGCTGGCGGCGCTGGTTGCCAGTGCCGCGCCGGTGGCGCAGCTGAACGAACTCATGGTGCGCGGCGCACTGCTGAAACCCACCGACAGCCAGGAAGTGTGGGCGGCGGGTGTGACATACGCGCGCAGCAAAACCGCGCGCGAGGAAGAATCGGCAGGCAGCGGGATTTATGACCGGGTGTACGCCGCGCCGCGCCCTGAGCTGTTCTTCAAGGCCACGCCCAACCGCACGGTTGGCCCGCACGAGCCAGTGTCTGTGCGCCGCGACTCGCGCTGGAATGTGCCCGAGCCCGAGCTGGCGTTGGTGCTGAACCCGGCGCTGGAGCTGGTGGGCTTCACCATCGGCAACGATATGAGCTCGCGCGACATTGAGGGCGAAAACCCGCTCTACCTGCCGCAGGCCAAGGTATATGCACGCTGCTGCGCGCTTGGCCCGCTCATCGCCCTGCACGCTGCCCTGCCCGCGCCGACGAACCTGGCGGTGGGGCTGAAAATTATAAGGGCTGGCGCGGTGCTGTTCAGTGACAGCACCAGCACGCGCAACATCGTGCGGCCCTACGCTGAGCTGATCGCCTACCTGGGCCGCGATAACCTGTTCCCCGCAGGCGTGGTGCTGCTCACTGGCACGGGCATCGTTCCACCCGATGCCATCTCGCTGCAAGCAGGCGACGAGGTTGTGATTACGATCGAAGGAATTGGCGAGCTGCGCAACCCGGTTGTTCTGGGCGCATAAGCTATCAGCATTATTTCCTACAAAAACACCGCGGTACGGAGAAAGGTAACTCCGTGCCGCGGTGCCGCTGTAGCATTCTAACCGCCCTGTGGTTGCTTAATCGATTGGCTTCAGGTTCGCCAGAATTTCGGCGCGGCGCGGCTCAAGGAATGGCGCAAGCACTACCTTCTCACCGAGCGTGGCCGCATCTTCATCTACGCCAAATCCCGGCCCATCCGACGCGATCTCGAACAGGATGCCGTTTGGTTCGCGGAAGTACAGGCTGCGGAACCAGAAGCGGTCGATCTTGCCGCTATTTGGGATACGCATGCTATTCAGCCGCGATGCCCAGGCGTCGTACTCCTCAAAGGTAGGTGTGCGGAAGGCCACGTGGTGAACGCCGCCCGCGCCTGGCTGTGCTGGCGGCAGCCCGGGCTGCTCGGCCACGTGCAGCTCGGCACCTGGCCCACCCGCGCCCATTTCGTACACATACACCGTGTGCTGGGCATTCTCGGGGTGCGGGTAGCTGCGCACCTGACGCATGTTCATCACCTGCTGCAGCACGGCATCGGTGGGCTGTAGGCGTGGCACACTGAGTGAAATCGGCCCCAATCCGCGAATCTGGCGTGCTGCTGGCACCGGGCTGCGCTCCCACGGGTAGGCTTCGCCCGCGCCGCCGTCATCGATGAGCGCCAGGCGCTGGCCCTCGGCATCCTCGAAATTGAGCACCAGCCGTCCATGGCGCTCGGTCAGCTCGCTGGCGTTGACCCCGTGTTCGCGCAGATACTCAGCCCACCAGGCCAACGTGTCGCCCCCGGCTACGCGCAGGTGCGTGCGCGTGATTGCATGGGTGCCGCGCCGCTCGCGGGGTACCGGCCAGTCGAAGAAGGTCAGGTCGGTGCCGGGGCTGCCCTGCGCGTCAGCGTAGAATAGGTGGTAGGCGCTAACATCATCCTGGTTCACACTGCGCTTTACGAGGCGCATGCCCAGTGTTTTGGTATAAAACTGATGGTTATCGCGAATTTTCGCCGAAACGGCAGTGAGATGGTGAATTCCGGTCAGGTTCATGGTTGCCCTCATTCAAATTTAAACGACTATATCCAATCAGGCGCGGATGCTTTCTAATGGTTTCAGCCGCGCTTCAATCTGCGCGCGCCGTGGCTCAAGGAATGGCGGCAGCGATAGGCGTTCGCCATCGAGCGGCCCATCAACCGTGAAGCCAGGTTCGTCGGTGGCAAGCTCGAACAGCACATGATTTGGCTCGCGTACATACACCGAGGCGAAATAGTGCCGATCAACGATTCCGCTGTTATTGTAGCCCATAGCATCCAGCTGCGCGACCCAGTCGGCAAGCACCTGCCCGGGCGGCACGCGCAGCGCCACGTGGTGCACACCGCCCGCGCCAGAACGCGCCGCTGGTAGATCATCGCGTACAACCACATGCACTTCGGCGTGCGGCCCACCATCGCCAATGGTGTATACATACGCCTGCGGCTGCGGCATTTCGGCGCGTGTGTAGCTATGGCTATAGCGCAGCCCAAGCCCTGTGGTCAAAAATTGCTCGGTGGGCACCAGCGCTGGCACGGTGATCGTGATATAGCCCAGCCCACGAATCTGGTATTCAGCGGGCACCGGGCTGTTTTCCCAGGGAAAAGCCATGCCAGCGCCGCCATCGTCAATCAGCGCGAGCTGCGTACCTTCCGCATCGTCGAAATCGAGTGTTAGCCGCCCATCGCGCAGCGCGATGTCGCTATGCGCAATACCAAAGTCGTCGAGGCGCGCGGCCCAGTAAGCCAGCGCCTGCTTGCCCGCAACGCGCAAGCTTGTGCGCGTGATGCTGTTATTTCCGCGTCGCTCGGGCGCTGCGCTGGGCAGATCAAAGACCGTCATATCCGAGCCAGGGCTGCCTGCGCCATCACCATAAAACAGGTGATACATGCTCGGCTCATCCTGATTGACGGTTTTGATCACCGGGCGCATACCAAGCACCTGGGTGTAAAATTCGTGCGAGCGCTCAATATCGGCGCTTAGCGCGCTCACATGATGTACGCCCGTGAGTTGTTTTTCGAAATCGTTCATTATTCTTCTCCCACCTGGTTTTGTAGCCAATCGGCAGCGGCGTAAACTTCGGCCTGGGTGAGCGAATGCCCACCGGGCTGCCAGTAAAGCGTCACATTGGCACCTGCGGCGCGCAGCAGATTGGCAAGTTGCTCGGTGCCTGCGGGCGTGATCAGCGGGTCGCGCTGGCCTGCGCTCATAAATACCGGCAGATTGTTCAGTGCTGGCAGTGGCTCGGGCACAATCGGTACCATGGCGTGGAACAGCGCTGCGCCTGCGAGCACGCCGGGCCGGAGTAGCAGCAGGCTGGCGGCGATGTTTGCGCCGTTCGAAAACCCCGCCGCAATGACGCGGGCCGGGTCGAAGCCGTATGTTGCGCTGGCCTCGGCGACGAATGTAGCCAGGTCGTTGGTGCGCTGCCGCAGGTCGTCGAGGTCGAAAACACCCTCGGCGAGTCGCCGGAAGAAGCGCGGCATGCCATTTTCGAGCACCTGGCCGCGTGGGCTGAGCAGTGCCGCATGTGGGTGTAGCGCTTGCCCCAACCCCAGCAGATCGTGCTCGTTGCCGCCTGTACCATGCAATAGCAGCAGCGTCGGCGCACCCTCGGCGCGGGCCGGGATGTACTGGTGCGTGAATGCAAGCGTTGAATTCGTCATATTAACGGTCTCCTAATTGAGTTTACCACTAAACCATTCGCCAAAAAAATTATGCCAGCAATGTGTGGTCGAGCTTGCGCAGTAAGCGCAGCAGCTCGGTTTGCTCATCGTCGCTGAGCGGCGCGAGCATCTCGGCAATCAGCGCTTCTTGCTGCGGCACAATCTCCTGGTAGAGCGCCTGCCCGTGCGCAGTGAGCGAAAGGCAGTTCATGCGCCCTTCCTGCCGCCGCACTACCAGTCCGTCGCGCTCCATTTTACTCAGCAGCTGTGAGATGTTGCCTTTCGTCACCAGCAGTGCGGCGGCAAGCTCTTGCTGTGTCAGATCGGTTGCCGCGCCAATTTTGGCTAGCACATCGAACTGGGCGGTGTTGAGGCCGTGCGTGCGAAAAAAGCGCTCCGATACTGTGTCGATCTTCTGAAACACGCGCGCGAGCCGGAGCCATGCAAACACGGCTGGTCGGCGGCGGCGCGGTGATGGTGCGTTCGTTGTTTGTTTCATAGCGAAAGTTTAGTACTAAACTATTGGTTTGTCAAGAGGTCGTCTGTTTGGTGAGGGAGCGGTACGCAGATCATGTATTTTTCTGGTTTTGGTGGCCACGAGAGGCCAAGTTGTCTGTTTGGTGAGGGAGCGGTACGCAGATCATGCCTTCTGTGCTCGCAAGGCACCAAAGCAATTTGGTGCCTTGCTTGTAACTAACTCTCAATCACACGAGTTAGGCGGTCGGCGTGGTTGTCTTCGGCAGAGCGATACTTTTTTATCGATGGTGTTACGCTGTTGGCGCTCTGCGCCAACAGCAGTACCATGCTGCCGCAGGCTCGATCGGCACACTATACAGGAACCGCGTACGTCCTGTCAGCCAGGTTTCGAACAGCGCAGTTGCTAATGACCGACATCGGGGGTGCCGCGCCCCACGGCCGTACCACCGCCACCGCCCAGAATTTCATCGCTGTGGTGGGGCGTGCTAGCGCGTTCGTAGTCATCCTGTAGGTCTTTCAGCAGGGTATCGCGCTGGTCGTACAGGCGCTTGAGCGGGCGTGAGCCAACCGTCTCAAGCGCATAGGCCGCCAGGATTGGCATCACAATCGTGCTGTCGGCGTAGCACACAATCGTGTCGGGCAGCTGGTCGGGGTCAACCTTGCCCCAGGTCATCGCCTCGCTTGGTGTCGCGCCGCTCAGGCCGCCCGTGTCGGGACGAGCGTCGGTAAACTGAATAAAGTAGTCGTGGCCTTTTTCCGAGATGCCCATAATTTCCTGCAATTGCGGCTCGGTCTGCAAAATGAAGTTCTTGGGTGAGCCGCCGCCAAAGATAAGCACCGCACTTTGCCCACCGCCCTTCTTGGCTCGGTGAACAATTGCAGTCGTTTCATTGACATCGCGCTCGACATCGAATTTGAGCTGATTACCCGCCAGCGCCAGCGCCGCAACGTTCATGCCAATCGTCGAATCGCCGGGGCTGGAGGTGTAGAGCGGCACGCCACATTCGTGCGCGGCGGTAAGGATGGAGACATACTCGGTGCCAATTGCCTGCTCGCGCGCCTGGGTATAACGGCCCAGCAGGTAGTGCAGCTCGGCGGTGCTCATGGTGCGCTGGAATTCGGGGCCGCGAATGCACTGGCGCAAGAACTCATCCGATTCAAGCAGCACATCTTGATCGAACAAAATATCGTAGATACGAATAATATGCTTATCGCGCAGCTCGCGGTCGTCGGTAAAGGGCGTGGTGTTGAACAGCTCGAAGCCCAACGAGCGGTGCATATCGTGGTACAGGTTGGCACCCGTGCTCACCACCCAGTCAATCAGGCCCGCGCGGATCAGCGGTACAATCGCCGAAGTTCCCAGGCCAGTGGGTGTTAGCGCGCCCGAAAGGGTTACACCGATGGTCACATCGGGCTGGGCGATTTTGCGGGCGAACAGCTGGCAGGCTTCGCGCAAACGCGCCGCGTTATAGGCATACAGGTGCCGATCCACCAGATCGCGCACGCTTAGCCCAGGCCCGATCGGCTGTGGATCGAGTTTGACACCATAAGCCATGGGTTTCCTCCTTGTATTCGAATGGGTTCCGCCAGCGCGGCGCGGCTATTATAGCAGAAGCGTTTCGGCGATTGGAAGCGTAGCGTGATGATGTGCTTGATTGAGCACGACCAGCAACCAATCGAGTAAGTAGTAATCTGGTGTTCTTTTTTTGAATGGAGTATCGAGATATGGATCTTAAATCGGGCTACCCATTTTGGCCGATTAAGAATGGACTAATAGCGAGCTACCCAGCGTTAAAAGAAGATGTGACGTGCGATGTCGCTGTGATTGGCGGCGGTATTACCGGCGCGCTTGTGGCCTATCACCTGGCGAAAGCCGGGGCGAACGTAGTATTGCTCGATCGGCGGGATATTGCGACGGGCAGCACCAGTGCCAGCACGGCCTTGTTACAGTACGAGGTCGATACCCACCTGAGCGATCTGATGACTATGGTAGGGCGCGATAACGCAGTACGCAGCTACCTGCTCTGCCTGGAGGCGGTGCATAAAATTGGTAAGCTCACCGAAGAGTTGGGTGATGATTGTGGCTATACCACGAAAAAAAGCCTGTATGTTGCCAGCCGCAAGCGCGATGTAGCCGCGCTGAAGGATGAGTATGAGGCGCGACGATCATGTGGTATTCGGCTCGATTACCTGACCGATGGTGATATTAGCTCACGCTTCTCTTTTCGTTACCCAGCCGGGCTGCTCTCCTACGACGCAGCGCAGGTCGATGTCTATCGACTGACGCACGCCTTGCTGCGTGCCACTGCTGGCCTCGGCGCAGGCATTTACGATCGCACGACCGTGGTTGGCTACGAGCATAATGATACCGGCGTGACCCTGACAACCGAACGTGGTTGCCGGGTGACGGCACAGCGCGTGGCAGTAGCGGCGGGTTTCGAGGCACAACAATACCTCAAGCGTAAGGTGGTGTCGTTCAAAAGCACGTATGCACTGATCAGTGAGCCAACCGGCCCAATTCAGGGCTGGGGCGAAGATCAGTGCTTGATCTGGGAAAGTGCACGACCGTATGCCTACCTGCGTACCACCGACGATGGGCGCGTGCTGATTGGTGGTGAGGACGACCCTTACGATAGCGAGGCGAAACGCGATCGGCGCTTACCGGCCAAAACTGTGCGGTTACTGAAGCGCTATAATGAACTATTTCCGCAAAGCCCAATAGAGGTAGCCTATGCCTGGGCTGGCACGTTTGGCGAAACAAAAGATGGCCTGGCCTATATTGGCGAAACCAACGAGTGGCCGCGTGGTTATTTTGCGCTGGGTTATGGCGGGAATGGCATTACCTATAGCCTGATCGCCGCCGAGATTATTCGTGATCTATTCACTGGCATGCCCAATCGCGACGCGGAGATTTTTCGCTTCGATCGATAATACAGCAACGAAGGATAGCGATGGGGCATACATGCTATGCTGCCTCATCGCTGTTTGGTTTGGGTTTGCGCCGGTTCGGGCCAGATGCTATACTCACTGAGACAAGCCACACGCGTTGTCTTGCAACCACCGAATAACGATCATTTGACTGTAGAGGCTGCATGTCCGCTCGAAAAAAGCGCTGGGTACTCCGCGATCCAGCCCCCGCCAGCGCCCTGGCTGCGCTACACAGTTTTGCCCCCGTAGTAGCTACCTTGCTCTATCAGCGCGGTCTACGCGATCAAGCTAGTATCGATACATTTTTATCGCCCGACTATAAAAGCGGCCTACACGATCCGTTCTTGCTGAAAGGGATGCAGACTGCCGCACAGCGTATTGCCGCTGCCATTGCCGAAGGCGAGCCGATAGCTGTCTATGGCGACTTCGATACCGATGGGGTGACAGCAGTGACATTGCTGGTGCAGGCGATTGGCGCAATGGGCGGCGATATTCGGCCATACATCCCACACCGGCTGCGCGAGGGCTATGGCCTGAATATCGAAGCGATTGACCAGCTCGCCGCCGAAGGTGTGCGGGTGCTCATCACAGTTGATTGCGGCATTAGCAATGTGCAGGAAGTGGCCCACGCCCAGTCGCAGGATATCGACGTGATTGTGACCGACCATCATACGCCGCCGGAAGTGCTGCCCGCTGCCTATGCTGTGGTGAACCCAAAGCAGCCGGGTTGCCCTTACCCATACAAGCAGCTGGTGGGCGTGGGTATCGCCTATAAGCTGGTGCAAGCATTGGCGCGGCTAGGTGTAAAAATGCCGCTGCGTGGGCGCGATCTCCTGGATGTCGTTGCGCTCGGCACCGTCGCCGATATGGGGCCGCTGCTGGGCGAAAACCGCGTGCTGGTGCGCGCTGGCCTGGAGTCAATCAATGCTACGCAACGCCCCGGCCTCAAGGCGCTGATTGTAGCGACCGGTCTGGTGCAGGGGAAGGTCACTTCTTCGGATATTAGCTTTATGCTCGGGCCACGGCTCAATGCGGCTGGGCGGCTCGATGACGCAGTGCTAGCCTACCAGTTGCTTCTGGCCGATGATACCAGCGCAGCACAGCACCTGGCCGAGCAGCTGAATCAGGCGAATCGCCAGCGCCAGGATATGACCAAGCAAATTCAGACGGCGGTGCGCCAGCAGCTGAACGATCTGGGTAAAAGCGAGCAGCGCATCGTTATGCTCGATAGCGTCGATTACCCGGCGGGCCTGGTTGGCCTTGTAGCGGCGCGCATGGTCGAAGAGCTAGGCCGCCCGGTGCTGCTGCTTGAGCGTGGCGAAGAAACTTCGCGCGGCTCGGCGCGCTCGGTGCCAGGCTTTAGCATCATCGACGCGTTAACCGCCTGCGATGATTTGTTTGTGCGCTATGGCGGGCATACCGCGGCGGCGGGCTTCACTATTGCGAACGATAATATTCCTGTGTTTGAGGCGCGTTTGCTTGAGTATGCCGCTGAGCATTTGCCCGATGATCTGCTGATGCCCGCGATTGAGATCGATGCTGAAGTGCCGCTGGGCCAGCTGAGCTGGGAACTACTGGCGCAGATTGCCGTGCTTGAGCCATTTGGGCAAGCGAACCCGCAGCCGGTACTGATGAGCCACCGCGTGCGTGTGGCTGGTGCCTGGGCGCGTGGTGCCGAAGGCCAGCACTTGAAGCTGCGGATCGATGATGGCCGGGGTGGCCCATCATTCGACGCAATTGCCTTCCGGCTGGGCCATTTGGCGGGCTATTTTGCGAAGTACCCTTGGATTGATATTGCCTATGTGCTTGAAGCGCACGAGTGGAATGGCAACCGCACGCTTCAGCTGAATATCAAAGATTTGCGCCGGGCATAGTAGTAGGCCGCTTTGTAATCAATTTCTTATTCGCATCGTCAGGTTCTCTGCTATAGTAAACCTCATGCTATAGCCGGGTGAGCCACCGGCAATAATCACGCGCTTGTTATGTTGTTACCGACCATAACGTGCACCACTGCCGAGGAGCTCGCCAATGCGCAATTCTGCAACCCAAACTGAGCGTGAGCGGGCGTTTGCCACGAGCACGATGGTACTTCGCGCCTTGCCCGAGGCCGCGCTAATCACCGATGGTGATGGCTGCGTTCGGCACATCAATCCTGCCGCCGAAGCATTGCTGGGTGTTCAAGCACTACAAGTGCTCGATCAGCCACTTGCGCACCTGCCTGGTGGCGCACAGCTTGTCGCGCTTGCTGAAACAGCATATGGCCAGTATTCGCTTGGCGAACAGACGATCGCCTTTCGTCGGCAGCCACTCGTGGCTGAGGAGGGTGAGCGACTAATCGCAGGTGAGCTGATTTTGCTGCAGGATGTAGGCCCTGAGCTTGAGCTTCAGCGCCGCCAGTACGATTACCTGTGCCGCGCCTTGCACGATGTACGTGTGCCATTGCAGGCAATTGGCGGGGCGGCTGAAGGTTTGCTACGCGGCTGGTTCGGCCCGCTCACCGATGAGCAGCGCGAGTTTGCGGGCATGATTAAAGAAAATGCGAATCACCAGGGTACGCTCTTCGCGCAGATTTACGATGCCTATACGCTCGGCTATGCGATTGCCCAGCTACAGCCCGAACCAATAAGCATTACCGGGATTCTTCAAGAATCCGAGCACGAGCTAGCCGAGCGTTTTGCCGCCCGCCCACTAAGCTTAACATTCGAGCTTGAAGCCGGGCTGCCGCTCATTCAGGCCGACCGCGTGCGCCTACGACAGGTGCTGCTGGTGCTGCTGAATAATGCCTTACGCTACACTCTCCCTGAAGGGTCGGTAACTGTTCGGGCTCGGCGCGCGGGCGAGAGGGTACGCGTTGATGTGGGCGATACTGGGGTGGGCATTCGCACTGCTGACCAAGCGCGTATTTTCACACCGTTCTTTCGGGGCGAAAATCCGTTGAAGGAAGGGCGCTATGGCGGGCTGAGTCTGGTGATTGCCCAGCGTATCGTACAACTGCATGGCGGCGATATCTGGTTTGAGAGCGTGGAGGGCCAGGGCACCACCTTCAGCTTTACCCTTCCCCTAGCCGATGAGCCTGATGCGACACAGCCTGATTGACCGCCACTCATCGTCCACACCTCCCACTAATTGACAGGCGCTAGCTGCCAACTACGCCATGTCTCGTCCCTTATCCCGCAATCAGCCAGACCGCCAGCGTCGCCACAAACGGCACGCTCAGGTTGTCGGTGCCGTGGGGCGAAACCGCCTCGGCCAGCGCCGCAGCCAGGGCTGCAACCAGCGCCGCAGCCAAAGCGAGGGCATTTCCTGGCGCTACTGATAGTGGGCTGAGTGCCGAGCCAGGCAGCCACACCAGCGTCAGCAGAATGGCAATTGCCGCAGCAATGAAGAGCGTGATCGACCCCTCCCACGAGCGTGTGCTCCGCCCAAACCGGTAACGATGCCAGCCATAGCGCTGACCTACCAGCGCAGCCAGCGCGTCGCCCCAGGTAAGCGCCATTGTTCCAGCCACCGCAACTGGTGCGCGATCAATTGGCCCCTGTGGGCGCCACAGCAGCCCAAACAGCACGGTAATTGCCAGCGCGAAGTAGACCGTGCCAGGCGTGCCGTTGGCGCTATCCATTGAGCTAAACACCCGGTAGCGATAAAATAAATAATTGCCGACGATGAAGGTGGCGAAGGGTAACACGCCCCACTGCCAGTGATCGAATAGCGCCAGCGTGCCGAACACCCACATGCCTGCGCCGACATGCACCAGCTTCCGCGTCAGCTCTTGGGGTAGGTTTATGGTGCGGCGCAGCACTTCGGCTAGTGCAATCAGCCCAATGGCATAGACGTAGGAGGCGACCAGGCCAAGAATGTCGTTTGTTGTCATATGATGTATTTAGGCAGATAAGCGGCAGAAACGGTATTGTTTTCGTATTCCATTGAGCCAGGCTCGCCAGCCGGTTGCTAAATTCCTGGAATAAATCGCCCAGGGTTAAGCTGCCCGGCAGGGTCGAATTCGGCCTTGATGCGCTGCATAAGGGTGAACCCGGCAGGCTCGGTGCCCCAGTATGGTAAATCCGGGGCGGTGCCTGCTGCCCATTGCAACCCTGGTAGCGCTGCCAGCGCCTGCGGTTGTGTGGGCACGGGTAGTCGCGCATACACAATGCCATTCAGTGCACGCGCGCTCATCAGGGCTTGCCCACCATGCGTCTGTGCGAACGCTTCTACCTGCGCAACAGTCGTTTCGATGGTTGCGGGTTGCCCCACAAGCTTCACCAGGACAGTATTGGCAGGCAGCTCGGTGGCTTGTGATAAGTCGGCAATGCGCAGCCATAGCTCGGCTTCTTGCTCGTGGTTGAGCCGTTCGGTGCCGCTGGCGCTGTGCCGCTCGGCAAGCGCGGCCATATCGGTCATATGGCGCTCAACGGCGGCAGGTAGCCCTTCTGCGCGCAATGCCAGCGCACAGCTTCCCTCGAAGCCCAGCTCCATCAGCGCAGCCTGGTTAAGGTATTCGGCAGCCGTGGGGGTAAGCTGTGTCTGGTGCAGGGCATCGAGCATTGCGAATGCAGCGCCGGGCTGGCCAAAGCGGCAAAGCAGTGTTGTGGCAGCGCGTGGTAGGGGCAATAGCTTGAAATTAGCGGCGGCAATGATGGCTAATGTGCCGAAGCTGCCATGGTAGAGCTTCATCATATCGAAGCCGCTGACGTTCTTCACGACCATGCCGCCGCCACGTGAGATACGCCCGCCCGCCTCAACCACCGTGATACCAATCAATAGCTCGCGCAGTGTGCCATAGCCCAGCCGTCGCGGGCCGTCAGCGGCGGTTGCTAGCAGCCCACCGATAGTAGCGCGGGCGGGTAGCGGTGGATCGAGCGGCAGCATCTGGCGGTGTGGGGCAAGATAATCGCGTAATGCACCGATGGGTAGCCCCGCGCCGACTGAAATGGTCAGGTCAGCAGGTTCATGTTCAAGCACCTGGCTCAGGCGCTCGGTACGCACGACAAGATCAAGGCGGGCAGGCGGGTGGCCTAGTAGCTGTTGCGTACCGCCGCCCCAGGGCGCTACTGCTGCACCATGCTCCTGCGCCAGTCGCAGCACCGCCGCCAGCTCTTCAAGGCTGGCGGGGGCAATAGTGCAGCCTGGTACAATGCCATGAATCTGGTAAGGGGCACAGGCCACCGGGTCGGCTTGGACATATTCTGGCGCTACCACCGTGGCAAGCGCGCGGGCCAGTGTGTCGGGCTTGGTCATAACGATCTCGTTCTTTCAGCTGGCAAGTGAGCTATAGCCATGCGCCAGCTGGTGTTCCAGCGACATCAGCGGCGTTTAGGCCGCTCCGACGCAGTGCCGCTAGCTCGCCGCAGCCACGCCCAGCTGGGAAGACTTTGCCAGGGTTGAACAGCTCGTGAGGGTCGAAACATTGCTTTAGGCCCGCCATTGCGGCCAGGTCGTCGGTCGAATACAGTAATGTCATGTAATCGCGCTTCTCTACGCCAATCCCATGTTCGCCACTAATAACGCCGCCCTGCTCGATCGACTCGCGCAGCACCGCGTTGGCAGCCAGCAACGCGCGTTCGAGCTGGCTTTTGTCGCGCCGATCGAACAAAATGAGCGGGTGCAGATTACCATCGCCAGCGTGGAAGACATTCGCGATGGGCAGCTTGAATTCCTGCGACACCTCGCCAACGCGCGCCAGTGTCGCGGGCAGGCGTGTCCGTGGAACCACTGTATCGACCAGGTAATAGCTGGGGGAAAGGCGCCCCATCGCGCCGAAGGCATTTTTGCGCGCGGCCCACACCTGGGCCTGTTCTTCGGGGGTTTTGGCGGGCCGTACCTCCATCGCGCCGAAATCGCGGCATGTGCCAGTCACTTCGGCCAGCAGGTCGTCGAGGCCGTCGCTGACGCCATCAAGCTCAATCAGCAGCGCCGCGCCAGCGCTTTCGGGCAGCCCGAGGCGATACATCCCGTTGACAGCCTTAATCGCCAGCTGATCCATCATTTCGAGCGCAGCGGGGAGGAACCCACGGGCAACCACGGTTGAAACCGTTTGCGAAGCCGAGGGAATATCGGGGAACAGCGCCAGTACCACACGCTGTGCTTCGGGCAGGCGCGTGAGCCGTACCCATGCCTCGGTGATGACGCCGCACATGCCCTCGCTGCCAGTAAGCACGCCCTGAAGATCGTAGCCAATGCGGTCGGCGCTGCCATCGCTTGTCCAGATGACGCTGCCATCGGGTAGCACCATCCGTAGTGCAAGAATATGGTCGGTAGTGGTGCCATACTTGAGGCAGTGTGGGCCGCCGCTGTTGTTCGCAATGTTGCCGCCCACAGTACAGGCGCGCTGCGAGGAAGGATCGGGGACGAATTGGTAGCCGTAGGGCGCGAGGTACTGGCTGAGTTCCCAGTTGATAACACCGGGCTGCACCCGGGCGCGGCGATTCCGCGCATCGACTTCGAGCACCTGATCCATGCGCGTTGTAGCGATAACGATACCACCTTGCATGGGCGTGGCTCCACCAGCCAGCCCGGTGCCTGCGCCGCGTGGCACAATTGGGATGCGGGCGCGCTGCGCGAGCTGCACCACATTGGCCACCTGTTCGGTGGTGGCGGGTAACACCACCAGCGTTGGCGCATGCAAATCCATCACGCAGCCATCGGCCTCATACGTCATAAGTGCCGCTGCATCGTCAACGACGGCGCGTGCGCCAACAACACGCTTCAGCTCGGCAATGAGATTCGCGCGATCCATACCAGGCTCCTTCATGGTAGCTGGCCTTGTAGGATACCGCGTCTATGGTAGCACGTTTTTGAGAATATGTGATCGGTCGATATAGCAGGCATACAAAAAGGGCAGCCTGCGCTGCCCTGCACCAAATTTCGTTGAATCTGTACGTTTATTGTACTGGAATGCGCAGTACCTGGCTTACACGCAAGCTATCGGGGTTGGGAATATCGTTATTTGCGAGGATGTCTTTCACCGAAACATTAAACTTTTTAGCAATTGCTAAAAGCTCATCGCCACGTTGCACCGTATATTCAACAAATTTACCAGCCGTCGGGGCAGCGGTTGGTTCAGGAGCAGCGGTTGGTTCGGGCGCTGCCGTTGGTTGCGCATCGCTGGTTGGTTCGGTTGTTGCCTCGGGGCTGGACTGGGTTGGTGATGGCGCAGCAGTTGCATCTGTGCTCGGCGCCTGGCTCGTATTGGTAGTTGCGGCGGTCGCTACGGCGGTACTGCCCGCCTGGGCACTGATGCTACCACCTTTTGGCGAAGACATGCCAGTAACGATATACCCGGTCACAATAGCAATAACACAAAACACTACGGCCACAAGGATGATTGAATTTCGCTGCATTTGGGATCCTCCACACAAACATACACACGATTTTTTATATGCTTTATGTAGTAAACGCAGATAGGTGGCTGGGCGCTACGCCCTGAGATAACGAGTTTGTCACAAAATAGGCGAATGGCCTGCGTAACCCATACGTATAGCATGCTCGTATCTTCTGGTATAATAGCGCCGCGCGCCGTCTTGGTCTTGCCGACGTAAGGGAGTCAAAGTATGAAGCGAAAACGCACGGTTTTAATCATAGACGACGATTTAGCCATGCAGACAGTGCTTGAAATCGCACTGCGTGAGGCCGGGTACCAGGTCATTTTAGCAAACGATGGCCAGGAGGGTATTGAGAAAATACGAACGCTCAAGCCCAATCTGGTTGTCTCCGATATTATGATGCCACAGATGGATGGTGTCGAAGCCTTCCACCTCATTAAGGAAGAGCTTCAAGATGAAGGCATCCCCGTCTTCATTATGACAGCGCTTAATCGCAAGCCATGGTTTGCCGATATGGAAGCCGATGGTGCCGTGATTTTGCAAAAACCGTTTGAAGTTGATCAGTTTGTACGGCTTGTGAACGATATGTTGTTATAAATTATCGATTGTAGTTCCCACTACACTGCTGTTCGCTAGATAATCGAGTTGTTATATTAACACGTTGTAAGCCTATAGGCTTGCGACGTGTTTTTTATTGGGAGAATTTTCTCTAGATTATAATAATGCGCTTAAAATGACGTAACATTACAGCACGATTACAGATATTGTCAACGAATCAAATCATTATCGATGTTATAGTACATCGAATGTGATGAAATATAAAAGTATAAAGGTTTGTAGTAATAAATTTTTTGTTCCTTTTAATTTGCGTATCAAAAATAATTTATACCCGGTCTAGTTATTGCATGTCTTGGAAATAGAGTCACTTATTCAGGCGCAAGCTCATCTAGTTTGTAAATCCCGTGTGGTTTTAACACCCAGCGTATTCTCGCCTTGTAATATATACGCCTAGACTGCGTATAGTAATGCGATATGCGTTGACCTGGTTGTCGTTATGCTGATGCTAGCTTTGTTGAAAGCGATGCTACGGCTTAGATGCCTGCACGCCGTGCGAAGGGAGGCCCGCTCGTGAGTCGACGTAGAGGTTGGATTTTCTTTGTCTTGGGTTTAGTTTTGGCGCTCAGTACCGGTGTGATGGTGTTTATGTACCTTCAGCGCCAGAATACAATTAATGCGCAGCAGGCCGAGCAAAGTGCGCTGCAGAAATATGCGCCGCCGCCCACTATGCCGCTACCAGTTGCCGCGCGCCCGCTAGAAGCAGGGGCAACCCTGAGCACCGAAGATTATGTGATGAAGGAATTCCCGCTTGATCTTGTGCCGCTAACCGCCATAACCGACACTACGATGCTCGATCAGCGCGTATTAGTGCGGCCAGTGGCACAGGGCGAAACATTCGCGCCCGGTCAATTCGTTGGTGGGCAAGGCTCGGGCTTGAGCCAGCAGATCAAAAAAGGTTTTGTGTTATTTGCATTCCCAATTGTTGATTTGATGAGCCAAAGCGATATTTTGCAGGATGGTGATCACGTCGACCTGTATATCACCTTACCGCTTAAAGAGATTCGTAACGATGATACGGAGAAAGACCTGGGAAAAGCGACCATGATCACGCTACAGAATATTGAAATCTTTAAGGTATTACGCACCGCCAAACAGGAAGAAGGCAAAGAGCAAGGGGACGGTGTAACATAGCTTCTGTNNAAGAGATGTTGACTAATCAGCAAGGGGCACCAACGGCATTGCTATGCAGTGTAACCCCGGCCGATGCGGTGGTGCTGAAATACGCAAAAGATTCGGGCGGCACGATTGACTTTACGTTGCGCTCGCCAACTAATCAGGATCCGTTTACCGCTCCCTCGATCGACCGGCTGGAATTCTCGAAGCGCTACCTTTCCCAGCAGTAATAGAGCGTTTCACCCAATCCTAGAAAGGATTCGCGCTATGTTGGATGACTCATCGGTGCATATTGTCGTCATTACCGCACCTGAGCGATTAGATCAGGAGTGGGGCCAGCGCCTGGCGAATCAGGCAGGTTTTGCGCGGGTTGATGTGGTTGGCGTGGTGCAGGCCGGGCTCGATCTGGTGCGTCAGGCACACCCGACGATCGTGATTGTGGATCGTGATTCCGAGCAGGCTGAAGCGTGTGTGCGCCAGATCTTCTCGACGGTACCAGCAACAATGTGTATTGCGATCGTTCCCAAGCCCGATGTTGGTGCACTCCGCCGCCTGGTAGCTGCGGGTGCCCGCGATGTCATGGTGCGCGGTGCGTTTCAGTATTCCGAACTGCTCGAGAGTATTCGCTCGCTGCTGTCGATCGAGGCCGATCGGCGTACCTATGCGCTCGACCACCGTAGTGGGAGCCAGGCCGCTGGTAAAGGCAAGCTGGTGGTGGTATTTTCGCCCAAGGGTGGGGTTGGTACAACAACCATCGCTACCAACCTGGCGGTGGCGCTGCGCCAGATGAGTGCTGGCCGGGTGGTGCTCGCCGATTGTAGCTTGCAATTTGGTGGCGCAGGGGTACAACTCAACATCTGGTCGAAGTATACCATTCAAGATCTATTGCCGCGTGTCGATGAAATTGACGACACGATGCTGGCACCAGTGCTTCAGCAACACAGCTCGGGCTTGCAGATATTGCTTGCACCTACCTCGCCTGAAGCGGCGGGCGATGTGTCTACCGACCAGATTGATATCATCCTCGATCGGCTGCTTGAACGCAACGATTACGTGATAGTGGATACATGGTCGTTTCTCGATGATGTGGTTGGTGCCCTGCTACGGCGCGCGAACGAAATATTGGTGGTGACGACACCTGAAGTGCCAGCATTACGCAATACCAAGCAATTCCTTGAATTCGCGCGCGCGCAAAACCTGGTAGAAGGCCGACTAACGCTCGTGCTCAATCGTTTTCCCAGCGTCGATAACATTGCGCTTCAGGATGTACAGCAGCACTTGCGCCATCAGGTTGGGGCAAATATCCCCAGCGAAGGTCGCCTGATTGCCTATAGCATCAATCGCGGCGTGCCAATTGTGCTTTCGCATCCCCAAAGTTGGGTGGGGCAGAGCCTGCTTAAGTTGGCTGCGCATGTCGCGGGCGATCAGGTGAACCCACTTTCGCTGACGCCAAACAATCGGGCTGCAAAATCACCAGAGGCGACCGAAGAGAAAGAGCGGCGTGGGTTATTTCGGTTTGTGCGGCGTGAGGCATAAGGAGAGCGTGCAATGAATCGTATTCGCTTTACGCGCCAAGCAGCTAGCCCAAATGAAACGAAACCAGTTGTGGCCGACGCACCGGTAATGGTTGAGCCGAAGCCAGCGCCCGCCGAGCCGCCAGTACCGAGTGGTGGAATCTCACGCGAGGATCGTGAGCTAATTGAGCAGGTGCAGTCGCGGCTGCTTTCAGAATCAAATGCGGTGAATAATGGCCGCGACCCGGAATACCTGAACCGCCGCATTGCGACGCTCGTGAATGAGCAGTTAGAGATGAGCGGTCGGGTTGTATCCGAACGTGAGCGGATGCGGCTGGCGCGCCTATCGCAGGCCGAAATGCTCGGGTTTGGCCCGCTTGAGCCATTACTGTCGGATGAAAGCATAACCGAAATTATGGTCAATGGCCCCGACCAGATCTGGATCGAGCGTGAGGGCAGACTGGTAGAAACCAATGCGCGCTTTGCCGACGAGAACCATGTACGCCGCATCATCGACCGGATTATTTCGCCCCTGGGCCGCCGCTGCGATGAAACGATGCCGATGGTCGATGCGCGTTTGCCCGATGGCAGCCGTGTCAATGCGATCATTCCGCCATTGTGTTTGAATGGGCCTTCGCTCACCATCCGTAAATTTTTCAAGCATCCGCTTTCGGGTGCCGATCTGGTGCGGCGCGGTAGTGCTACCCCCGAGCTGATCGAGTTTTTGCGCGCCTGCGTGCTTGGTCGCCTGAATGTGATTGTTTCGGGCGGCACCGGCACCGGAAAAACCACCCTGCTGAATGTGCTTTCGTCGTTTATTCCGGAAGATGAGCGCATTATTACGATCGAGAATGCGGCCGAGCTTCAGTTACAGCAGCGTCATGTCATAACGCTCGAATCGCGCCCGGCGAACATTGAGGGCCGTAACGAGATCGGCATCCGCGAGTTAGTGGTAAACGCGCTGCGTATGCGCCCCGACCGCATCGTTGTTGGCGAGTGCCGCGCGGGCGAATCGCTTGATATGTTGCAGGCGATGAACACCGGCCACGATGGCTCGATGACGACCCTGCACGCGAATAGCCCGCGTGATGCGCTTCACCGTATGGAGACAATGGTGATGATGGCGGGCATGGATCTGCCCATCCGCGCCATTCGCGAGCAAATCTCCTCGGCGATCAATATTATCGTTCAGCTCGAACGCATGCAAGATGGTTCGCGCCGCATTACCCATGTATCTGAGCTAACCGGATTGGGCAGCGAGGCAATTACGATGTCGGATTTATTTGTATTTCAGCGGCAGGGCATACACGAGGGGCGGATCGTTGGGCGAATGGTACCTACTGGTATTCGCCCACGATTTATGGAGCGGTTGCAGCAGCTCAATATTACACTGCCGCCGCAGGTGTTTGGTGTAGCACCAATGGGGCGAGGGTAAAGGGTAGGCACTATGGATATTCTCACCAGCATCTTACCCATTGGCGCGGCACTGGTGGCAAGTGTTGGCATGCTGGCGTTCTTGTTCGGTCTGCGGCGTATTTTACGGCGCGATATGAAGGTCGAATCACGCCTGAATACCTACCTTGTCGACAATGTTATTACTGCCCCCGAGCCGATTGCCGAAACGCCGACCGCCCTGCCAGCGTTTGCCGAGCGGCTGAATGAAGCGATTAAACGGCAGAGCTTCGCCGAACGGGTTGAGCAAGATCTTGGGCAAGCTGATCTACCGCTCACTGTGCCCGAGTACTTGCTAATTCGCGTTGCTGTGCCATTAGTGCTGGCGATTGTGGCGATGTTTATCTGGCGCTCGCTGCTTGCGATCCCGCCTGCGATCGTTGTGGGCTATATCATCCCAATTTTCTGGTTGCGCCGCCGACGGGTGCAGCGTAATCGCGCCTTTGGCGACCAGCTGGCCGAGACGCTAGCGCTGGTTGCGGCCTCAATGCGCGGTGGCTTTAGCCTGTTGCAGTCGATTGCCCAGGTAGCGAAAGACGCCCCCGAACCCACCAAGCGCGAGCTGCTGCGGGTTGGCAAGGAAATTCAGCTTGGGCTTACGCTTCCGCAGGCGCTCGATAACCTGGTGGTGCGTATGGAAAGCGAAGATCTCGATCTGGCGGTTACAGCCATCAAAATCCATGCGCGCGTGGGCGGCAACCTTACTACAATGCTCGACACCATCAGCAACACTATTCGCGAGCGTTCCCGGCTGCGGCGTGATGTGCGTGTGATTACCTCGATGCAGCGCATTTCGAGCTATATCATTGGCTTTCTGCCAATTGGACTGGCGCTGATCATTTTTGCGATTAACCCGAAGTATATGAGCAAACTGTTTTTACCGGGCTGGACGCTCTGTATTCCAATTGGCGCAGCGATCTTCTGGATCATGGGGTTCCTGGTCATTCGCAAAATTGTTGATATTAAGGTGTGAGGTTGCGCCATGCTGATGATTATTCTGCTCAGCCTGATGGCAACGGCGAGCGCGAGTATGCTGTTTATGGCTGTGTTAGCAACGCGCCGCGATAAGCAGCTGAATCAGCGCCTGGGTTTGTATTTAGCGGGCGAGGAGCTGGCTCAGCAGGTAACGCTCAAAGAGCTTGAATTATCGAAGCCATTCAGCGAGCGCGTAGTGTTGCCACTGGCACAGCGGGCTGCACGTTTGTTTGTTTGGATGTTGCCGCAAACACGGATGAATGTGCTGCGGCAGCGCCTGGTTATGGCCGGGAATCCATCAAATATCCAGCCGACGGCGTTTGTTGGAGTGAAGGGGCTAGTAATGATGTTGACGGTGGGCCTGGTGCTTGTGTTTGCCTACCTGACGCATTACCCGGCCACATTCTTCAATATACTGATGCTTGGAATGCTCGCCTTCTGCGCGTTTGCACTGCCCGATTTCTGGCTTTCGCGGCTTGTGTCGCAGCGCCAGCTTGCGATAACCAATGCGCTGCCCGATGCGCTTGATCTGCTGGTGATTGCGAACGAGGCTGGTTTGAGCTTCGAGAGCGCGATGCAAGAAATTACGAGCAAATGGGATAACGAGCTAGCCGCCGAGTTTAGCCGCGCACTGAGCGATATGCGCATGGGTCAGTCGCGCCGCGAAGCACTGGCCGGGCTGGGCGAACGTACAGGTGTGCTTGATGTTAATACGTTTGTGTCGGCGGTCAACCAGGCTGAGTCGATGGGCGTAAGCGTGGGCCGTGTGCTAACCGTGCAAGCCGAAGAGCTGCGCGTAAAACGCCGCCAGCGTGCCCAGGAGCGCGCGAACCAGGCCCCGGTGAAAATGATGATACCGCTGGTGTTTTTAATCTTCCCATCGATCTTTGCCGTATTGCTGGGGCCAGCCGTTCCCGATCTTATCACGTCGTTTGGTGGGCTATAAAGAGTATGTGCTAGCGGAGCGCCAACAGCAGAAGCATTGACAAGGTGCCGTGCTGCTGGAGGCACAGGCATAACAAGCGAAAAACTATTAATAGTTGCCACTCTGCTCGTGGCGTACAGAGGTCATCCATGAATGATGCACAGTTCAACCTCCCTGAAGAGTTGTATGCACGTGGTTTAGCCCATTACCGCGCAGGTGAGTGGCGCGCTGCTTCCGACATGTTCACGCAACTTCAGGCACTGAGCAATGCGTACCCTGAGGTCGAGAGCTTACTGGCCGATGCTAAGCTGAAGATAGAGATCGAGCGCACTGAGGCCCCCGAGGGCGTATTGCCGCCCAAATACCGCACCTTTTTGCGGCCACGCTTTATTACGGCGGTGCCTGCGCTGGTACTACTGGGCTTGCTGCTGGTAGCGCTTCGCCCAACTGTAGCTCAGTCGCCGATTGGCGCGGCTGTGCCCACCCCCGCGATTTCGCTGCCTACACCTGCGCCGACGAGCACACCCATCCCAGCCGATACGCCAATTGCTGCGCCTACCACGCCGCCAGAACCAGGCCAGCTGGTGGTGCGCCTGGCCGCCGATGCGCCGCCCACCACCGCAATCGATAATATCGAGCTGATCCTCGATTCGTCGGGAAGTATGGGCGCATTTATTGGCAATCAGCGCCGCATCGATATTGCGCACGACGCCCTCTCGAACCTGATTAACCAGCTACCTACCACTACCAATGTTGCACTACGCGCGTATGGGCATCGTCGTGGTGCCGATTGTAGCGATATTGAGCTGGTCGTGCCGCTCGGCCCGCTCGATCGTACCAACATGGTAGCGCGCATCAATGCAATCAACCCGGTGCAGCTAGGCCAAACGCCAACCGGCGCGGCGCTTCGGCTGGTGGCCGGTGATATCAAAGGAGCGCAGGGGGCTGTTCATATCATTCTAGTGAGCGATGGCGAAGAAACCTGCCGCACCGATCCGGTAGCCGTGGCCCAGCAGCTTCGTGCTAATACTCCGCAGCTCACGATCGATGTCATTGGCTTTAGCGTCAACGGTACTACATCGGGCCGCCTGGCGGCGATTGCCCAGGCTGGCGGTGGTCGCTACTTCGATGCTGCTGATGCACAGCAGCTCACCAGTGCTCTGCACCAGGCGGCGCTCACCGAGTATATCGTGCGTGATGACGCGGGCCAGGAGGTTTACCGCGGGGCAATTGGCACTAGCACAACGCTGCCAGCTGGCCGCTACAGTGTTGAGGTTAACGGGGCACAGCCCCTGACCGTAAGTGGCGTAACAGTTGAAGGCGCGCACCCGGCAACCGTGGAATTGCGGCAGCATAATGGAACGATGGTCGGCGTAATTGTGCCATAACCCCAGATCCATGGCGCAGCCCGCTAGATTGTGCTGTGCCTAGCGGGCTGTGGTTACGCCGCGAAATGGGGATGCAGCTTGGCGTATGTCTGTTCGAGCGCTTCGGGCACAAGTTTTGTGCCACCAATAATGGGCATGAAATTCGCATCGCCGTTCCAGCGCGGCACAATATGCATATGTAAGTGTGTATCGATACCTGCGCCAGCGGTTTGCCCAAGGTTCATTCCAATATTGAACCCGTGGGGCCGTAATACATCGCCAAGAATGGTAACACTGCGCTGTGTTAGCGCAAATAGCTCGCCTGCAACATCGCCTGCCAGGCCTGGCAGATCGGCGGTATGCTGGAAAGGCACAACCATGAGATGCCCGGTGTTGTATGGGTATAAGTTCATTAAGACATAGCAGCTGGTGCCGCGATACAGCACCAGATTGGTTGCACTAGGCTCGGCCTGCCCGTTGGCACAAAGCACACAGCCCGTATGCGCAGGTGTATCGGCGCTTTGAATATATGCCATTCGCCAAGGCGTGAATTTAATTTCCATGTGAAATGCTCCTTTCGTGGGTATCGGCTCGTTCGCAGGCGCATCATACCACGAACTGCCCAGCAGGGTAGCTACAAGGGGAGCGGTAAGGAGTAAGGCGATGCAAGCGCAATACCAGACGCATCGAAGCCCGCGCGCGCAGAGCATGGTTGAATTTGCATTGGTGTTACCAGTGCTCTTGCTGCTCATTATTGGTATCATCGAGATGGGCTATATTCTGTTCATCTATGCCGAGGTACACAATGCTGCGCGCGAAGGTGCACGCTCGGCGGCAGTGCATGCCTGCCCCAACAATACAACCGGGGCAGATTATATTGCTATTCGCGAAGATACGCGCGCCCGTGTCGTTGCATTAGTCGACAAAACGTTAATTACGCCTAAACTTGATTATGTCAGTGCATCGGTTGATACCAGCGCCGCCTTGCCGCTGCCGATATTACCATTAGGCTATAGTGGCAGTTTTGGCGATCGCCAGTGCTTTGGCGACCCGGTGACGGTGACTGTGCAATATTCATTCGATCCAATCGACCCGCTCACCCGGCAGTTTATTCCGCAGGTGAACGTGAATGCGGTGGCGAGTCGCACGATTACTACTGGCTGCCAGGTTACATCGGGTTTTGTGCCAACGCCAACCCCTATTCCGCCCACGCCCACGCCGAGCAACACGCCGACGCCGAGCAATACGCCGACGCCGAGCAATACG